>JAFTIE010000100.1 GCA_017457065.1 Lentisphaeria bacterium
CATCGTCAGGCTTTTATGAAGCACTTTGTGTCTTGCACGCCTCTGGCGTGTCAAGCACACAAAAGTATGAAGCGGCACGTTGTGCCATGAAGCGCACCTGCGGTGCATGAAGCGAAGCCTGACGGCTTCATGTATTTTTGCCCAAGAATTTGGGCAAAATAAATGGTCGGGGCGGCGGGGATCGAACCCGCGCCTTTCTGCTCCCCAAGCAGACGCGCTAAGCCACTGCGCTACGCCCCGAAAATCCGGACTGGTACTTAATATATACTGCCATGGTGTTTTTTTCAAATCCTCATCAAAAGATTTCTTTTTTTTATTTGGATCCTCTTGACTTTTCTGCAAGACAACTGTATATTACTCCATCTTGAAAGAACGGTATTCAGTCGCCAAAATAATTGTAAAAAAATCAATGAGAGCACATCTCTGATGTCTTTGCAAGTTGTAAATATATGGAATGAAAATATGCGCATTTTACGATTTACGTTGATCGAACTTCTGGTTGTGATCGCCATTATCGCCATTCTCGCTGCTATGCTTCTGCCTGCTCTGCAGCAGGCGCGTGCCCGGGCTCACTCCATTGCCTGTGTCAACAACATGGGCACCCTTGCCAAAGCGTGGATCTTTTATGTGAGTGATTACAACGGCTTTTATCCCGGACTGTGGAACGGAGGGTACAGCAGTCGATCTTCCAGAAAATGGACTCTTTCCATATTCAGATCTGATAATACTCCTGACAACAAAGGAGGGTATTTTCCTCCTTATCTCGGAACTTCCATCACCACTTCAAATGAATCAGGCGGCGGTATCGGCGGCTTTGCAAGATCTTCCAAAGGCGATCTTTTCAAACATATTTTGTTCTGTCCGGCACGGGAAAGTGCCATGCTTGAAAAAATCGCCAAGGCAGGAGGTGCCGCTGTGGGCGGAAACGGAATCACCCTCAACGGCAAAGATCAGGGCAGCAAAGTTGCCAGAGTACGTTATGCTTCAAGAAGCATGGCTGCCGGTGAAAGTCCCTTCGGAGCAACATATCTTGACCATAACACCGCAAAAAGTACTGAACAATCCTATTTTCTGCCGGTATTCCCCCATTTCAATCCCTATCCGGGAGATAACGAGATGGGCAACCAGCAGCTTATCGCAGGTCCCGGAGCCGCTTCCTTCTTCTTCTTCGACGCTCATGTGCAGCAGCTGACCAGGGAACAGGTCCCCATGGCAGACCGTGCCGACCCCACTTACCCGGCTCATTCATCCTCTTTCTGGCGCCCCATCGGAGTGGGACATAATCAATGGTAAGCACTTTCCAGCAAGGATCTTGCAGTTATCGCAATAAAAGTTTTGCTTTATAAGTCAATTATATCAAGGAAATAAAAAAAATGACTCCGATTCGAGTTGGTATTATCGGTACCGGTATCATGGGTTCCAACCATCTGAAGCACCTGAAAGGACAACCGGAAAATTTTCAGGTCACAGCTTTGTGTGACATCAATCCCGAAAACCTGAAAGGGGAAGAAAAAGCAGGGATCCCCCATTTTTCTGACTACCGCGACCTTCTGGACTCCGGATTGTGCGACATTGTGGCAGTTGCGACCCCCCATCCCTGTCACGGAGAGATCTCCATGGCGGCGTTCCGCAAGGGGCTCCATGTCATGTGTGAAAAGCCCCTGACCGACACCATAAGCAAAACCGATGCCCTGCTGGCTGTTGCCAAAGAGGCGGGAACCGTTTTTTCCACCAACTTTTCCATGCGGACAACCTCTGTCAACATCCTCATCAAGCAAATGCTCTCTGAAAATGCTCTGGGCAAGATCATCCGGGTGGACTTTGTCTGCACCGACTGGCTCCGCAGCCAAAACTACTACGACAAGCAGGCATGGCGGGGCAAGTGGAAAGGCGAAGGGGGCGGCGTGCTCATGAATCAGGCGCCCCATAATCTGGACCTTCTCCACTGGTGGTTCGGAGAAATGACAAGCGTCCGGGGCACTATCGGCACCCGGCTCCACGATATTGAGACTGAAGATGAAGTTGAAGCCACCTTCATCAACAAGGCGGGATTCCCCATCCGCTTCTATGCCAACACCGGTGAAGCTCCCGGGATCGACCGTATCGAGATCGTGGGGGATAAAGGAACTTTGGTCCGGGAAGGCACGAAACTGACCCTGACAAAATTGAAGGAGTCCGTTTCAGAACTCATTGCAGGTGAAGCTGGATTCCCCAAAGTTGAAAGTGAAACGACAGAGGTCCCCATCCCCGAAAAACTCAGAGGAGCCGGGGAGATCTGGAAGAACATCGCCGCCGCCATCCGCAACGGCGAAGAACTGATCGCTCCCGGAGCCGACGCCTGGGCTGCCGTGGAATTCGCCAATGCCATCACTATTTCACACTTTACCAACTCTGAGGTAAAATTCCCCATTGACCGTAAAGTTTATGACAAACTCTTGAGCGAACTCATCAACAAAACCAAAACCTTGAGATGATCCTATGGAACAGAAACGCTTTCTCTTTTTCGGTGCACATCCGGATGATCCCGATATCCTTTTCGGCGGCACAGCTTACCAACTGGCGCAAGCCGGACATGTCATTAAATTTGTTTCCATGACCAACGGCGACAGCGGTCACTACAGCATGAAACCTGAAGAGCTTGCCGCTGCCCGTGCCATTGAAGCGCAGAATTCAGCCAGAGTTCTTGGGGTTTCAGAGTATGAAATATTCCCGCTCCACGATGGTGAACTGGAACCCACCGTCGAAAACCGGAAACGGGTCATCCGCTGTATCAGAAAGTTTCAGCCCGATGTGGTCATTACCCACCGTACCTGTGACTACCACCCCGATCACCGTGCCGCCTCACAGCTGGTACTGGATTCGGCTTACATGATCTCGGTCCCCCTCTGCTGTCCGGAAACGCCTGTCTTTGACAAGATCCCCGTCTTTGCCTACAGCTTTGACCGTTTTGTTAATCCCCGTCCCCAGAGAGCGGATGCGGCAGTTGAGATCGACTCCGTCATGGAAGTGAAAGTCGCCGCCATGAGTCACCACAGGACCCAGTTCTACGAATGGCTCCCCTGGGGAGACGGTGACAAGGATTTTGATGTCAGTAAACTCAATGAGGAAGAACGCTTCAACCATGTGTTGAAATGGAACCGGCGCTTCTGTATTGCTGCCGACAATGGAAGAGAGACTTTGAAGCAGGTCTACGGCGCCGAAAAGGGCTCCCAAGTGGTCTACGCCGAAACCTTTGAACAGTCCGATTACTCCCGGCAGCTTCCCCTTGATGAATTTGCACGTCTGTTTTTACCATAAACAAAAATAGGTAACTCAAAATGAAAGAAAAACGTATTATTTTCTTCGGTGCCCACCCTGATGATGCCGACATCCTCTGCAGCGGAACTGCCATCAAACTGGCACGTGCCGGGCACAAAGTCAAGTTCGTTTCCGTCACCAACGGTGACACGGGGCACTACAGTCTTTCAAGAGAAGAAACTGCAAAGATCCGTATTGAAGAAGCCCGTCAGGCAGGACTGACCTCAGGCATTGCCGAATATCAGGTCATTGCCGATCAGAATTGCGGTGTTGAACCCACCCTTGCCAACCGTATCAAGATCATGCGTATCCTGCGCAGCTGGAATCCCGATCTGGTCATCACCCACCGTCTCTGCGACTATCACCCCGACCACCGTGCCACGGCGCAGCTGGTGATGGATTGTGCCTACACCTGTATGGTGCCCCACTTCTGCGAAGACACCCCCATTCCGGATCAGGTTCCTGTATTTGCCCACAGCTTTGACCGTTTCACCGATCCCCGTCCTCTCCGGGCAGACGCTGTTATTGAGATCGATTCAGTCATGGATGAGAAACTTGCCGCCATGGCGTGTCACCGTTCCCAGTTCTATGAGTGGCTCCCATGGGCGGACGGCGACAGGAACTTTGATGTCACCAAACTCAACGAAGAAGAACGCAAGCAGCACCTGATGAAGTGGAATCAGCGTTTCCGCACAGCTGCCGATACCTACAGAGCTGAGCTGAAACGTGCTTACGGCGAAGAGATGGGTTCCAAGATCCAATACGCTGAGGTCTTTGAACAGTCTTTCTACTCCCGTCAGCTGCCCATTGACGAATTTCAGGCATTGCTGATGCCCTGATCGTTCACGGCACTATCCGGCAGCGGGATGGCTGAAATGTCATCCCGCTTTTTTATGGTTGCAAAGATGACAGCTTGAAAAGATCTGCTTCAAAGTGTATATTATGCCTTTTGAAACTGCCTCAAATATAAGGAGCATACTGAACATGAGTGAAAATAAGTCCTCACGGAGCTTCAACTGGAAACAGTTTACACTGTGGATGAGCGCCCTGATCCTCGGCGCCATCCTCGGAGCGTTGAATATCGGCGCTCTCAATGATTTTTTCAACTTTATCGCAGGGATCTACACCAGACTCTTCAAATTCGTTGCCGTACCCACCATTGCTTTGGCAGTAACCACCACTCTTGCACTGCTTGGAGCAAAAAAGAATACAGGCAAGATCTTTATGCACACCATCGTGTGGACTCTTCTCACCACCATCGCCGCCGCCGCTGTGGGGGGACTCCTTTACAAACTCGTTGCCCCCGGCAATCTGCCTGTTGAACTTGTCAAAGCCGGACAGAAGGGAGTTCCTCAAAACCTGGGGACCATTTCACTTTATAACCATATCCTTGCCATATTCCCTGACAACATCATCAATCCCTTTTCTGCGGGCAATGTTCTGAGTATTCTTCTCATCGCCACAGCTGTTGGCTTGACGCTGGCACTCATCAAAGAATCAGAAAACACCAAAGCGTTTTTGAAGGTGATCCTTGGAGCGCAGGAGGTGCTTTTTGCCCTCATCAAGGCTCTGGTCTGGAGTCTTCCTCTGGGTATTGTCGCCTTTTCCGCCCAGCTGACGGCACAGCTTTCAGCGGGAACCGCCATGGATTCACTGGGAAAATATGTGGCAGTGATCCTCGGAGGGAATTTTTTGCAGTTCCTTGTTGTCCTTCCCCTCTTTCTCCTTCTGAGAAAGATAAATCCCCTGAAAGTCTTCAAAGCCATGCTTCCTGCTGTACTTATGGCATTTTTTACCAAAAGCTCCACAGCCACATTGCCTGTCACTGTGGCATCTGCTGAAAATAACCTCAAAGCCAAACCAGAGGTGGCTCGTTTCGTCCTTCCCATCTGCTGTACCATCAATATGAACGGCTGTGCCGCCTTCATCATGGTCACTTCTCTCTTTCTGCTTCAGAACGGAGGTGTGGAACTGAGTTGCGGAACCATTCTTTTCTGGATGCTTATTTCTGTTATTTCTGCTGTAGGTAATGCCGGTGTTCCCATGGGATGTTATTTCCTCACACTCTCACTCATGTCGGGAGCCGGTGTCCCTGTGGGGATCATGGGAGTCATTCTTCCTGTTTACGCTCTCATCGACATGGTGGAAACAGGAGTCAATGTCTGGTCCGACTCCTGCGTCTGTGCCATGGTCAACAAATCCATGGAAGATCAGAACTGCTGAAAAAGGGAATAAAAAAAGCGGTCCGCCGGAGACCGCTTTTTTTGTGTCTTGATTTCAAAGCAATGTGTAGTGTCCGCCTTCGGGCTTGCCCCACTCCAGAGCGCCGTAAAACTCACAGAAGGCTTCTGCAATGGTGGGGTGCTCAGAAGTGGTGATCCGTCTGGGGGGCAGATCGCCTACTTCGGGGATCAGTTTCGGGGAAGTTGCACGGTATTCAGCCTCAGCAACGTAGGGGCCTTTTATGGGCTTGATGGCAAAAGAGCCGGGCTCCTTGAAATATTTCTGCAAAGCAAGTCCGCACTGTTTTTGGATATCTGCAAGAACAGCGGCTCTGGGATAATGGAGTGCCGCACTCTGGCGCGCCATGACCTCGCCTGCGGGACAGGAGGCGTCAAGAGGCTTGTTGAATCCTTCTTTGACGGCGGATGTGAAGATGCCGGGGATCAACTCTTTGGCTTCATAAGTCAGAGCCAGATCTCCTGCGGCAAAGATCACCGGGATATTCTTTTCAAAAAAGGCGTAAGAAAGCTGTCCGAATTCCCCCAGAGAAACGCCGTTGATGCGGAAATCTACAGCTTCACCGGTCTGGGTGTGTGCCAGATGGGCGTTGGGAGTCCCTGCCTTGGCGTGCTGCCCCACAAATGCCGCAACGTCACAATCATCGTTAAAAACAGGCGACACCTTTGTTCCCCGCTGCAAAGCGGCTCTGGGATCCAGGATCTCCCCCCGGATGGAACCCCCTGAACCATGTCCGTCAGCAACGATGACAGAGGTGGCACCGGCGCCGAAAAATCCTGCCACAGCAGCGTTGACCTCTTCAGTCAGGAACCGGCAGCCGATCTCGTTACGGCGTCCTGCGGGGGTGCACCAGTCGGGAAAATTCAAGACGCCGTTGACGCCCTCCAAATCTGTAATGATAAGTACTCTCACAGTAAAACTCCTGTTTTATTTATTTTTCAATAAGTTCCACTCTATCGATCCAAACCTTGCCTGTAGTGCGCTTGAAAAGGACAAAGAGGACATTGGCTTTCTTCCCCTTGGGCGGAAGGTTTTCTCCGCTTTTGAAAGTAAAGGTCAGTTTGTGCCAGGGGGCAGTTCCTTTGGGAAAAACTTTGGGCAGGGTGTGTACTCTGCCGTTGCCTTCAAAGACCCGCACATAAAGTCCGGGATGGGTCAGTTTTTCCAGTTTGATAAAGTAGCTCAGCTGATACTTTGTGTTGGGTTTGAGAGGAGGCAGAGACTGACTGACGATATGACATCCCGGGGTTTCCATACGGCAGGAGCTGCCGCCGAAACGGAAGACCTGAGTATCTCTGTAAATCACCTTATGCGCAGCCCAGGGACCGATAAAACGTTTGGCACTGCCGAGTTTGCTCTGAAAATCCTGATCTTTCAGCAGATTTTTGTTTTCCGGAGCCTTAAAGTGGACGATGCCGAACTGTTCCACCATGTTGCGGGGAGGAAGCTTGATCCAGTTGTAGTAGGTGTTTTGAGCTTTGAGAGAACGCAGACGGGTAAAGTCGGCGTTGATCCCCTTCTTGCCTGCCGGAGCCATGGAGCTGCGGGGGACTTTGATTTCAGCGCACCAGCTTTTCCCGGGGGTGAGTGAAACGGCAGTCACCGCTTTGCTGTTCCAGTTCCAGCGCATATCACCGGGGCGGACGTAAAGATCGGTCACACAATTTTTGGAGGAAAGCATGATCTGATAGTACTCCTTCCGGTCGCCCCGGGTATCCAGATAGACTTCGACGCAGTTGTCTTCCCAAAGCAGCTTGTCATCATGTTTGCGCTCCGCGGCAACGATCTTTGAGGTGAAGGGTTCTTCACAGCGGAATCCAAAGTAGAAATGATCCTTGTCCCGAAGCATATAGACTTTGGTTTCCACATCGGTCACATCCCCCTTTCTGGCACGGAGCCAGACGGGGATCGCCTTTTTCCAGGCGGGGTCATTGAGTTTGCCGTCAACGGTGATTTTTTCGCCGGGAGCAAGTTCATTCATCACACCTTCATCTGCGATTTCGCAGGATTGGCGATAGCGTTCAAGACCGGTGGTGACAGGGCCCCAGAATTCGGCACGGATGAATTTCAACCGTTTCAAAGCCTCAGGATCTTTTTTGACCAGTTTTTCCGCCTTGTCGAACTCTTTGTTGACTTCGGCGATCATTTTGGCATTGTAAATATTGTTCCAAATCTCAGTCTGAGAGGGAACCACCCCTTTGGGACCGACGGAGGTCTCAATAACATTGCCGCAGATCTTCGTCAGCCAGATCTCTTCACAGCGGTCAAAGATCTTCCGGACGATGGGGGCGGCGGCGCCGTACATGAGTTTGTAGTGTTCATCAAGAAGTTTGTCAACATCCGTTGAAGCGTTCCACATGATCTTGGCGGCAACGTAGTGGTTGAGGAATCCGAAAAGCCAGACATCGGTTTCAGATTCGAGGAAAGCACCAAAGGTGTGATCTGCCTGCCGTTTCAGAAAGCTCCCCATGGCACGGGGGGTGGAGTTGGGGATCCACCCCACAACGGCACGGGCTTTGGTGGGATAAAGCCACAAATAGGGCTTGGTCCCCAGCTTTTTGTGCCAGGCGCGCAAAAGCCGGTCATTGTCTTTCTGAGAGGGAAGCCTTTCATCGTATGGTCCCGTCAGAGCCAGCTGAAGGATAACATTGGAGGGAATATCACAATCGGGGATCGCTTTGTACTCCGCATAAGCCATACAGGTCACAAACCCCGGGATCTTGTCTTTCTGCAGTTTTTTGGCAAAACTTGAAAAATAGTTCCACATGAAATTGCCGATTTTCTTTTTGTCGCCCCCGGCAAAAATCTCTTTGCACTTTTCGCAATGGCAGGGAGGCATCCCGTCATTGGGCATCAGATTGAAAAAAGGTTTGCGGTGGGGGAATCCCCAGGCGACTCTGCCGTGCCCGTTCTGAACGCCCCGGCTGGAGGCAGGTTTGCCGGTCAGGAGGGCAACGGCATCCTGATAGATCTCATTTTTGAGTGCCATATTGCTGAAACAGAGGTGCCCCAGATCGTAGTTGGAATTTCCCATCTTGACTTCGGCATTCCACCTTCTGCCGTTTTTGTTGAGAGCAAAGTATTCAGGGTGGGTCTTGCCGAAACGCTCCACAAGTCCCAGATAGCCGAGGCCGTGGCAGTTGGGGATGTACAAGGTACTGGTGCGCAGCTGGAAGGCAGAAAGCTGCCGCCAGTTTTTGGGTGCTCCTGAATATTCAAAACGCTGTCCTTCCATAAGGGGACCCCAGGTTTTGAAGTAGAAGGTGCGGTGCTGCATATCAGGACGCTCTGCAATATCCACTCCCGGCAGGAGGATCTCTTTTTTCCGGGGAATGATGGTTCCCATTTCTCCGGGGAAATAGTAGCGGACTCCGGCAAAACGCTCCAGAAAATCCTGCACGCCGAACAATGTGGCACGTTCCACATATCCGGCGTTTGAAAGGGGATAGGCGCGGCGGTCATCCCGCCCGATGATCAACAGCTGTTTCCCCGCAGAGCGGATATAGAATCCATCCCGGTCAAGGGCGTTGATATCCAGCTTCATTTGGGCGGCAAGTTCAAGATCCCCCACATGCAAAGCGATTTTCCCTGTGCCTTTGACAAGAACAGGAACTTTGCAATTGAGGATTTTCCCCAGAGTTTCGCTCAAAAGTTTTCCTGCGTACTTTGCTGTGGGGGAAGCCTTTTTGGGGACCACGATCTCAAAGCTCCCCGGTTTCAGAACCAGAGATGTTTTTGAGTTCAGCACACTCCGTCTCGGGGAATTGGCTTTGGGCGCAAAAGCGCCCCCATCTGCGCCCCACAGACATACTGCCGCAAGGCAAAGATACAAAAATACGAAACTCTTTCTCATAAGATCCACCTTTTTTGTTAATGTTGTATATACTCTGATCTGTTTTAAGATACACTCTCTTGGTCTGCAATACAACCCCCGACAGCAAATTAAAGGCAAATTTTCACACAATTCATCTTCTTTTCTCTTGAAAAATCCTCTGTTTGAAGTTATATTACCCCGGACATGCTCAAATGTACGAACCCATAAAATGCCGGAAGATTAAGGTTTTGCCATGAAAAAATTTACTTTGATCGAACTCCTTGTAGTTATCGCCATCATTGCCATTCTCGCCGCAATGTTGCTGCCCGCCTTGCAGCAGGCACGGGAGCGGGGGAAGACTTCGACCTGTGTCAACAACATGAAGCAGCTGGGCATGGCGAATGCCGCCTACATCCCCGACAACAAAGATTGGCTGGTCCCCTATCAGAATACTTTCGACAACAACGATGCTACAAGAAACCCCTATCAATTTGCCTCCGGTTACGGCGGCCGTCCTCTGGGCAGAGGGTATGTGGCAGGACAGGGAACAGGATTGCTGGCAGAGTATCTGGGGCACAATCTTGACTCCGACATCGGCGGTGCCAGAAAACGCAGTGGCACCCAGCAGCCCTATGTCAGTCCTCTGGCATGTCCCAATTTCAGTGCCGCCGCCCTGCGCGCCCACGGCAGCGCCGAATCCGACAGGGGATATACTTTGAACTATTACATCTACAAAGGCATCAAACAGTCCAGAGTCAAATATCCTTCTCAGATCAGCCATTGGGGAGAAACTCAGAAAAAACCCTCCAACCCCTTTGAATTTGAATCCGGATTCGGACGGGTCTGCTACTCAGGCGGCAGCAATCCCGGAGGCGCCACACTGCCTTTGCGGTTCCGTCATAACCGCACCACCAATGTTCTTTTTGTAGCTGGACAGGTCACAAATATGGCATATTCAGAAGTCCCCGGAGAGTGGCGGGTATCACAACCCAACACCTACAAGTTTTTTGATAACACATGGGGCTGGCGGTAAACTCCTTCAAACTGGTGGATAAAACAATGAATACACATAGTCTGTTTGCATCCACATGTAAAATATAATTTAAGGATGATCCATTATGAAATTGAAGTATTTTCTTTTTCTTTTCTGTTTGACGGCAGCTTGTGTACTGAGTGCTGACGGATACAAATTCTTCCGGGATCCCCGATCTCCCCGTAAGATTTCCGTTGACAACAACAAAAAAACGGTCATGTTCAAAAACGGCAAGGTCTGCTTTGAGATCGTTCAAGGAAAAACTTCCGTTGCCCGCTATGGAGCAAGGGAGCTTGCCTATCAGCTTTCACGGGTCCTGGGGGTGAAACTTTCTGTTCTCTCCCGTCCTTCCGGGAAATGCCCTGCCATCATCGTGGGGGACAAAGCCTTTGCTCAAAAGCATGGCATAAAACCTGAACTCCTTGACCGTGACGGATTTTTCATCCGCACCGTGGGCAAAAATATCATCATCATCGGAGACGATGCCCCCCGAGCCAATGCAGAGCGCCACGGATATTTCAAACGGGGAACCATCTTCGGCGTCTACGACTTTCTGGAGCGTTTCGCCGGAGTCCGTTACTATTTCCCCGGAGACATGGGGACTGTTGCCCCCCGGCTCAAAGAGTGGCAGCTCCCTGCCATTGATATTACAGAGCGCCCCGACAGCCAGTACCGGCAGATCTACGCCGTTTACAGCGGCCCTGAGGAAAAGCGCTCCGGCTATCTTTACTCCAACTACACCCCCTCCGATCACTACCGTGACCGGGAGTATCAGCTGCGGCTTCTGACCCACAGTATGCACAGCACCCATGGTCTTGCCCACATCGGACTCAAAGAGCGCTTTGCCAAGAGCCATCCTGAATTTTTCGCCCTCAGCCATGATGGGAAACGCTACAACGGAACCGATGTCCTGCGGGGAAGCCACAGCGACACTTTGGGGCACATCTGCTTCAGCAGCAAAGGACTTCAGGACGAACTCGTCAAAGACGGCATTGCTTTCCTCAGCGGCAAAGGCGCCAAATCAAGGGGCGCTGTCAATGCCAAAGGTTTTCCTTTCACCACCATGCGTGATGAACACCGCCCCTTCTTCTGTATCATGCCCAATGACAGTATGGCACCCTGTTACTGCAAAAAATGCGCCCCCTACTTCACCTCTTACGCCAAAGGGCAGCCTGATCAGAAGTGCAGCGATTTTGTCTGGAACTGGATGATCGACCTTGCCGAAAGGATCCAAAAGTCCGGCGTTCAGGGCTATGTGACCACCATGTGTTACAATCCCTATCATCTGATGCCTCCCCGTCAGCTGCCTTCCAACGTGATCGTCCGTCTGGCGCTGCCGGGGCCCTGGATCAAGAAGGAGCGCATGGAACCTGATATGGCGAATTTGAAGGCGTGGCGGGATAAGTCCGGCGGCAGGATCTGTCTGTGGATCTACATGATCAACGCCGGCGTCCGCAACCATTCAGAGATCCCCCACATGACCCCCGCCGCCGCCGGAGCCTACATGAAAGCCACGGCTGAAAACTCCTTCGGCGTTTTCATGGAGTGCGAAAACGAAAACTATCTTTCCGCCTATCTGAACTACTATGTGGTCGCCAGAGTCACCTGGGATAAAAACACCGATGTGAAAAAACTCCTTGATGAACACGACCGTCTCATGTTCGGTCCGGCGGCAAAGACCATGAAGCAGATCCGTGAACGCTGGGAAAAGATCTGGATGGAAAAGATCGTGGGCAATGTCATCGACACCCCTCTGGGACCTGTCAATGTGCGTCCTTCTAAAACAGAACTCTGGGAGCGTATCTACTCCCCCAAAGAGCTTAGATCCATCACTGCCCTCTTTGACAAAGCGGAAAAAGAGTGCGGCAGAAACAAGGAAGCGCTCCAGCGTGTAAAATTCATCCGCAAAGAGATCTGGCAGCACACCCTTGACGGTGCGGCGGCATTCTGGAAACAGTTTGACGACCGGGAGTCCTGGCAGGCGTTCATGCCGGAACGGAAAGGGGAAATCACCCTCGACGGAAAACTCAATGAAGCCGACTGGGTCAAAGCTCCCGCTGTCTGGATGCTTTCACGCAATCTGGGGAAAGACAAGTCCGGCAGAGTGGAGGTCCAGACCAAAGTCAAGATGCTTTACGACAAGGAGAACTTCTATTTCGGATTTGAATGTGAAGAACCCCACACCGCTTTGATGAACCATCTGGAACGCAAATTCGACGACGGCAGAATGTGGATGGATAATCTGGTGGAGCTTTTCCTTGCCCCCGGTCGGAAGGGAAATAAACTTTATCAGTTCATGGTGACTTCCAACAACAGCCGTTCCGACTTGCGGAACTTCTCAGGCAAGACCAACTACGACTGGAACAGCAACTTCAAAAGCGCCGTGTCAGTTGTTCCGGGGAAAGCATGGTTTGCTGAGATCGTCATTCCCCGCAAATCCATGCCCGACATCAAAGGCAACCGTATTGCCGGTAATTTCACAAGGGGACGGATCCTCACCAATGCAAAACTCCACATGAAAGTTCCCTATTACACCTGGAGCGCCTTCGGTCCCCAAACCCCTGAAAACTGCGGGATCATCCGTCTGGAAACGCCTGTAAACCGTTCCATCGTCAAGGACGGCGGTTTTGCCATTCCCATGCGCTGGATCAAAGGAAAATA
Organism: Lentisphaeria bacterium; assembly: GCA_017457065.1. GTDB lineage: Bacteria > Verrucomicrobiota > Lentisphaeria > Victivallales > Victivallaceae > UBA1784. Next base: position 13,047 of record JAFTIE010000100.1, read on the forward strand.
CAACTCCCCCTGGTACGGTGCAAGAGGGGTGAAGGTGCCCTATTCGACTGAACAGTTCCGCACCAACGGCAGATCTGTCATACTTGACAAGATTTCCAATACTCTTCTTCAGTACATCCCTGAGGTCAAACCTTCCACAAAGTACCGTTTGAGTCTCTATGTCAAAACGGAAAATGTCAAACCTCTGAAAGCCGGGGGCGGTTTTACCATGCGTCTGGGCTTTATGAGCAACAGGAGCATCCACCCCTTTGCCAGAGCTCTTACGGGCACTGCCAACTGGCGGCGTTACGTCTTTGAAGTGACAACCCCTAAAGATTTGGGAGACAGAAAGCGTGCTGCCGTGGTCTTCTATTTCAGAAACGCAACCGGCAGAGTGCTCCTTGATGAAATAAGTTTGACAGAGGTCAAATAAGGCGTTGATCCTCAGCAAATCTGAAAGGACGGGAAACAGATCCCGCCCTTTTTTCAGTGTTTTTGTCTTCCTCTGATCTGTTCCAGCAATTCCTTCGGGGAAAGATGCTGCTCATTGCGTAAAAAGGCGTACAAATGGGTCAGGTGTTTCATTCCCACCTCGTGGGCGATCATCTTCAATGAAAAATCGCTCTGGGCAAAAAGTTCCATGATTTTGTTCATACGCCGGTTGTTCCGGTATTTCCCGGGAAGTATGCCGTACTCTTTGAAAAAGAGTTTCCGCATGTAAGGCAGAGAACAATATCCCAGACGGTCGTTGAGTTCTTTGACGGAGTATTTGAACATGGTATCTGCATCAATGGCGTTTTTCATCGCCTCAGCTGCGGGGGAGCGCTCCGCAGGCAAAGCGGTGTCTGCCACCAATTCCGCCAGCAGTGCACAAATCTGAAGTTTTGCTTTTTCCGCCCCTCCGGGATGTCCTCCGGAAACATTTTCAACGATCCCGGAAAAAGTCCTGCTCAATGCACACATCTCAGGGGGAGAAAGCTTTTTCACCGGCACAAGAGGAACTCCGTTCAAAAAGGAGCTCAGAGAAGACGGGGCATACTCAATATCAGGCAGTTCCAGCATAGCCACAAAGTTTTCCCTTTTTTTCCCGGCGGAAAAATCCAAAGTGACCTCAGGGGGGATCAGCATAAGAAATCCCCCCGTACTGTCTATCACCACCTGCGGCAAAGCCGGAGTTCCCCGGAATGAAAAACGCATATATTCAAATCCGTCAGTGATCAGACACAGCATGAAATGGGTCAAATGCTGCGTGACCTTTTCCGGACGGGTAAAGCGTCCGGCGTAAAAAATACGGAGATCCATGAAAAGTTTCCTTTTATATAAATTTACATCGCTTTTCTATAAAATAAAGGATAAAAATAAATTTGCAAATATATAAAAACAGTTTTATCTTAAAAAAAGTGAAAAAAAAATTTAATATTCCAGCACAACCATCATCAGGGAGGCAAAAATGAGCAGAATATTTGAACAGGAAAAGAAAATCCGGCTTGGTATCTGGGGGCTTGGAAGAGGACGGGCATTCATCGCACAGTGCGAAGAGCTGAACTTTGAGATCGTCGCCGGGTGTGATCTCAACGAAACTCTCTGTTCCGATTTCCGCAAACTCTGCCCCAACGCCTTTATCACCCGGGATGAAGATGAATTTTTGAAACAGGATCTTGATGTTGTCCTTGTGGCGACCTTTTTCACCAATCATGCTCAGGATGCCATAAAAGCCCTGCGCTCCGGAAAACATGTCATCAGCGAAGTCTCCGCCTTTTTCACTCCCGCCGATGGGGTGGCTCTGGTCGAAGCTGTGGAAGAAAGCGGCAAAATCTACTGCCTTGCTGAAAATTACACCGACCAGTTCGTCAAAAAACTCTGGCGTGAAGGATATTTCGGAGAACTTTCTTACGCTGAATTTGATTACGTCCACGATTGCCGGGGATTGAGTTACTCCTATTTGTACGGTGACCCCATCCAGCCGGGGAATATTGCCCACTCCTGGCGTTCCTGGCTGAATTTCCACTACTACTGCACCCACTCTCTGGGGGCTGCCATGGAAATAACAATGACCCGCCCCGTCAAGGTTATGGCGCCCCAGGGGTGCAAGACGCTCCCCGGATTTCTCCCCGGCAGTGAAATGGGCTCCATGAAGCCCTCAATGGTCATTATGGATAACGGCGGCGTGATCCGGAATCTGATGGGGGCTTCGACGGCAGACTCCCACACCCGCAGGATCTGGGGCACCCGTGCCTTTGTGGATCTGACCGCTCCGGATCCCACTGTCAATTTGGGACAGGCAGGCAAGGGACTGAAAATCAAACTGACACCTCAACAGGACGAATTGACAAAACTTGCGGAAAAAGCCGGACACGGCGGCGGAGACTTCTGGATGCTTTACAACTTTGCCGACTCCTTTTACAACGGTTCTCCCCTCTACTGGAACATCTACACCGCCTGCGATGTGACTTTAACAGGTATCATGGCGGTCAAAAGCGAATACGCAGGCGGCATCCCGGTGGATATCCCTGATTTCCGCAACAAAGAGATCCGCGAACACTACCGCAACGATCACTTTGCCCAGCAGCACTTTGATCCCCGGAAGATCTTCCCCAACGATCAGAATGTGAAGGAAACCGGCAGATTTTCCCTTATCATGAACGATCTGGCACACCCGTGGGAAACCAATGGCATCCCCTTGCTTATTTCCGCCCTTGAAGGGATCAGGCTCTATCCCTTCATCACAGACCCGGAATCCCGTCTCGCCGTCCAGAAACAGGTACGGCAGCTCTTTCTGGATATGAGTTCCATTACCGAAGCTCTCAAGGGGGCACGGCTTCTGGCAGAAAAATATCCTGACTCTCCGGCGGGGAAAGCTCTCAAGTCATTCATTGAGGCGGCACCCGAAAAAATCAACGATCCCCAAGCACTCAGAGAAGAACTTGCAAACTGGCTTCTTTTCGCCGATCTCCCGGACTGCCGACAGCTGCGGATGTGCTTTGATGTACAAAAGAATGCCATGCCGGAGCCCGTTGTTCCAGAAGGGTTCATCTTGCGTACATTCCGTGAAGGCGATGAAGAACAGTATATCAAATTGATGCACTTATCCGGATTTGAACAGTGGGATTTGAAACTTTTGCAAAAGGTCAAAGCAGGCTCTCTTGATGAAGGGATCTTCTTTCTGGAAGAAAGGAGCTCCGGCAGGATCGTCGCAACTGCCATGGCAAACCGTGTCCGCCCCGGGGAAGAGGAACTGGGGGGGGAACTTGGCTGGGTGGGCGTGGATCCCGGATTCCGGGGCAAACACCTGAGCACGATCGTCTGCATTGCCGTCCAGAAGCGCTATCGTCAGGAGGGATACACCAAAGCCTATCTGCGTACCGATGACTTCCGCCTTCCTGCGGTCAAGACCTACCTTGATTTGGGGTGGCTGCCCCTGATCGATTCAGAAGTTATGAGAGCAAGATGGGAAAAAGTCTGCCGCAAACTGGGCAAAACGCTCCCCGAAGATGCTTCAGAGTTGTCAAAAAGCAACTCGATTTTCACCATCAACTGACAGATTCTCCTGTCTCTGCCGTTTTGAAAATAAAGGGCATGCAGTTCATATCAGTTCTGTCAATGCCAGAAAAGCAATATCACGCCGCCTAAAAGCTGAAGCAGTCCGCAACAGGCAAGGGGCGTGATTTTTTCTTTGCGGAACAAAGCACAGTAGAGGGCAAAAAGCATGATGCAGATGCTGATGGCGGCGGGGTAAACGATTCCGGTCATTCCTGCAGGGGTCAGGGCGTCGATGGCGAAGTACAGCGTCACCTGCCCCGCTGCTGTCACAAAACTGTAGAGACCGCTCATCTTGAAAGTCTCTTTGTCAAAGCCGGGGCGCAGAGCAAGAAAAGCCCCTGTCCACACCGCAAGGCTGTTCAGCGCCAGAAGGGGCAGACGCCATGAAAGCGCCGCTTCACTCATCCCCCATTCCCCCGGCAAAAGGGTACAGAACTGGCTGATTCCCTGAATAACCATGGCTCCCACACAAAGGCAGAGAGCCGCGAGGGAATTTTTCCTTTCCGCTCTTTTGTTCTGAGAGATCCCCAGAGCGCAAAGGGCTGAAATAATGAGCAGCAATCCGGCAAAGTTGAACCATTTGACCGCCTGATGGAAAATCAGCCAGCCTCCCAGAAAGGGGAGGACCATCGCCGATTGGGTAAAGGTCCAGGCAACGGCGTGGGAGCCTTTCCGCATCGCCCAGAAAAGCATCTGGAACCCGGCAATGCCGCAAAGTCCCGCGGGGATCATGGCAAGGGCGACGCGACCCAGTTCAGCAGAGGAAATTTCCCGGGGGAAACGGAAGATCCAGATCAGCAAAGCAAAGAACACCGTGGAAAAAAACATAAAGCTGACAATGCTTTTCTGTTTGCTTGCCACACCGCTGTAAACAGCCCCCAGCACGGTCCAGATCACTCCTGTCAGGATCGTAAAAGCGATACCGCCGAAAAGAGAGTTGAGTGAAGAAAACATGATTTCTAATCCTTGCCAAATAAAACAACGGACAAGTTTTTACTTGTCCGCTGCAGTACATTTTTGCTCTTTTTTTCAGACGGCCTGTTCGCCGTTGACAAAGACCATGCACACCTTGGTGGCACTGTCAAGAATACAACCGTCACAGACCACGATGTCGGCGTCTTTGCCCACTTCCAGGGAACCCACACGATCCTCAATGCCCAGATGACGGGCGGGATTAATGGTGATCGCCTGCAGTGCTGCAAAAGGATCCATGCCCGCTTTGACCGCAAGTCCGGCGCAGAGAGCCAGATTTTCCTGAGGGATCACATTGGAGTCGGTGATGATGGAAACCTGACATCCGGCACGGTGAAGGATCCCCGGAGTAGCAAAGGTTTTTTCACGGGTCTCAGGTTTGCCGGAGTGTCCGAGGGTGGGACCGACGGCAAGGGGAAGTCCTTCAGAAGCGAGTTCCTCAGCGATCAGGTGTCCTTCGGTGCAGTGTTCAAGAGTCAGCTTAACATTGAATTCTTTAGCAATGCGGATGGCTGTAAAAAGATCATTCGCCTGATGGGCATGTGCCTTGAGGGGGATCTCACGGCGCATAACAGGCAGCAAGGCGTGAAGCTTGAAGTTGAAGTCCGGCTTTTTGCACTCGGGATCTTTTTCAGCTGCATCGATCTTTTCCATATATTCCTTTGCCTTGGCAAGCATTTCACGGAGCTTTGCGGCAGTGGTCATGCGGCTGGTGATGAATTTGGTCTGGTAAAGATTTTTGGGATTCTCACCAAAGGCGCATTTCATGGCAACCTTTTCCTTGACAACCATCTTATCCACCCGGATACCGAAGGTCTTGACAGCCATAAAATTGCCCCCCAGCACATTGGAGCTGCCGGGCCCCGTTCCCACGCAGGTCACACCCCCTTCAAGGGCAAAACGGACCGTGGGATCCAGAGGATTGAAAGCGTCGATGGGGTTGAGTTCGGGGGTTATGCAGTCGTTCTTTTCGTTGTAGTCGGTACCGTCATAACGGTTGCTCCATCCGGCAAGCCCCAGATGGCAGTGTGCCTCCACAAGTCCGGGGATGACTCTCATGCCGGAAACATCGATTTTTTCCCCGGAAGTATATGTACCGATCTCAGCGATTTTTCCGTCTTTGACTTTAATGTCCACACGGCGTGGTTCCGGGGTGATACCATCAAAAACGATTCCGTTGACAAGCCAGAATTCCATTTGCATATTCCCTTCAAAGTCCCAGTTGTGATTTGAGCTGGTCTTTTGACATATATCCTACAAGCTGTTTTTCCAATTTTCCGTTGCGGTAGAAGAAAAGCGCCGGAATGGAGTTGACCCCCAGAGAGGCGGCAAGCTGCACATTTTCCTGATCTTCCACGCTGATCTTGCCGATGATGAGTTCAGGGAACTCTTCAGCAAGTTTTTCCAGTTCGGGGGTCAGCTTCTGACAGGGACCGCACCAGGTCGCCCAGAAGTCGATCAGGACAGCCTTTTCGCTCTGGGTGGTAAGTTTTTCAAAAGATTCTTTATTGAGGTGAAGTATTTCCATGATTCATTTCTCCTTGAAGTAAAGTTTGCAGTGACAAAAGCCTGTGAATTCAGGATCGGCGAGCTGCTCCCGGAACTCTTTGCAGATACACAGATTTTCCGGTGTATGCTGAATACGGCAGGGGCAGTAGCCGCCATTTTTTTCCATGACCTTTTTCAACTTTTCCACATAAGAAGCATCTTCATTGAGACGCACATTTTCAGGCAGATCCATATCCTTTTTTCCTCCTTCGATATCCATAAAAGTAATATAACAGTTCAGAGCATCAAATTCAAGTCATATTGAAAAAAAACTCATCTCTCCTTGCAAAAAGCAGATAAGGGCAGTATATTATCAGACAAGGTTCTCTTTCCCCCTCTTTTGAAAGGAAAAAATATGTTCCCTGATCTGGTAAAACTCTGTGCCGGCGCTCTTGATATGGAGTGGATCAAAAAACACTCTCTGGCGCTCTATGAACTTGAAAAACTGACCTCCCACAAGGACTTTCTGAAATCCACAGATTATCTCCTTAAAGTCATGCAGGAAGCCGGATTTTCAGATATCGAACGTTATGCCCTTCCCTGCGACGGTGTCACCACCTACGATGACTGTACCATGCCTCTTGCGTGGAACAGAACAGGGCGCTCCACATTGGAGATGGTCTTCCCGGAGCAAAGGCTTCTTGCCGACAGTGATGTGCAGCCGGTCAACGCCGTCATCTGGAGTCCTCCCACTCCGGAAGGCGGAGTCACAGCTGAACTGGTCTCGCTCCGCAGTGCCGTTTCAGAAGATTTCCACGAATTTGCCGGAAAGATCGTGCTGTGGGATGACTCCCCTTCCGCCGCCAGAAAGCTGAAACTCATTCAGGCGGGCGCTCTGGGCATCGTTGCATACGTTGACTCCATTTATGACACCAATCCCGATGATGTGCGCTGGATGAACGGCGTGGGACTCAGAGGGTGGTATTATACCAAAGATGATCCCCAGATGTGGGTATTTTCCATCACGCCCCGCATCGGCAGGGAACTGGAAGAGCGCCTTGCCGCCGGTGAAAAGATCCGGGTCAAGGCGGTGATGAACACTGAAGTCGCCCCTGGAGAAATCTACACGGTGACGGGTGTTATTCCGGGCAAATCCTCCGGAGAGCACGCTCTGGTGGCTCACATGTACGAACCCTTTATCACTGACGATGCCACCGGCACGATCCTTTCCATCGCCATCGGGAAAGCGCTGAAAGAACTTTCAGAACAGGGCAAAATACCGGCTCTTGAAAAAGGGTTCAGAGTCGTTTTCAGCATGGAGCGTTACGGATTTTCCGAATTTTTCAACGACCCCAAACGCTCGGGCAAAATCATCAGCGCCTTTAACATGGACAGTGTCTGCTACCCCAGTTTGAAGATGGCAGGCACTCTGCCCGAACTCCGCCACAGCCCTGCCTCTGCGCCGGGGGCGGATGCGGTCATCGTCAGAAATCTGCTCAAAGAAAGTTTCCCCGGATTTCCCTTCAATGAAGTTCAGGGCAACCTTTCTGACGACACCTTCCCTGCGGACTCCAATTTCGGTATTCCCTGCAGCTGGCTCCACACTGTCCCTGCCCCTGCCCGCCACCACAACACAGGGAGCATTTTCAACGCCCCCGACTGGGAAATCGCAGAAATCGTTGCCGCAACCATTGCCGCACTGCACGCCAAATTCAGCTGCGCCGCAGCAGGCATCGGCAAAGAAGAACTTCTCAAAGAGGTCACAGAAGGAGTTCTTGCCGATGCAAAAAGTAACTTTGAGCGCTTGCAAAACATTGAATATTTCAACGCTTCAGACAAAGAGATCATCAGCTCTTTTCTTGCGGATCACCACGCCCGGCGGATCCTGTCACTCAACAGATCCATCCCCGGCGCTGCGGACGAAGAAAGTGTGCGCAAACTCTTCGCTGATTTCCTCCCTGCTAAGAAAGTTTTTTCCGGAGAAAATGCCCCCGGGATCAACTGGGTCATTACCCGTGTCCCGGGATTTTCCCAACTCATGTCTTTTGCCAGAGTTCCTGTGCCTGAGCGTTACACAGTTGTGCGTATGCCTCAGGCGCTTATGATGGGACTGCTGGATGGTAAGCGCACACTTCATGAAGCCTTTATCATTGCCAAATTTTTCCTCAAGATGACGCCCGCTCCCGGTGAAGAAGCGGATGTGGCAAAGACCTTTGAGTTCCTCGAAAAATACGGTTACTGCACCATTCAAAAGTAATGTCGGACCCGGAAAAAATCAAGAGGGGGAGCCTGATCCCCCCCCCTGATTGAATTCCGGAAAAACGCAAAGATGATAAAGCACTTCGCTTTCTTTTAACACAGCAGCTGTCTATTTGCCAAAATGCCTTGGGTCGTGTATATTAACTCTACAGGAAAAAGTTGTGTTTATGAACGCAACTGATAACGCTATTGTATTAAAGAAGGAAAATAATAATGGTAAATGATCTGGTTTTAAATTGCCGTACAAAGCTTGAATTTGTAAATCTACCCGATGATGCGCAGTTGAAGTTGGCTGCCGATGAACTTGAACGGCTGATGAAGACCCGCTTTGCCGGTAAAAAAGCACCGGGGCAGATTGTTGAGGTTTTCTTTGAAGTCAAAGAGAATGCCAAAGGTTTTTCCGTGAAAGCTCTGAAAAATGCTCTGCTTTTCACCGCTCCCACGGCATTGGAGATCCTTTATGCAGTATACGATCTTGCCGAAGAGTATCTGGGATACTGCTTTTTTGAGCCGGGGATCGACCACCTTGATGTTACCGGCGGCAAAGTCGTGCTGTCTGTTGGCAAATACCTGATCCGCAACCGGGTGCCTGCATTGAAACTGAGAGGGCTGGTACAGGAGTTTCCCTTTACCGATGAAGATTATATCATCGCCGACTGGATGGTCAAAAATAAACTCAATTTTCTGCAGACCTGGCTGAAATATTATGAAGAGATCACAGAGGATCTGCAGGATTACTTTGACTTGAGGGGCATTGAAATCATCGGCGGGGGACACAACTTCAGCTTTCTTATCCCCGGAGAAAAATATGCCAAAACTCATCCGGATTTTTTTGCTGAACGCAACGGAGAACGCATCAAACCTTCTTCCGCCAAAAGTGCGTTGCTTTTGAGTGAACAGCTTTGCACCACCAATCCTGAACTGCGGGAAGAACTGGTCAAAAACATCATTGAATACAGCAATACCCACCCCCGTATCAAATCCTTGAATCTCTCTCCCAATGACGGGTTCGGCTGGTGCGAATGCAAAGAGTGCAGCACACTCTATGACAAAAATATCAAAGGCGAACTTTACAGCCGTTCAGAACATGTTCATCAGGCAAATTCAATTTATCACCAACTTTTGAAATAAGTCAACACCCGGCTGAGGGAGGAAAACTGCAGATTGACTCTGGGATTCG
>JAFTIE010000101.1 GCA_017457065.1 Lentisphaeria bacterium
CTGAATTTGCTGACCTCTGTCAGGTCATGGATCCCGAACCAACACTGCACCTGGTCGTTTCCAAATCCGGCGGTACTCAGGAAACCAAAAACAACATGGTCGCCATGGAGCGCTTTTACGCCGCACGGGGACTTGATTTCGGACGGCACGCCGTTGCTGTGACCATGCCCGGAAGCAAACTTGACAAATATGCCGCTGAGAAAAAATTCCTTGCCGCTTTTGAAATGGCAGACTCCATCGGCGGACGCACCAGCGAAAGTGCCATTGTGGGACATGTCCCCGCCGCTTTGACCGGGATCGATTTCAAATCCTTTATTGCAGGATTCCTGCGCATGGATGAACTCACCCGCTGTACCGATGCTTTCAAAAATCCCGCTATGATGCTCAGCGCCATGTGGTATATCGCCGGTAAGGGCAAAGGGGATCGCAACATGGTCATCGTGCCTTACAGTGACCGTCTGGTCCTGCTTTCACGTTATCTGCAGCAGCTGGTCATGGAAAGTCTCGGCAAAGAGCTTGACCTTGAAGGAAAAGTCTGTCATCAGGGACTCAATGTTTTCGGCAACAAAGGAGGTACCGATGCCCACGCTTTCATCCAGCAGCTCAATGATGGCAGGGATGACTTCTTTGCCACATTTATTGAGATCCTCGCCGATGCCGAAAAAATCGATTTGGGCGATGGCAATTCCATGGGGGATTATCTCCACGGGTTCTGCGCCGGACTTACTGAAGCGCTCCGCAGCAAAGGACGCCAGACCATTTCCATCAAACTGCCCCGCCTCACCGTTTTTGAACTGGGTATGATCATCGCCCTTTATGAACGCGCCGTGGCGATTTATGCGGAATTCATCAATATCAACGCTTTCCATCAGCCGGGAGTACAGGCTTACAAGCTTGCCGCCACCGGCGAACTTGAGCTGAAAGCCAAACTTGATGCCGCCTTCAAAAACATGGCAGGCTTCAGCGGTTCAGCAGAAGAGATCGCCAAGGCGTCAGGAGCAGCTGAGAGCGCTGCCGCCGTGGAAGGCTGGCTCAGACGTATGGCTGCCAACGGCAGTGTGACTGCTGAATACAAAAATACGCAGTGGATCTATATCATCAAATAAAGATCATGAGCAGCAATATTGCCCTTGACGTAAAGAATTTGGAGTGTGCCTACGGAAGTGTCAAAGTCCTTTCCGGCATAACTTTTCAACTGGAGTCCGGCTCTATTCTCGGCATTGCCGGAGAAAACGGAGCCGGAAAGTCCACTTTGGTCAAAAGTATTTGCGGACTGCTCAAACCCGCTGCAGGAAAGATCAACTGTCATGTTCCAGCAGCGGCGATCCATCAGGAGTTCAATCTTGCCCCCGATTTGACCGTTGCCGAAAATATTTTTCTCGGTAAGGAACTTACCGGAGGCACCTTGCTTAGTGTAAAAGCTATGGACTCCAAAGCAAAAGAGCTTCTGGCTTCTTTGGGCGTTTCCATTTCTCCTGAGACCCTTGTCTCAACTTTGACTGTTGCCGAAAAGCAAATGGTGGAAATAGCCAAAGCTGTCAACTGCGATTCAGGTGTCCTTATTATGGACGAGCCGACAACGGTACTTACCCAGGGGGAGACCGAAAAGCTTTTCAGTTTGATCAGAGGTCTGACCGCCAAAGGCAAAGCCATTATCTATATTTCACACAAATTGGATGAGGTCATCAGCCTTTGCGACAATATCATGGTTCTCCGTGACGGAGAAATGGCGGGGATCCATCCTGTTTCAGAGCTGACTCCCCGGAGTCTGGCTGAAAAGATGGTCGGCAGAGAGCTGAGCCGGATCTTTCCTCCCAAACTCCCTGAACACAGCAATGTTGTCAAACTTGAAGCTGAACGCCTTTGCGCCAGTGGGGTGAAGGATGTCTCTTTCACTCTTCATGCAGGGGAAATACTGGGCGTTGCCGGACTCAACGGCGCCGGACGCAGTGAACTTGCCGAAACTCTTTTCGGCTTGCGCACCATAACATCGGGGACCATCAGGATCAATGGCAAAGCAGCAGAGATCCGTTCGGTACAGGATGCGCTCAAACACAAGATCGCTTTTCTCACCGAAGACCGGCAGGGAAGCGGACTTCTCCTTGAGTTTCCCATCGACGAAAACATGACCCTTGCTTCTCAGGCAAATTATGCAAAAGGGGGCTTTCTCAACTTCAGATCCATAAGAGAAAAAGCCCTTCACTACATCAGGTCTTTCGGAGTCAAATGCACATCCCCTGCGCAGGAGGTCAAGAACTTGAGCGGCGGCAATCAGCAGAAAGTCGCTATTGCCAAGTGTCTTGATACTGCGCCTGAAATATTCATCTTTGATGAACCGACCCGGGGGGTGGATGTGGGAGCCCGGCGGGAAATTTATGACTTTGTTCATGATCTTGCGGCAAAAGGCTGTGCATGTCTGCTGATTTCCTCAGATCTGGAAGAACTTCTGGGGCTCTGCCGCAGAGTTATCGTCATACGCAACGGCGCTCTTGCCGGAGAAGTTTCAGGAGAAGAATTGACAGAACAACATATCATCCGTAAAGCTGCGGGAGTGGAAAAATGAAAAAAATTATTGAATCTTACGCCTCATGGATCGCCTTGCTGCTGTTGCTGATCCTGTGTGCGGCAAGCTGTGAATCATTCAGGATCGCCGCCAACTATGCGGTCATGCTCCGCCAGGCGTGCTACACCGGCATAATCGCCATAGGCATGACCTTTATCATCGGGGCCGGCGGCATCGACCTTTCAGTAGGTTCCCTTTTTGCCCTCTCCGGTGTCATCGCCTTCAAACTTGCTCCTTTTTGCTGTACTTCTCCTGCAGGACAGCTCCTCTGCCTTGTTGCCATTGCCCTGGCAGCCGGCGCCGCAGGCGGCGCTCTCAACGGAGCTCTTTCAGGATTCGCCAAACTGCCTC
>JAFTIE010000102.1 GCA_017457065.1 Lentisphaeria bacterium
CTTTGCCTTTCTTAATGTAGCACCGTTTTACACCTTTTCAAGTTGTCCAGCTTTCGGGGAGAACCGCAAGTGTTGCTGCAAAAATTCTCAAAAATTATTTGGATGAATTTCGTGAAAGTATCAAAAAAGACAAGTTGGGACAAGGTTTTATCAAATCCGGGTTGTATTCTGTAAGAAAAACAGCTATATTAGAGAGGCAATTTCAAAACTCCTCAAAATTGTCAAAGCGCCCTCTTCTTCAGATCTGTTAAAGGGAGCGTTTTTCCGCCTTCGCATAAAGCTGCGGCGGGACAAGCGCCTGTTACCTTACAGGTAGCAAGTGCAAACTACCCTTTGCAGCTCTTTGCGAATGGCATCTTTTCCATTTTTTGAATGACTTTTGAAATTACCTCGTATATCGGGATATTTACCCAAATTGGTGAATGAATGAAAAAAAATCATGAAATTCAAAAAATATATCGTACCCTGCTGTGGATATGCCTGTCGGCATTGCTGATGTCGGCAGGAGCGTACGGAATTTACTGCGGCATATACAAATATACTTATTACCGGGATTACAAATCACTTCAACATATAGAGCTTCTGTATGTTTATCCCTGGGAACAGGATCGTTTTGAGATAGCCTTAAAAGTTGAATTTGTTTCAGCAATGCACAATACGGGAGTTATTCAAAAGTTGCTTGTCACAGCGAAAAATGGAAAAAGTTTTATGATTTTCCGCTTTGAAGATAATTTTGTCCAACTTATGAGCTTTCCGGTCAAAAGATATATTGGCATTGGTTGGAGCAAGGCGTATTACAACATAACTGACGACGAGGCTGAAGAAAAACTCTTGAAACTTTTGGATGCCCGCAAAAAAACTGAAAACTGCAAAGTCGAAAGTCCCATATAATTGGGAACCTGAAAACAGTCTGCCTGCTTCGGATGAAGGGCGTGCAAATCTCTTAAAGCAGATGTCGATGAGCTGAACTCTTGCAATAGAGCGCGCCAGGAGATATATTATAGACGGTGTTCAATAAAATTCAAGGAAAATGTAAAAATGCTGGCAGTGCGTATCGTTCAGTTTTTTCCTGCGGCGGCTCTTCTTATAAGTATGCTTGCTTTGTGGCAGCCGTGGATATTCAACGCGCAGAAGTTTCTGATCGTTCCACTTTTGGGATTTATCATGCTGGGAATGGGCTCTGTGCTCTCTTTGCAGGACTTTGCCAATGCTGTCAAAAAGCCCAGGGCTGTGCTGCTGGGGCTGCTGCTGCAGTTTCTCCTTATGCCCTTTCTGGCTTTTGTCATCGGCAAGGTGCTGCATTTGCCCCCTGAACAGTTTATCGGACTTGTCATGGTAGGCGCCGTGGCAGGGGGGACTGCCTCAAATGTCATCACCTGTCTTGCAGGGGGAGATGTGGCGCTTTCCATCACCATGACCGCCTGTTCAACGGCGGCGGGAGTGTTTCTGACCCCTTTGATCGCTTCATTTTATCTCAAACAGAGTGTGACCGTTCCTGTCTGGGCGATGTTCCAAAGCATATTGTGCGTGGTGGCTCTGCCGGTTTCTCTTGGACTTGTCATCAACCGTTTGCTGCGCAAATACAATGATCTGCTCAATAAGATCTGCCCTGTGGTTTCGGCAGTGGGGATCATCTGGGTCATCGCGATCATCGTTTCCCTCAACAGCGGGACTGTGAGCCAATGGGGAGCGGCTGTTTTTGCGGCGGTGGTTCTGCACAACGGTTCCGGCATGGCGGCGGGATATTTTCTTGCCCGCCTTTTCAGGTGTGACAAGCGCACCGCTGTGACCATCGCCATTGAGGTGGGTATGCAGAACTCCGGACTTGCGGCGGCGCTTTCGCAGCAGTTTTTCAGCACGGCGGCGACGCTGCCGGGGACCATATTCAGTATATGGCACAACCTTTCCGGAGCTCTTTTTGCAGGCATTGCCAAGCCCCGTCTTGAAAAAGACTGATCCCGGCAAGAATAGAATGTTGTCAGTCAAACTGTTCCACGGAAACGAGTTCTCCCTCACGCAGAGCGGACTTGTGGGCGGCAACGCCCATTGCCATATAGTGCATGGCTTCTTCCACTGAGATCTCCGGCTTCCGTTCTTCGTGGACCATGCTGACGAATTCATGGACCAGATAGGGGTGGCTGCCGCCGTGTCCCGTGGGCTTGAAATCATCGTCAGGGGCTGCATCGGGATTCAGCACCTTTTTGAACTCCGCCCGGACTACCGGGGGCAGGGGATCACGCATCTCTTCAGGTGTCAGGGTGCAGTAAACGGTCTGTTCAAGATCTTTGCACTCCTCTTCACCCGCGTGTGGCGGTCGGATCACCTTTGCGGTGCCTTCGGCGGTGCGGTGATTGCACTGCCACACATTTCTTGAAAAGCTCCCCATCTTGCCCACAAGACGGAAAATTTCAGATTCCGCCCGTTCGAGGCTGTTGGCGCCTGCTTCACGGAACTCCGCAATACGCAGAGAAGATCCATTGGCAAGCTGGTATAAGGCTGCGATGTTGGAAAAATCGTGGTGTTCAAAAAAACTGTCATTTGTGGTGTTGCTGACACCGTAGGCGCTGACCTTGAGGGCACGGGTTTTCATTACATTGATGGGACCGGAAACAGAGTGGGTGGGGTATGCCATAGGATGGGATTTACACCCCCGGGCCCGATAAGGCGCCATCAGAGCTGACAGCTGCTGACCGATGGCGCCTGTGCTGCGTGATCGCGCGACCTGGCGCAAGTTGCATTGAGCGTCTACATCGTGGATATACTCACCTTCGGCGTAAACAAAGTCTCCGAAAAGTCCTTTTTTTGCCATGCGGCGGCAGAACATGGTTTGGGGACGGTAAACGGTGGTTTCGCCCAGCATATATTCCCGTCCGCTTTTGCGGACAGCCTCTCTGACTTTTCCGCACCAGTCGAGGGTCTCCTCATCATCGGGCAGAGAGATGACAGGCACGGCGCTGTAAACATGTTTGCCGGATTCAAGAACCTGTATGCACTGGGGCGCATGGAGCCAGGGTTGGGTAATGACCACGATGGCATCCAGATCTGCTTTGCATATATCATCAAGGTGCTGATAGCAATCTTTTGCAGAGACTTTGTCCGCCATAAAAGGATCCTCAAGAAATGTTTTGACCTTTTCCGCTTCACAGTCGCAGAGTGCGATCTTGTCAACGAGAGGATGTGCTTTGAAAAGTTTGGCAAACTGACTGCCGAACATACCTAAACCGACTAATCCAAGTTTGATTCCCATGATTTTTTCCTTAATTTTCATAAAGGGAGGGGCTGTGCGCCTAAGATACTACAGAAAAATTGTAAAATCAAGCAGTCAGTTCAAAATTTTTAAGAAAAAGAGCGTTCAGAATTTTTCTGCGTTATAGAGTGCGATGGCTGCGATCATCAGCAGCGCCATGACAAGGCGGCGGATCCACGCCGCTGTGGAAACTTCAGGCTCAAGGCGGTCGATGCCCGTTTTGAGGAGCGCCCAGCCCAGTATGACGGAGAATACGCCGCGGGTCGCCTGAATGATGGTGCCGTAAAGGACTCCGATAAGACCGAAGGTCATGAAAAGCAATATCATGGCGGCAAACCAGAAGGCTCCGTAAGGGAAGGCGTCTTTAAAACACTCTTTTTCAAATTTCATCTTCCAGAGCATGATGGCAGGAGCCGCTCCCATGGCGGTGAAGGCAAGACTTGTGGCGTAGAATGCCGAAAGGTGCCCGCAGTTCACCATGCGGGTCATTTCCGCTGCGGCAATGTCGGTCATGGAGTAACAGACAAGGGTGATGCCGAGAAAAATCAGCCCTCTGAGCTTCAAAGGACCTCCGGTGAAATTCATTCCCACGGCGGCAAGCATGGAAAGCAGGATGGAAATGATCTGCCAGATGCCGGGAAGATCGCTTACAAAGAAAAGATTCAAAGGTGTCAGTACCGCAAGTTTCAGCCCCATAAGGGAGCTTAAACGGGAGGCTTCAATATCACGCAGGGCTCTGAAAAAGGAAAAGTTCCCCAGACATCCGCAGACGGCGAAAACCACCATCCACGCCCCTGCCGCCGGAGTGAAGGTGAAGTTCACAAAGGGAGTCAGTACCATCAGCATGACGACGCTGAAAATGGCAAGATGGAGCGTGCCGTAGATCATCAGCTTGAAAGGAGACTGGTGCCTGACGATGAAACGGCGTGAAAAAACATACGCCGAAGATTGCAGAAAAGCACTTACAAGTCCCGCAACGATCCCGCCCAACATAAAAAACCTCTCTTTCAAAAAATATGAACGCCGCAAGAGAATAACTTTCATTCTCTTTGGCAGGCATGTAATATACCTTCATTTGGGCAAGTTTGCAAGAGGAAAAGCATAAAACACCCAGCTCTTTTGCCGGGAGCTGGAACATTTTTCTGCCGGAAAGTTTATTTCCTGTTCATTCAGAGCTTTTTTTGTAAAATAAAACAATTTTTTCTCTTGACAATATGGCACTTTGGGATTATTTTATCAAATAATCATCAACCCCTGAAAAACAAGGTGAAAAATTATGGAATTGAATTACAGCATCCGCAGTCTTGCCGCAGAGATCGGCAAGAGCCCCAAAGAGTTCACCAAGCGCGACATCATTGATTTCATCGTTGAAAACGAGATCCGCCATGTCAATTTTCAGTATCCCGCCGGTGACGGCAGACTGAAAACTCTGAACTTTGTCATCAACGACATCGACTATCTGGAAGAGATCCTTTCCTGCGGTGAGCGTGTTGACGGCTCCAGCTTGTTCAAGTTCATTGAAGCCAACAACAGCGACCTTTACGTCGTGCCCAAGTTCCGCACCGCTTACATGGACCCCTTCTGTGAGCTGCCCACCATCAACTTCCTCTGCGCCTTCTTCAACAAGGACGGCGAACCTCTGGCAAGCTCCCCTGAGTATACTCTGCACAAGGCTTGCGAAGCATTCCGCAAAGCCACCGGCAGAGAGTTTCAGGCAATGGGCGAACTTGAATACTATGTTATCGCTCCCGATGAAGCTGTCTATCAGGCAGTGGACCAGAAGGGCTATCATGAATCTGCTCCTTATGCCAAGTTCGGCGAATTCCGTCAGCTCTGCATGAACTACATCGCCAAGGCGGGCGGACTCATCAAATACGGACACTCCGAAGTGGGCAACTTCACCCTTGACGGCAAGACCTATGAGCAGAACGAGATCGAGTTCCTCCCCGTGGATGCCGAAGAAGCTGCCGAACAGCTGACCATTGCCAAGTGGATCATCCGCAACCTCGCCTATCAGGAAGGTCTGGATGTGACCTTTGCTCCCAAGATCACTGTGGGCAAAGCCGGTTCCGGACTTCACGTCCATTTCCGTGTCATGAAAGACGGTCTCAACCAGATGCTCAAAGAGGGCGCTCTCTCTGATGATGCAAAACGTGTTATCGCAGGTCTTATGCAGCTGGCTCCCTCTCTTACCGCTTTCGGCAACACCAATCCCACCTCTTACTTCCGTCTGGTGCCTCATCAGGAGGCCCCCACCAATGTCTGCTGGGGCGACCGCAACCGTTCCGTTCTGGTCCGTGTGCCCCTGGGCTGGACCAGCAAAAAGGATCTCTGCAGTCAGGCAAATCCCGGCGAACCCTCTGCCCAGTATGACACCACCCAGAAGCAGACCGTCGAAATGCGTTCCCCCGACGGTTCCGCCAACGTCTATCTGCTCCTTGCCGGTATCGCCGTTGCCGCCCGTTACGGTTTTGAATGTGCCAACGCTCTTGAAGTTGCCGCCAAGACCTACGTCAATGTGAATATCCACAAGGAAGAAAACAAGAGCATCCTTGAGACCTTGAGCGTGCTGCCCGACAGCTGCGCCGCTTCTGCCGATTGTCTGGCTGAACAGCGCGCCATCTACGAAGCAGAAGGGGTTTTCGCTCCCGCTATGATCGACGGTATCATCGCTGAGCTGAAAGCCTTCAACGACCGCACACTGCGTGCCGACATCGGCAACGATCAGAAAAAGATCCTTGCTCTGGTGGAAAGCTATTTCCACTGCGGCTGAGCACTGTCTGAACTCTCTTCCCGCCAGAGGAAGAGGGGACAACGGTTTGAAAATGAGTCCGAATTTCGCCGGACTCATTTTTTTTGCGGAAGGTTTCTGAATAGTGTTCTCTTGATTTTCTTTTTGCGCAGTGCTATATTATTTTTTCAAAGGAGTCTTTTTTTTATGAATAATTCTTTTGCTGAACGGGATCTTTTCTGGCAGGAGATCAAAGAGAATAAAAGAGATATCTTTTCCTGTGTCTGTCAGGGGGAAAAGGTGCGTTCTTCTGAATTGGAGTGCCGTGTTGAAACTCTTGTGAAAGATGAACACGGCGAAAGGGCAGAAGTTGTCTGGCAGCTTGGTTCAAAGGGGATCGAACTGAGACTCCGATTCCGCATTTTCAAGGATTTTCCCTATCTGGAATACGAAAGTTTTCTGACCAATCAGGGCTCTGAGGACTCCGGCATCGTTGAAGACTTAAATATGCTTTCTCTCAACGGCAAATTGACCGGTTACTATTACGGCGACTTGATCCTCAAGAGCTGGAACGCCTCCTGTGCCGGCAGCCGTCTCAAGGTCAGTTACTATCTGGGCAGTTACTCTTCGTCCCATGATTTTATCCGCATCGACCGCCGTCTGATCCCTCAGCACGGGGAAAACAGAGTTCTGCTCAACGCCGAAAAACTTGGCAGGAGCAGTGAAAGGGCTCTGCCCTTCTTCCGCATGGACTTCGATGATCTGCACGGCTTCGATATCGGTGTCGGATGGAGCGGCAGCTGGAAGGCGGATATCGAACTCAAATGCGCCAGTGCTCTTGCCGCTCCTTTTCAATTGGGCAACGAGTGGAGCCTTGACTCCGGGATGGTCCATACCCGTTTTCATCTGAAAGCCGGTGAAACCGTGCGTGCCCCCGGATATTTTATCGGATTCCGCAACGGGGTCAGCGTGAGGGATTTCATCAATATCCACCGCCGTTTCATGCTGGCGTATCATGCGCCGCGGAACAGCAAAGGGGAACTCTTGCTGCCTCCTTTGAGCGTTGCTTCCTGGGGCGGCGTTGAAGCGGAAAACATGAAAAAGGTCCTGCAGACCGTCAAGGAAAAGCAGCTTCCTTTCGAGGTCCACTGGATCGATGCCGGGTGGCAGGGCAAGGACGGTCCGTGTCCTCATTTCTGCGATGATACAGCAACGGAAAGAAGCGATTGGCCCCGCCGGGTGGGATGCAACCGCATCAACCGCTATTCCCACCCCAATGGTCTGCTGGAGATCACAGACTTTGCCCGTTCATGCAATTTGCAGACTCTGGTGTGGTTCGAGCCCGAACGCTACCACAAAGAGTGCGGTTCGCCTCTTTTTGAGGAGCATCCGGAGTGGTTCCTCAGCAATCCCTCAGAGAGCTATGCTCTGGATCTGGGGAACCCCGAGGCACGGGAGTGGCTCACAAAGTGGATGCTGGAATTCCTTGACAAAGAAAGGATCGAACACTACCGCCAGGACTCCAATATCAACCTCTGGGAGAGCTGGCGTCTGCATGATGCCGCCGACCGGGTGGGCATCAGCGAGATGAAACATATCGACGGACTCTACCGTTTCTGGAGCGATCTGCGGAAGGCGCGTCCTGATATGTTTATCGACAACTGCTCATCAGGGGGCAGGCGGCTGGATTACATGCTTGCCACATATTCCTTCCCCCTGTGCCAGAGCGACTATGAAACATTCCAGAAGTACAATTACTCCTGTGTCCATCTGGAAAACTTTTACCTCAACGAGGTCTATCCCCTTCACAGCACCCTTTCATGGATGCCTGACGGCGACAGCTACGCCATCCTTTCGGGGGGATGCGGCCTTGGCATCGGCAGCAAACGCTGGCAATTCCCGGCGCTTTATTCCGGGGAGGAGTTTGACTATGGAACTTTCAGCAGACACCTCTTTGCCATCCGTGAGATGCGGGAACTTCTGGTCAAAGGCAATTACTATCAGCTGACCAAAAATCCGGAGGATCTCTCTGAATTCTGCGCCATGCAATCCCACGACAGAGAAACGGAAAAGGGATTTGTTCTGGTGTTCCGCCGTCCGGAAACGGAAGAGGAGGAGTTCATCGCTCTGCTGCCTGAGATCGACAGGAGTGCTGAATATGAACTCCGGGATTTCATCAGCGGCACAAAGGAGTCTGTTTCAGGCGAAGAATTCCGCTGTTTCAGAAAAGTCATGCCTGAAAAGCGTTCCGTCTCTCTGAGCTTTTATCAGCGCAAAAAGTAAGCCGTAAAGGCATAAAAAAGATCGTCATCTCCGTAATAGAGGTGACGATCTTTTTGATTTGGGGAAGTGTTACTTTTCAAGTTCTTTCAGAGAGAGGTTTCTGACTCTGATGAACTCCCCGGGGACGGGGCCGCTTGACCATACTCTCAAACTTGCACTTTTGACTCCGGCAGGCATATCAAAGTCCACATGGCACTTCTGCCACTTGGAGCTGTTTTCGGCTTTGCCGGAAACCTGTGTCTTGCCCCATTTGACACTGGGGAGTGCAAGTCCGGGGCGGTCTGTCTGCATTTCAAGTGCGAAACGGTAGCTCTTGCCGGGGAGAAGTTTTACCTGGGAACTGAGAATAAGGGCACTTTGTTTGTCTTTTGTCGAAAAGGCAATGGTGTTGCCCTGTTCGATCTTGTATTGAGCATTTTTACCGGGATTGAGATTCCATTTGGGGGGCATCCTGCCAGCTTTGAGAGCAGCTGCGAATGCAGACGTAATAAGCTCTTTGCCCACGGTTTTACGGACTCTGGCAGGGGGCGGCGGCGGCAGAGAGGCATCCTGAAGCTCTCTTACGGAAACTGAATCCAGCCACATGGATTTGCCTTCGCTGGTTTTGGAGCCCCTCATGACCAAAGTGCAGTTCCCGGAGTTGGCAGGGGTGGTGAAATCCACGGTCAGAGTCTGCCAGTTCTGATTTTCTTCGGCGCGGATCTGTTCAGAGAAACGGCTGGGGAGCATCACTTCCAAACGCCAGTTGCGGGGCTCTTCTCCCTTGACTCTGGCAGTGGCACGGTAGCGTTTGCCGGGAGCAAGTTTCAAAGGTTGACGCAAAGAGAATTCCCCTGTTGTCCCTTTGAAAAGGAACTTCAAGGAACGTCCCCCCGTGAGAAAGTTTTTGGTGTCAAAGGTAATGTGTCCGTCGGCGGGGTTGAGAGGCCGCTCATTGGCAGTACGCATGGCGCAGCTCCAGCCGGGGTGGACGGGACTTTTGAGAGAGTCAGGGAGGGCGTCTTTGCCCGATTGATCGGCGTTGAGAACCAGTTCCGGACCGATGACACGCCACTTTTTCTGCGGTACTGCCTTGCCTGAAAGTTCCATCCAGAGGAACTCCTTGCCGTTGTTGACACAGTAGTAGATGGAGCTGCCTTTGACGATCATGCGTCCTGCGTGCTGTTGGGAGGGAACGGGAAGTTCCGTTTGGGCATCCAGATGTGAGGGGGGCATAAAGTGAACATCCAAGCCCCCGGCGTTCCGGGGCGTCTTGCCGTCAAGAGCCACCGGGTAGGGCACGTCGATAAAGCGGTTGCCGTTGATGAGTTCGTTCTGCCCCGGAGTGCGTCCGGAAAGGGCGAACCCCACCTTGGCGTTGATGATAAGGTTGTTCATAAATGAGTTTTCATATCCGCTGCGGACAACAAAAGCCTGATGGGGCACATCGTAGACGATGTTGTTTGCCCACAACGAGCGGCCGCTGTTGCATTCAAAGGCGAAACTTTCATCAATGGCAAGTGCCTTGCCGTCCACCACATTGTTGACCACAGAGGTGTAGTACTCTTTGCCGCCGGTTTTGATCTCAATGACAGAACGCCACCCGGAGTTGGTGCAGATGTTGCTGTGAACGACAGCACGGTTGGCTTTCAGATAAATGGCGGAACCCGCCAGGCGGACACGTTTGCCGTTCCGGGTCTGGGTGCGTTCACGGAAGATCTTGCCGTTTTCGATGAGATGGTGTCCGCATTTGGCACCGGGAACAGGGACGCCCCGGTGGAAGTCCCGGACGATATTTCCCTGCACGGAAACATTGTGTCCGTAGATGAGGATACCGTGGATATAGGTGTGGTTTGTGGTGGCGCCGTGTCCCCCTTTGAGGATCTGGTTGCCGTGGACGATGGCGTTGGGCAGATGGGTGGTGCAGCCTTGAGCGATCTGTCCTGCTTTTCCCAGCAGTATGGCGCTGCGGCCGATGTTCCGCAGGATGTTGCCGCACACATAAGCCCCTCCGGGAATAGCGGCGTTGAACTGCATACCCACATTGCCGTTGGTGAAACGGCAATCGACGACTCTGACCGATTCGATTTGGGGGCAGAGGATATCCACACCGCGCTCCCCGGCAACGAAGCGGCACTTTTCAAGGTCGATGGCGCCGATTTTCTCAGCTCTGATGCGACGGCTTGAACCGTCAATACAGAAAGCGCCCCGCAGTTCCATGTTCCGCATAATGAGAGAGGCTGGGGGCAGTTTCGGATCTTTGCCGCTGCTGTTCAGGTCGATCATAGCACCCCGTTGTTCCGGAGCAAAGCCGGTGAATTTTCCATTACTGGTAATGAGGGCACCGGCACCTGAACTTTCCATCCGGAGCGTTCCCCCTTTGAGGATAATGGCGGGGCTTACGGTGAAGTGGAAATGAGCACCCTCAGCAAAGATGAGCCGCAGATCAGAGGTGATGGTAAGGGGAGCGTTGAAGGTGTATTTACCCTGAGGGATCTTGATGGTCTTATCTTTGGCAGCGGCACGGACAAAGGCGTCGCTCCAGGTGTTTGAAGATTTTTTGAAGCGTGTGAGATCGATTTCAGCTGCAAGAGAAAGTGCTGCCGCGGACAATATGAAGAGCAAAAATTTTTTCATGATAAATTTTCCTGTTCAGAAACTTGAATTACTGAGCTCCGGGATTGACGGCTCCGGCGTACATCATCCATGTATCAGGTGTTATCTCGCTTTTGGAAAGAGACTTGATATGCCCGGCAGGATAAAATACATTGGCTTTGCCGTTGTGGCGCATGTGCAACGCACGGTTGCCGCCGATTCCCACGGCACGGTTGGTCACTGAGGGATCTTTGACGTAAAGGGCGTTGGTCTGGTAAAGACTTTTGGTGTGGATGCTGTCTCCGCCCAGAATGGCGTTGCGCTTTTCAGGCTCCAGAAACTCTTTTCTGTTGGCGTGGTAATAGGTGTCAGCAGGTTCGTAATAGGCAAGCTGCCCCCACCCGGTCGTGCCTTTGGCAAGACCGTAGGAGACATCGCCGGTATCAGACCATCCCTTAGTGGAGGCAGGAACGTAGGTCCCGGTGGGACAGAGAAAGATATTGGTTGTGCTGCCTTTCTTGTACTCCGGGAGCAGTTTATACATCACCAGTACGGCAGTCCACCCGAAGTAGGTATATTTTTTCTTTCTTTCAGCGTAATAAACGGTACTGTTTGCCGCCGGAAAAAATTCTTTGTTGGCATCTGCGTAGGCAGAAAGTCCGAAATAGAGGTTTTTCAGATTGGAAATACACGCTGTTCCCTGAGCCCGGGCGCGCGCCTGCTGCAAGGCGGGAAGCAGCATTGCGGCAAGAATAGCGATGATCGCTATAACAACAAGCAGTTCAATGAGGGTAAAAAACTTCTTTTGCATACTTATTGCTCCTTTTTTATTTCAAACTTGCATTTCTGTTTGATGAGTTCTTTACGCAGTTCGCTGTATTCCGGGAAATCCAGTGCGGCGGCGATCCCTGCCGCCTGTCCGGTGGCGATGCAGACGGGCATCAGGCGAATGGCGGAAACAGCTTTGGGTTCGATGCTGATACATCTGCCCCCCGCAGCAAGGTTGCTGATGTTGACGGAACGCAGCGCACCGTAGGGGACTTCACGGGGACCGCCACCCTGCCAGAACGCCCAGGGGGCGACAAAGGTCTTGATGTAGTGTTCGCCGTAGGTGCGTTTGCCGATGGCGACGGGTTCGGAAACAGGGGGATTTTCCTGAAGATCCTTTGAGGTGATATTTTCAACGCCCACGATGTTTCTTCCCCCCCGGACGCCGATGATGGGAGCCACTGCCACCAGATGACAGTTGGCGAATCCGGGGAGCGTCTTCTTTGCCCACTCAAGGACCACTGGGATCTGCTCTTTGAGTTCCATATCCATTTTTGTCAATTCAACGGGGTCTTGAGCACATCCTGAAACAGCGGTCAGGTTGAGAAGAAAGTCCTCAGCTTTTTCGCCTACGGGGGTCCCCATGAAGCGGTCCTGATGTGTAAAGGGAAAATTGCCCTCTTCAAAGGCTTTGACGCAAAGTTCCCGGTCGTAGTTTTCCACCCCTGTCACCCGGAAGAGAAGGGTTTTTGTCATGGTCTCTTCGGCGCTGCCCGTCTGGGTGGCGCCCCCAGCCATGAAGGTCAGGACGGCGTCACCGGTACAGTCGATAAAGTTTTTGCCTTTGATCTCAATGTGTTTGCCGCATCCGGTGACGGTAACTGAGGTAATAGTGTTGTTTTCCACTTTGACATCGGTCAGTTCCACATAAAAAAGCAGATCCACCCCCGCCTGTCTGAGAAGGCGGGTCATGTTCAGCCCCACAGAAAACTCCGAGGAGTTGAGTTTGGTATCGCGCCAGATCATGGCGTTGTTTTTCATGGAATGGGCGAATTCCCCTGCGGCGCCGCCTGAATTTTCGGGGAGAAAAGAGCGCAATCCTGAAAAAACAGGACATCCGCAGTAGACCGCAACGCCTCCCGGACCGGAGTTCCGGTCAAAAACGAGGACCTTTTTCCCCAGGCGTGCCGCCCCCATTGCGGCACCGAATCCGGCGGGACCGGCACCGGCGATAACGATATCGTATTCCATTTGTTTCAAAAGACTCCTGCGTAAAATATTACAAATGATGACAACAGCTAAATATACTCCGGAAAATGATCCTTTACAATATATTTTTCTGTTGATTTTTTATAAATTTATGCTATATTGTAAATTAAAACATAAGAAATTGAAAAAGGAAAAGAGATGAAACGGGAATCTTTTGCCGAAATTTCAGCAAAGATGCTTGCCCATTGGCGCACTCTGGAAAAGTTGACCGGTTTGGAACTGACGTTGCATGATTACTCAGGGATCATCAAGCTTTCCCACGAGGATAATTTGCTTGAAGGAATGAATTACCATCGTGCCGGATGCTGTCGGTTTCCGCAGAAAAACCGCAACCGCTGTATGAGCCATTGTGCTGCTGCCGCCAAACTCCGTGCGGCAGAGGAGGGAAAAGCCTTTGTTATGATCTGCTGGCGCGGCATAAAGGAAATGGTGGTCCCTCTTTATAAAGAAGGACATCTGGCAGGGACCGTTTTTGCCGGGGCATTCCGGGATGAAAACTTTGATGTTTCCCCATTCCCCAAAAGTTACCGTGAACTTTACAGGAAACTGCCTCTCCTTGACGAGTCGCGAAAAATGGAGCTGGAAACGGTACTGACTGTGGCGGGGTATGCCATGCTGCAGCTGGCAGAAAATTTTCATTGTGCTCCTGACCGGGAGCCGGAACGCATCAAACAGATCCGTGATTTTTTTCTGTTCCGTTCTCATGAAGCAGTTGGAGCAGGGGATCTTGCCGAAAATCTGGGGCTTTCGGAATCCCGCACTTTGCATCTGCTCCGTGAGCACTTCGGCAAAGGATTTTCTCAACTGTTGAATGAGGCACGGTCAGACCGGGTGGCAGAGTACCTTGAAAACACCCAATTCCCCCTGCGTGAGATCGCTCAACTGACGGGGTTCCGCAACGAATATTATCTGAATACTATTTTCAAAAAAATCAGAGGTTCGACTCCCGGAACATTCCGGAAAGAGTTCTTGAAAAAGTAGGGTAATGGTCTCTCAAGGGGCAAACAGGGCGGATTTGAATACTTCTTCTGTTTCCGGTGCAATATTGCGACGGAAAAAAGAGACGGGGAAGATCCCGGAAGGCTCTTCCCCGCGAAAGCGTTTGTTTGCAACGCCTTATTTTTTGTCAGGCACTTCTGTAAGTTTTACATGATCGACCCAGACTCTGCCGGAACTGTTCCGCAGAACAAAGTGTATATAAGGTCGATAAACAGTTCCCGGCTTTTTGTCACCTGTGCGATAGATGAATTCCCATCTCGTCCACGGGACACTGCCGAAGAAGGGGTGTTGGGGAAACTTTCTTACCACATGGTTCCCGTCATCCACCCGGACATAGAAGCCGCTGCCCATGGTGCCTTTGCCGGGGTTCAGTTTGACATCTTCCTGACGGACAAAGAAACTCAAGGAGTAGGTGGTATTGGGCTTGATTCCCCCTTTGATCCGGTGTGCCATGCCGGAGCGGTGACCTTCAAGGCGCAGTGAGACTCCGGCGGTACGGAAACATGTTGTATCGCGTTTGGGCATGGGGCCCGAGTAGGTCCAGTCACTCTTTTTTGACCATTTGATGCCGGAGTGAAGAAAATCGCCGTCAGAGAGCTTGTTTTTGTTTTCTCTGATACCCAGATGGATATAACCGAAGTTAGCCTGATCCCCGAAGGTCTTGGCATAGGGACTCCAGGTGTAGTATTTGTGTGCTTTGATACCGTTGAGGATGCGGTGACGGTTGAAGTTTGCAACGATTTTGTTCCCGTTGACTTTGGGCATGGATTTCAGAGGAATGCGAACTTCCGCAAACCATCCCTTGCCGGGAAGAATAGTCGATTTTGCCTCAGCGCCGCTGTTCCATTTGAAGTCGTTTTTGAAAGGTTTATTGATGACACGCAGGTCGGTCAAACCGCCGAAGGTGTCAACCATGAACTGATAATTTTCTTTCCGTGCACCTGTGGGATCAAGATGGATCTCAATGGCATTGTCTGACCACATCATGGGATCGTCGGATTTCCGTTTTGTCCGGAACATTTTGTCTGTGTGGGGCTCTTTGCAGTCGAAGAGGAAATAGAGATTGTTCTTGTCATAGAGCATCTTGACGGTGGTGAGAACTTCAGCTTCATTTTTTCCCAGAGGGATCAGTGTTACAGAAGGCGCATTGCTCCATGCTGTGTCATTACCCTTGCCGTCGATGATGATTTGTTCCCCGGCTTTCAAAGGCGCGGCATCTGCCGTCCATTTTTCAATGGCTGATGCCTTTTTGAAGTAGTCGCTTGAGGCGTTGTTCATAGGTCCCCAAAGGGTTTTTCTCAGGAATTTGATACGCCCGAGAGCACCTTTGTCTTTGGCGGCAAGCTTTTCAGCCTCGTCAAAAAGAGCGTTGATCCTTTTTATTTCTTCCGGAGAGTAGATCGTGTTCATGACCTTGTACTCTGACGGCGGACGGACAACGGGACCGATGGCAGTCATGACCACGTTGTTGATCACATCTTTGATCCAGTGGCGTTCCAGGGTTTCCATGAACTCCTTCATGGGGGCGGCACCGGCGCCGAACATGCGTTTGCGGTAATCCGCAAGGAGCGCTTCAGGATCGGTGTTGATATCCCACATGACCTTGGAAAACATGTAGTTGTTCAGGTGTGAAAAGATCCAGTGATCGGTTCCGCTTTCGAGGAATGTTCCGAAAGAGTAAGGATAGAGTGACTTGTAATATTCTCCGATGGCTTTTGGGGTGAAGTTGGGGACAAAAGGCACGCCCCGGGTGGCGGCTTTGGTGGCGTAGTTCCAGGTGTAGATCTTGAAGCCCATTTTCTTTGCCCAGCGTGCCATAAGTTCAATATCTTTTTTCTGTTTCGCAGGATCAAGTTTTCCCCAGGGACCAAAGTGGGCAAACTGCATGATCACGTTGTCAGGGATCTGGCGTTTGGGGACTTCACGGCAGAGGTCGTAAGCCATCATGGTGATGAATCCGGGAACCTTTTCCTTTTTCAGACGGTTGGGGATGGAAAGGAGTCTCTCCCAGAGAAAATCGGCAGCTTTGTCGCTGTAACCGCTGGCGATCCCCAGACCTTCATGGTAGGGAGCGCACTTTTTGCAGCGGCAGCGTACCATGGAGTCATTGGGCATCATGTTGAAGCATCCGGAGTAAATGTACCACTTTGCGGCGCCGGTCATATTGCGTTTATCCACGGCGGCACGGCTCGACATCATGGCACGGGCATCCTGATAGATCTCTTCCATAATACCGGAACTGAAACAGATATGTCCATGGGCGTCGCTGGGGTCACGGACCACGGAACCATCGGCACGGGTCCCGTCCATACGGGTGGCAAAGTATTCAGGGTGAGTTTTGGCAAAGCGTTTGACATACCCCATATAGGCAAGTCCGTGGCAGTTGTAAAGTCCGCTGGTGTTGAGCCTGAGCTCCTTTTTATGTGCCGCAATGGCAGTGTGTCTCGGCAGCGAAGGATCATGCCATTTGCAGGAGTTTCCCCAGTAAATCTCACGGTACTGATGGTCGGGGCGGTCAAATATGACCATGCCGGGAACGCTCCAATTTTTTTTGCGGGGAAGGAGCGTTCCGAACTTGCCGGGGAAATAGAATCTGACATCGGCAAAACGCTCCAGAAAATCCTGAGCACCGAAAAGTGTTCCGTTTCCTTTATCATCTTTCACGGCATCTGCGCCTGCGATCAGGATCTGATTGCGGTAAGAGGCGATCACAAATCCGTCACGGTCCAGGTTGGCAAGATCCACTTTGTTGGCTTTGGCGAAAGCGGCATCGCCGTAACGCAGGAGAGTGATCCTTTTGTCAGCAGGCAGTTTGCTGACAGGGGTGATTTTTGTGCCTGAGATCTCAGAAAGATAGCGGGCAAACTGAGTTGCGCCCTGCTTGATTTTTTCCGGACTCCGGGCAGGCACATAAAGCTGGAATTTGACCTTGCCATTGGAAATCATCATGATAACGGAGCGGTTCATTTTCACCGAGCGGGGACTCAGGGGCTTCGTTGCAAAATGGGGCGAAGCACTCAAAGGCAGCAGGAGTGCTGTTATGAACAATAAGAACAGAAATTTCACCTTTTTCTCCTTTTATTTTAAGACTGACAAAAAATCTTACCATGTATCAACGACTTTGCAAATAGATCCCCAGGAGGCATGTTTTATGCTGAAACTCCAGAAAGTCTGCTGGTAAGAAGCCTGAGAACCCAGTCTGATGGCCAGAGGCACTCTGTCTCTCTTGACAGCTGCCGCATGGGCATCGAGGAACACAAAATTGGCGGACCCCGGACCTGCGGGAAGAGCTTCGGTGCTCTGCTGATCTTCCGGATTGGGGTTGTTGTGAGGAAAGGCCAGTCTTCTGGCGCCCTCAGGTGCGATATAGCCGTCACCTCCGTTCAGTCTTGCCTCTCCCGCATGTACGCTCCGTGAGGGGGTGGAAAAACTTGAATTGTGTGAATAACATTTTGTGGAAGAATAGCCTGAAAACATGACATTGATCCCAACGGCATAAAGGGTTCCTTTGACCTCGGGATTGTTGAGTTCACGGGTGGGGCAGAGAAGAGGATGGCGCGAGGTGATCTGCATAGTTGTCTTGCTTTTGTCAGCACAGCCGATAAAGCTGCTTCCGGTGTAACCCACATAAGGATTGAGGGATTTTCCCCAATAGGTCGCACCGTTCCAGGTTCCGAACTTATTGAGGTAAGGATTCAAGTGACCTTTGTTGTCATCCATGTAAAGGGAGTTTGCTTTGCCGATCTGACCGAAATTGTTGAGGCACTTGATGTTCTGCCCCCGCGCTTTGGCTTGCTGCAAAGCGGGCAGCAGCATGGCAGCCAGGATAGCGATGATGGCAATCACAACCAGAAGTTCAATCAGCGTGAACGCTGATTGAGTGAAGATGTGAAGGTGTGAAGAGCATTTTTGACTGTTGTCAAAAATGCGTGAAGTGCGCCCTGTCGGGCGTAAGGATGTGTCGTTTTTATAAATTATTTTGAGGTAA
>JAFTIE010000103.1 GCA_017457065.1 Lentisphaeria bacterium
ACATCCTTACGCCCGTCAGGGCGCACTTCACGTTTGCCGCAGGCAAACTCTTCACACCTTCACATCTTCACTCAATCAGCGTTCACGCTGATTGAACTGTTGGTTGTGATTGCTATTATTGCCATCCTTGCCGCCATGCTTTTACCCGCACTGCAGCAGGCAAGAGAGCGTGCAAAAGCAACAACCTGTCTGAATAATTTCATGACCATTGGCAAGGCTTTCAGTGCCTATCAGGATGATAACCGGGAACAGTTTCCGCCCCTGACCATGGGGGAGAGAAAATGGTGGTACAGGGCAGCAGATGTCCGTATCATCGCACCTTACATCGGCGACCAGCCCGCAACCACGGCGCAGGGACTTTGTGTCGGCTCCGGGAACTCAAAAGTCACCTGTCCTTCCGGGGACCGCAAAAAGGAAACCACAGTTGCCGTCAACGGCAGACTTTTCAGCACGGGAACCATCGACCACTTCCGTTCACGCACCAACTGGCGTACTCCCAGCGGAACCGTCATGGCTCTGGATGGAGTCAAATCCGTACTGCCAAGTTCCGCCGTTGAATACCGCCACATGACCAACTGTACTGTGGTCTTTCAGGATCTCCATGCAGCACTGCTGAAATTTGTTCCTCATTACAACACAGCTCAGGCTCAAGGGTATAATGCAAACGCCTGGAAATGTACCTTCTGGAATCCCGGCTCATGGTCGGGAACGACACCTGTGGAGATCCCCTTCAAATGAAAAAATATTTTTTTGCCGCAGTTCTTGCCGTATTTGGAACAGCATTGCCCCTTTGGGGAGAAAATTTCTTTCCAAACGGAAATTTTGAAGGGGATTGGCGTCCCACCTGGAACCGTATGGCATGTGAAAGCTATGCCCTTGAAACACCGGGTTGGAACCTTGTGAAAGGGAGATCCGGACAATATCTTCAAAGCGATGGTTCCGGAAAAGCTCTGGAACTGCAATTTGAAGCTCCCGTGCGAAATCTGAAAATCACCCTCTCTCTCAAAGGGGAAAAAAACGGTCAACCCGTGACGGTGCTGCTGAACAGCTACCGTAATTTATCTCCCCTGGTACTGGGGAAAGCCGTTTTTAAAACTGCTGTCACCCCCAAAAGTTTCACCCTTGTGCCCAAACGGGACAACCGGATGCGTTATTACAACCATGCCCCATGGAAATTGACCGTCATTCCCCCAAAAGGAGCAAAGATCACTGTTGATGATGTGCAATGCAGTGCCCCCCTCAAACCGGAATTGCGCAGACTCCCTGTACAAGCTCCCCTCCCCTCGGTTGCACAAGGCGGTACGGCTCTGAAAGAAAGTGTCCCTTTTACAGTAAAACATTACGGCAACACCACTCAAAAAGTGCCCTTTACAGTGGTTCTTCCCTTCGGTGCTGGAAAATTCAAAAGTACCTCAGAGTGGGTGGGGGTACAAATACGTTCAACAGAGGGAAAACTTTTCCCCGCTCAGGGCAGGATCATTTCACGCTGGCCTCAGGACAGATCTGTACGGGCTCTTGCCGTGGATGCTGTCGCAGATTTGAAATCAGGTATCAACAAAATGACCGCTGTTCCCGGGAGACTGGGTGCTCCCCTCAGGGGCGGTCAGAAGATCTCCATTTACGCTGTTGATGCAGAGGGCATCGTTTACCGTGGGAGCTTCACCCCGGCAAATGTGGAAATTTCAGGTCCCGTCCGCCATGTGGTTTCCGGGTGGACGACTTTGAAAGCTCAAGGGAAACCTGCCATTCCTGTTCAGTGCCGTATGGGATTTTTCAAAGGGATCCCGGATGTGGAAATGGAAGTTTCCCTTTATTCTCCTTTTGAAAACCGTCCTTTTACACTCCGTGAAGCCTTTGTTTCCATCGATTCGGGAAAAAAAGTCAAGCACTATGCAAAACTTGCCGTGGGAAAAATTCCTCACAAAAAATATTTCCTTCAGGGGGCAAGTACCATTATTATGCCTCAGATGTCTGAACGCCACCCGGCGGCATTGCAGCTCGGAAACGGTCACGCCATGATCGCTTTGTGGCCCGATGATGTAAAACAGCTTTCATTGAGTTTCAATCTGGCGCTCACACGCCGCTTCATCTGGTCTCCTGAAAAAAAAGCTGTTGAGCGATTCGGATATGAACGCACCGTCGCCATGGCGGAGCCCGCGCGATACGGTGCAACCAGATTTTTCCTTCTGCCTCTGGGAGCCGTGGACCGGAAAAACTATCCCTTTGCAGCAAAAAAGATAGATGGATCGTTCCAGTTCCGCTATTCAAAAGCCGGACAAATCAAGGCAAAACAGACAGGTCTTTTTGACTACGGCGACCTTCCCGGTGACGGAGGATGGAGCAATCTTGAGTCATTCAAAGACTATGCTGAACTCCTCCGTGCCGTGGTCTGCGGCGACCATGATCTGCTCAATTTCGCCTTTGACCGTGCCATACACTACCGGGACATCGACACCTTCAAGGGCAACAGCCTTTACCATGCCGGCAACCATGTGGGGGGCGGATTTTCTTACAGCCACTCCTGGCCCCAGGGAATCATTTGCCACTACCTGATGACCGGAGATCCCCGCAGCAAAGCTGTGGTCGAAGAAGCGGCGGCAGCTTATATGGCAACTCCTGTCAACAACAAAGATATCAGAGGTGCCCGTTCCCTTTCCCGCTACCTTCTGGGACTGGTCGATTTTTACGGTGCACTGGGTAACGAAGCTCTGAAAAAACGCTTCTATGCTCAGGTGAAGTTCGCTGAAAAACTCAATCTCACCCCAAATCGCACCGATGATACCATCTTTCCCTGGAACGGCGCCCGCCTTGATCCCTATCAGGTGTGGTACGGCTGCTGTGCCTTTATGGAAATGTATTTTCTCTCAGGAGACAAACTCCTTCTGGAGTGGTTCCGCAGAGAGATGAGTGCCTCTTTGAAGATGGACTTTTACGCTCTCGACTTAAAGGAAATGTGGCCCGGCATTTCTCCGGAAAAAGGTCTGCCGATCCAGCTGGGCTTCAACTCCCGGCACCGGGGCTCACTCCTGTATCCTCTGCTTGTGTTCATGAGCCAAATCGATGGAAAACCGGAGTTGATCCGCCTTGCCCGGCTTGCCGCTTACGCCGACTGGTGTTCAGGTACAGCTTTCGGCGGCGACAGTCTTGAATTCTTCCGTCTCAGCGCTTTGACAGTGCCCTCTGATGAAGCGAAACTTGTTGCCGATGCAAAATCGCTGATTTTTCAGGGAGCCGCCGCAAAACTCCCCAATGGAGATTTTAGCAAATCAAACAAATGGTTTCTCAACTGGAACCTTCACGGACTGCGCCAGATGGCTTATGACAATGCGGTCGATGATTGGCCTCTTGTCAAAAACAAAGATTTCAGAAAAATGAACAAAGAACGCTTGGAGCGCTTTGCGTACCGGGTCAGTCCATGGCGGTATTATGCAAGACTTCTGGGATATCTTGACAATGAAGTCTACGGAAAATCCGCTCCCTCTCTGCTGATTCAGCTTTCATCCCAATGGGCTCTGGGACGTTCCCTCGTCATAGGGGGAGCCCATGTCAAAATGACTCCGGGGAAATGGCGTGTCAGCTTTTCATTCAAAAGTGACAAGGCTCTCGGCAAGCAAAGTTTTTTCCGCCTGCGGCTCTTTGAACCGGGATACCCCATGGAGTTCATCTCTGCCGATTTGTCCCGGACAGGCAATGTCCCCCCCCGGGACAACGGACCACGCAAGAGCTGTGTCACTGACCGTCGTGCCGTGATACGCAACGGAAAAAAGAGCGGTTGGAAAGAGTTTGAAATGATCTTTGATCTGCCAAAAACAGTTGTCGGCAAGGTGATGTTTTACCTCTATCTTGCCCCCGGATACCGGGATTCTTTCACCTGGATCGATGATGTAAAACTTGAAAAAATTTCAGAAAGATGACTATTCATGACCCCGCAAGTTGCCATTGCAGTTTCCTGTGAACAGGACCATATACAGATACTTTCCGTCATAGACCGCCTTCTTGAGATCGGAGTTAATTTCAAAGGATTCACCGAAAACCGTGTTGCCGATGTTTTCACCCCGGATCTGCTCAACAGCAAAGTCCTTTTTATGGACAGGGGCATTCTTGGCAAAATGAACGAAAAAGAGATCAAACTTCTTGAAGAGTATTCACAGTCTCACATGATAAGCTGTATTGATTACAGCGGCGCCGGGGACAACCGCATTCTTGCCAATTTCAATGCGGAAATCACTGTCAACGGCGCCCTGAGCGGCTCAGGAGTGATCCCGGGAGATGTTCCGGAACAATCCGCTGAAACGACCTGCCGTTTCGCAAAAGAACGAGCGGCAGCATTTCTGAAAAATACCACTCTGCCATTCAGCGAGTTCACCTTGCATCACCTCCGTGCTCTTTCTGCCGATAGGGAAGTGTTGCGCCAATATCTGCCGCCTCTTTTTGATTCACAGGACCCGGAAAAGATTCCGCCCCACCACGATGCACTGGGGCCCTGGCTTTATGCGCCTTTGTGCGCCAAACTCACCGGGGATGAAAAGTACAACAGAAAATTTCTTCAGCTCCTGAACAACACCATGAAGGCGCGCGCCTGGTCTGGATCAGGTATCATGGGTGCCGCCGGAAACTGTGCCGACCGTTTGAACCTCAAAGGGGAATTTCCTCTTTATGAACCCCACTGCATCAGACGTAAGGAGACCATTTACAATGAAATGTTTCACTTCCACGGTCCTGTCTTCGCAGCAGCGGCACTGGCATCCGGAGATGCAAGTTACCTCGAACACGCCATGAAACTGCTGCGCCATCTGAAAACATACAATGTGGATCCGGCAGACGGACTCCCCTGTCACTTCAGCGACGGTACACAACGCTGCGGCAAAAAGTGGAGCCGGGGCATCGCCCATATCCTTCACGGGATCACACTGATGTTTGAAGTGTGGCACGATATGCCTGAAGATACAGCTCAGGAATTGATCGCATTTGCCGACTCCATCGGTGACGGATTACTGCGCTGTCAGCATGAAAGCGGTCTCTGGCACAATGTGGCGGATGAAGAAAAAACTCCCCTTGAAAGTTCCGCCACCATGGCATTTATTTCTACTTATCAGGTACTGGTCAATGAAGGATTTCTGAGTGAAAGCAAATATGGAGAAATGCTCTCCCGTGCCCGTAAAGGTTTCCTGAAACGGTGTTACCGTGGAGGCTTTGCCGGGAATTGCTCCGGCACAGGACTTTCCATCTGGGAGGATTACTATTTCCGCCGTCCTTTCAACTTCCTCTTTTCCGGACAGATCGTCTCAGCTATGGATGAAAATATCCGCTTCATCCGGTAACGCCCACTGTTCAGAGCTCCGGTAAATAAATTTTCCGGGACAAAAAAAATCGTATCCCTTGGAAATCGCAACTCCATGGGATACAGGATGCAAGGCAAAAAACTTACCTTCCGGCTCCCTTCCGGGGATCGCCCGGATGGGGCGGGCGCGGCGGCACATTGCGGCGGGGCGGATAAGAGACAACAGGCAACTCCCCTGTAAGCAAAGCATCGACTCTTGCTTCTACGATGTCATGGGCTTTTGCTTTGCGCTTATTGAGCTCCGCTTCCATCATTGCGACACGGCGTTTGGCATTGATGATAGTCCTTGAAAGTCCTGCCAGACGCTGGTTGAAAAGTTCTTTTTCCATCTTGGCAACCTCTGCTTTCAACCGGCTGCGTTCCGCCTTGTCATTACTTTTACGGTATTGATCGATGAGAGATTGAAGCTTTCGGATCCGGGCACGTTCCTTCTGCTCAAACTTATCGATCAGCTTGCGCATTTCAGCTGAAAATGCCTCGGGATTGCTTCTCTGCAGTTCGTGCATCTTCTTGCGCTCGGCATCACTGAGCTGAGAGAACACACGCCAGACCATAGCGTTGCGTCTCATGCCCCGCATTCCGGCGCCGCTGCGCTCTTTCGGCGGAGGAAGTTTTCCGGCGCACAAAGGCGACAATGCCAAGACGGCCGCACCGGCAAAAATCATGAATCCGGTCATCTTTGAGTACTCCATTTTCATCTTCCTTTCTTCATAATCAGCAATTTTCCTTTCTCCTCTTCACTTGAAGAAAAATTGCACTGTTTTTTCAAAACTGACCAAACTCTCCACTGGAGGCGAGCTCAAAACTGATATTGTATCCACTTTGATCCAATCTGGAAAAATCTCCCATTGCCAACAACTCAGAACGTTCTGCAGAGCGCTGCTGCACCTGGAAGA
Source organism: Lentisphaeria bacterium (assembly GCA_017457065.1). GTDB lineage: Bacteria > Verrucomicrobiota > Lentisphaeria > Victivallales > Victivallaceae > UBA1784. The sequence continues at coordinate 6,238 of JAFTIE010000103.1, forward strand.
ATACACCAGTAAAAGCAGCAATGCAGAGAGCAGCTGCAGCACTGCCGATCCAAACCCAGCGGAAAGAGCGTTTTGCACGCTTTCTTCCCGCAGCAGCATAGTTGAGGACTCTGGCATCGAGATACTCAGGGACCTCTCTTTCACTCAAATTCCTGTATGGCAAAACTTTCTTCATAAATCACTCCTCCTTAATTTACCTTGCCGGTAATTATTTTTTTCAAATTCCGCACTGCATAGTGCATCCGCCCCAAAACGGTATTGATGGAACACGCCTGTATCTCAGAGATCTCCTTGAAGGATAGAGATTGCTGGCGCAGCAAAAAGACTTCACGCTGCTCAATGGGCAATGCGCCGAGTGCCTCTTCAATGACTTTTGCGGTATCCTCTTCTTCCATGGCGCGTTCAGGGCGCTGAGACCAATCGGGTTGTTCAGGAATATCTTCCACCTCCAGAACCATAGGGGACCGCTTATTTTTGCGCAGTGTATCAATAAAAACATTTCTGGCGACCCGGAAAAGCCATGCTGAAAATTTTCCCTGATCTTTGTAGGTGGGCAATTTATCAATTACTTTGATCCAGGTTTCGCTGAAGATCTCATCTGCATCAGCGGTATTTCCGGAAAGCAGATTAAAAAGATAACCATACAGCTGCTTGCGGTAACGGTTGTAAAGGATCCCAAACGCCCCCTCGTCACCGCCGGCATAAGCTTGTATCAAAGTCATATCATCCGGTTCATTCATATTTTATCATTCTCCGGACATTTAACGCCGGAGAGAGGGAAAAAATTGTGTATGTTTTTAATTTTTCCGGATTTTTTTTAATATTTCCCAGACGGGGCGATCATTGGGAAGAAGGTCTTCCGGCATGGACTCCTCTATTGTCTGCCAGCGGAAAACCTGTCCTTCCCGGGGAGTGATCGCTGCATCTTTTGCACAGAAAAACTCAATAAAATGAAGTTCCACAGGGGGAGCTGTCACGACGGTGATCTCATTTCCGGCACTTCCCGGCAGATCAAGTTCTTCAAGGAGTTCTCTTTCCAGAGCCTCTCCCAAAGACTCCCCCGGTTCGACTTTTCCTCCGGGAAATTCCCATCCTGCCGGGGGCTTCCCTTCCGGACGGGAACAAAGCAATACCCGCCCTTCTGCATCAAACATAACAGCGGCAGCTACGACGATCATGATAAGAGATCCCCCATAAGAGAAAGTCCGGCAAGACCGATCATCTGAGCAAGAGCAAAAAGATATTTTATGCAGCTGAAGAGAAGGACGATCAACACCACCGTCACAATCGTTCCTGATTCAGATTTGAGTTGAAGAAAACGGGGGAAAAAGTGACGGACAACATTGAATCCGTCAAAACCGGGTACGGGAAGCATATTCAAGATAAAAAGTACCTGATTGAGAACACATCCGTAAAAAATCATGGAAAGTGCCCGTTCATTTTCAACTTGCACCCCTAAATACAACAGGATACCGCAAATGCACAGCATAATAAAGGCAAGAACCAGATTGGTCAAGGGACCAGCAAGGGATACCTTCAAATCACTGTTACGGCTGCGGAAATTGGCAGGATTCACCGGGACCTGTCCCCACGCGATACCGAAAAGGGCAAGGAGTATAAGGGAGTATATCCCCATCTGTTTTATGGGATTCAAAGTCAGATGTCCCTCATCGGCAGCGGTGGGATCACCTTCTTTGAGGGCGACCCATGCGTGCATGAATTCGTGACAGCAAATTGAAAAGACCACCAGAAAAGAGGCACAGAAAAACCAGTAAGGATCCTGCCAGAGAGCTGTAATAAAAATCCTTGACATCATTTTCTTCCTGTTTTATTTCAGAAGCATACAATCGCCGTAGCTGTAAAAGCGCATCTTTTGAGAAACGGCGTAACGGTAGGCTTCAAGGATCTTTTCTCTGTCGCAGAAACAGCAGATCAGCATCAGCAATGTACTTTTGGGCAGATGAAAATTGGTCAAAAGCATATCCACAGAACGGATTTGATAAGGAGGATAAAGAAAGATCCTTGTATCACCTTCCCGGGGAATGACCGTACCATCCGCTTCTGCACAACTCTCAAGGGTACGGACTGTGGTCGTTCCCACAGCCAGCACCTTTTTTTTGCGTCTGTGAGTATCGTTGACCAGCTCTGCTGCAGCGGGATTCAAGTCAAAGTGTTCCGTGTGCATCTGGTGTTCTTCTGCATAATCGGCTTTGACCGGCAAAAAAGTGCCTGCCCCCACCCGTAAGGTCAGTGCCGCCTGATTTACACCTTTGTTTTTGATGACATCCAATATTTCAGGTGTGAAATGCAGTCCTGCCGTAGGAGCGGCAACAGCCCCCGGAACTTTAGCATAAACGGTCTGATAACGTTCTATATCAATGGTCTCTGCCTCCCGGTTCAAATAGGGGGGCAGCGGCATGTGTCCATAGCGCATTTCAAACTTTTCA
>JAFTIE010000104.1 GCA_017457065.1 Lentisphaeria bacterium
GTCAACTGGCAGGAAGTTGCTCTGGCAGCCATCCGTGATATCGGCTACAATGAACACGGCGTCGGATTTTGCGCCGATGATGCCAAAGTCATGGTCGCGATCCACAAACAGTCTCCTGATATTTCCATGGGCGTCACTGAAGGTCAGGGCAAGTTCCTGGAGCAGGGTGCCGGCGATCAGGGTATGATGTTCGGTTATGCCAGTGACGAGACCCCCGCACTCATGCCTGCCACTATCTACTATGCACATAAACTGGTGGAGGAGTTCGCCCGTCTCCGCAAGAGCGATCCTGTGAAATACAGATATCTGCGTCCTGACTCCAAGAGTCAGGTCTCCATCCGTTACCGTGACGGCAAGCCTGTCGCTGTGGAAAGCATCGTTCTTTCCCACCAACACACCCCTGATATGCCCATTGAGTGGCTTGAGGCTCTGACCCGTGAAGTGGCTGCCAGGGTGATCCCCGCTGAGCTGATGAATGAGGATATCACCTATTATGTGAACCCCACCGGACGTTTTGAGATCGGTGGTCCTCACGGCGATACCGGTCTGACCGGAAGAAAGATCATCGTCGATACCTACGGCGGTGTCGGTTCTCACGGCGGCGGTGCCTTCTCCGGCAAGGATCCCTCCAAAGTGGATCGTTCTGCAGCTTATTTCTGCCGCTACGCTGCCAAGAACATCGTGGCTGCCGGACTTGCCAAAAAGTGTGAGATACAGGTTGCTTACGCCATCGGCGTGGCAAAACCCCTGAGTGTCAATGTTGACACCTACGGCACCGGCGTGGTGGATGATGCCAAACTTGCAACTGTGGTCGCCGGGGTCTTTGACTTCCGTCCTGCCGCCATCGTGGAAACTCTGCAGCTCAAGCGCCCCAACGGCTGGAGCTATCAGCAGACCGCTGCATACGGTCACTTCGGACGGGATATCTTCCCCTGGGAAAAGACCGACCGTACCGATGATCTGCGTAAGGCTGCCGGAGTCAACTGAGCACTATGGCGTGGAATATTCTTGGCGTCGGTTCTCCTCTGGTGGATCAGCTCCTCAACGTTGACGACGCCTTTTTGAAAGAACACGTTTCCGGTGCCAAAGGAGGCATGGAAATGGTGGAGCCGGAAGTGATTCCGGCTCTTGTGGCGTGTTCCGGCAGGACTCCGGAACAGGCTCCCGGCGGCTCTGCCGGAAATACCATTTTTTCTTTGGCAAAGATGGGAGTCAGCTGCTCCATGCTGGGAAAGATCGGGAATGATGAAAAGGGGGAGTTTTACCGTTCTGCATTCAAAAACAACGGCGGTGATGACTCCTGTTTCATCCCCACGGACGAAGCTCCCACCGGGTGTTGTCTTTCACTGGTGACCCCTGATGCCGAGCGGACCATGCGTTCAGCTCTTGGAGCATCGCTGCTCTTGAACGAAGCTGAGATCAGAAAGGTCGATTTCACTCCGTTTGATCTGGTCTATATTGAAGGGTACATGCTCTTTTCTCCTGTCTTTGACACGCTGATACGATGTGTCAAGGCAGCCGGATGCCGGATCGGTTTCGACCTGGCAAGTTTTGAAGTCGCCGGTATATTCAGGGAAAAGCTTCTCAATGAGGTCCTGCCCGGATATGTGGATCTTCTTTTTGCCAACGAAGAGGAAGGTGCTGCTCTGCTGGGAGAGATGACTCCTGCAGAAATGGCAGAGAAGCTCAGTGCCATTTGCGAGATCGCCGTGGTCAAATCGGGCGTGAATGGTTCTGTTGCCGTCCGGGGAGAGGAAAAAGCCTTCATCCCGGCTTTTGTGGTGGAACATCCTGTCGACACCACTGCTGCCGGAGATCTTTACGCCGCAGGTTTTATCAGAGGTCTTGCCGCCGGCGCTTCTCTGGAAAAATGCGGTGCCATCGGTTCCCGGATCTCAAGCGAAGTTGTCAAAGTTTTCGGTTCCGTCCTCTCAAATGAGGCGTGGAATAAAGTTTTTGAAGAGATAAAAGGATTGTAAAGCATTATGTATAAAGTCAGAGATATCAACCTTGCCGATTTCGGACGCAAGGAGATCAATATCGCCGAAAAAGAGATGCCAGGTCTCATGGCGACCCGTGAAAAATACGGTCCTCAGCAGCCCCTCAAAGGGGTGAAGATCATGGGCAGTCTGCACATGACCATCCAGACCGCAGTTCTTATCGAGACTCTCAAAGCTCTGGGTGCCGATGTGCGCTGGGCGAGCTGCAACATCTTTTCCACCCAGGATCATGCCGCTGCCGCCATTGCCAAGGCAGGCATTTCTGTTTACGCCTGGAAGGGCGAAACTCTGGAAGAGTATTGGGAGTGCACCTACCGTGCTCTGACCTGGCCCGACGGGAGCGGTCCCGACCAGATCGTTGATGACGGCGGAGACGCCACCTTGCTGATCCACCGCGGCGTGGCAGCTGAGAACGATCCCTCCATACTGGATGAGCCCACTGATGTCACTGAACTGCAGATCATCAATGCCCTTTTGAAAAAGGTCCTTGCCGAAGATCCGCAGCACTGGCACAAGGTTGCCGCCAAAGTCCGTGGTGTTTCCGAAGAGACCACCACAGGAGTCCACCGTCTGGAACAGATGGCAAAGAAGGGCGAACTCATCTTCCCCGCCATCAATGTGAACGACTCCGTGACCAAGAGCAAATTTGACAATATCTACGGATGCCGCCACAGTCTGACCGATGGTATCAAACGTGCCCTTGATGTGATGCTTTCAGGCAAGACTGTCATGATCTGCGGTTACGGTGATGTGGGCAAAGGCTGTGCCGAAGCCATGCGCAACGAGCGTGCCCGGGTGCTGGTCAGTGAAGTTGACCCCATCTGCGCCCTGCAGGCTTGTATGGCTGGCTTTACCGTCTGCACCGTGGAAGATGCTCTTCCCATTGCCGACTGTTATGTGACCACCACCGGCAACTGCCGGATCATCCGTCTGGAACACATGAAAAAGATGAAGGATCAAGCCATTGTCTGCAACATCGGTCACTTTGACAACGAGATCGAAGTGGCTGAACTTGAAGCATGTCCCGAAGCCAAAAAGACCGTTATCAAAGACAGCAGCTGCCCTGTCAGCTCTTACACCTTTGACGATGGACACTCCATCTACCTTCTTGCCGAAGGACGTCTGGTCAATCTGGGATGCGCCACAGGTCACCCCTCATTCGTCATGTCCAACAGCTTCACCAATCAGACCCTTGCTCAGATCGACATTGCACGGAACCCTGACCGCAAGGCGGGTGTCTATCTGCTTGACAAGAAGCTGGATGAAGAGGTGGCAAGACTCCACCTTGAAAAGCTGGGGGCAAAGCTCACCACTCTGACCGAAGAACAGGCCGCCTACATCGGCGTCACCGTTGACGGTCCTTACAAGAACGAGCACTATCGTTACTGATAAGTTCCAATGCAGCCCAAAGCACCTTCCGTCGAGTATGGAAGGTGCTTTTTAACAGATGGATCTTTTTCATGGTCCGTACCGCTCCTTCTGCGGTGCGGCTCTGGCATAAGGATAACAGTATTATGTGGATCAAAGGAGATTTACACGTACATTCACACTGTTGCAAGGATGGTTCGCTCCCGGTGGCGGAAATCGTGGAGCGTTCAAAAGAGTATTGTGATTTCCTTGCCATTTCAGGACATTGCCGCGTCCCCGAGTTTTTCCGGGCAGAGCAGCAGTATGCAGAGGTCCTGGAGGCACGGAAAAAATATAACATCCCTATTTTCAATACCGGTGAAGTTGAGTTTCCCGTCCCCCGTCATGTGATCTTTATTACGACTCCCGACAACAGGGAGTTTGAACTTCTTCAAAGTCTCGTACCCCGTTTCTGCCGGCGCAACAAGGTGGAAGGTATCGTTGCGGCAATGGAGGAACTTGCCTTTCTGGAACGGGAGTGGGGAGAAAAAGTCTTTATGATCTTCAATCATCCCAATGCCCCTGATGTTTCCACAGAGGATCTTCTGACCATCGCCGGATCCCCTGTTTTCAAGGTTCTGGCATGTGTAGACCGCCGGGAACGCCGTGCTCCCCAAACCTGGGATGTGGGGGGGGCATGGGATCAGCTTCTTATGCAGGGACACCGGATCTCTGCCCGTTGCGGATCGGATTTCCACCGTCACTTTGACGATGGCGGAGATGATCAGCTGCCCTGTGAATTTGTGCAGGATTGTCTTGAGGTCAGAGAAAACAGTTACGATGAGATATTCAAAGCTTACACCACAGGACGTTTTTTCTGTCAGGCAGGAGATATCCTTTTTGATCCGGTGTTTACATTCAGCGGTAACGGCAGGATCAAACTTGAATTGAACTTCAAAAGTGAGATGGAACGGGTCGAACTCATCTCTGACGGAAAAATCATTGAATCTTTTGATGTTCCTCAGGAAAAGTTCAGCGCTGAATTTGCTGTTCCGGAAGGAAAATATTACCGGGTCAGAGGCATTGGGAAAATGCAGAAAAGAAAATATGAAGAAGGTGAGTTTGAACCTCTCTTTCTTCTGAATCCTCTCTATCCCTGAAAAACGGCTGCGCATTGAAACATTGTACCGCATCACTTGTGCTGATGCGTTTTTTTTTGGGGGGAAAAGAAAAACAAAAAGAGTGGTTTTTCAAGAGTGGATTTCCCCTCATTACAGCAATAATGGAAAAAAGAGTATAAAAAGTTGAAGAGAACCTTTGAGACAACTTGACTTTTCTGCAAGAGCGGGTTATATTTTCCGCCATGCAACTATAGGGTATCTTATGTCGAAAGTAATTGAAAACAAATTTTTACGTCTTGAATTCAGGAATGACGGTACTTTGGAGTCGTTCCGTAACCTTGAAACCGGAAGCGAATTGGTCTCCCCCCATGGATTGTGGCGGCTGATTTGTAATTGCGGAGATAATCAGGAAATAGAACTTTCTGCGGAGCGGGCAACCTCAAGGATCGCCACTGCACCGCGCAAGTTTAAGATAGAATATCGGGACCCTGTGGGGTCTAACGGTGAAAAGCTGGATGTCAGAGTGACGATCCTCGGTCAGATAGTTAATGATGACCTTCACATGAAAATAACTGTCTTCAATGACATGTCCAAAGACAATGTCATCAAAGAGTGCCATTTCCCTTTGCTTTCTCTGAGTGAAAAAGCCTCGCAAATGGCGCTTCATACCCCGGAAAGGGGCGGTACGGTGTGGCCCTGTCTTGCTGCAGCAAGAGGGACCTTCCGCAACCACGAAGCCCCCTATCAGGGGAAACATTATCTCTATGAACGGCACATTACCCGTTATCCCGGTTCCGGTGCCGCTATGAACTGCTTTGAACTGAATTCCGGAACCGAAGGTATCTATTTCGGCAACCACGATGACAGTTTTCAGTTGACCTGTCACCTGATCGAAGATGAGAAACCCGGAAAACTCAACCTCGGAATGGTCAAACTTCCTTTTCTGTCTGCAGGCAATCAGGTCACTTACGAAAACTTTGTTATTTCAGCCCATACCGGGAGCTGGCATAAGGGAGCAGACAAATACCGTGCCTGGGCGGAACGGTGGTTCAAGTTCCGTGAATGCTCTGAGTCTGTCAGCAAGATGAAGGGATGGCAGCGGATCATCATGCGTTCCCAGTACGGTGAAAATGTCTACCCCTTCAGCTCCATGGCGCAGCTTTGCGATGACGGCATGGCGGCGGGGATCGATACTCTTCTCATGTTCGGATGGCACGCAGGAGGACATGACAACGATTATCCCAACTATGTGATCTCCCCCTCCCTCGGCGGAAAAGAGGAACTGGTGAAAGGCATTGAAAATTATCACTCAAAAGGCGGCAGGGTGATTCTCTATGCTAACGGACAGCTTATCGACCACAACAGCGACTTCTACCGCTACGGTAATGGAAAGAATGTTTCCACAAAAGATCTGCGGGGCAACGAACATCTGCAACGGTGGGGATTTTCAGGAGAAGGTGTCTGCAATGCCCTTTTCGGCGGCAGAACATTTTCCAGAGCCTGTCCTGCTTCCAGAGAGTTTTTCGGGCTTTTGAAAAAGTTTATTGATCTCGCCGCAGAAGTCAATGCTGATGGTGTTTTCTTTGATCAGCTGGGAGGGGGCGATGAATTGTGCTGTGATTCAGGCCACGGACACGCAGTACCCTTTACAACGATCATGGAAGCCCGCAGTTCCATGCTTGCCAAGTTGAGAAGTTACGCCGAAAACAAAGGTCTCTCTATCGGGATCGAACTCATTTCAGACGTGACGGCTCAACATGTGGACTACATCCATTCCAACCCGGGCGGAGCCAATGCGGTCAATCCGGGATGGGAAAGCGCAGGCGAAAAGCCCCGGGTCATTCAGGATTTCAGTTTCTTCCGCTATGTGTTCCCGGAGGTGAAACTTTCAAACCGTGATATCCGTGATGAGAAGGATATGGTGCGCCGCTGCAATTATATGCTGGTGCAGAACCTGCTTGCGGATGTTGAAGTCTATCGCTGTCAGCGTTCCATTGCAGAGATCCCCGCTTATCAGGAGTATCTGGGTAAAGTCAACGCTTTCAAAGAAAAACATGCTGAATTGCTTTGCGGTGCAAAATTCCGTTCTGATGTTCTTTACTCCAGCAGCAGCGATGAATTCTACTCTGCAGGTTTTCTGACCGCTGACGGAAACCTTGTTATTATGGCGACCCTTTCCCATCTTGATAAATGCAAGGGCAGTTTTGAAGCTCCCGGATTCAAGTTTGACTCAGCCGATTTCCTGGGCGGCGGGAAAGCAGACAAAAAGGGCGCCATCGAACTGGAACGATTCTCAGTTGCATTACTCAAATTTGTTCCTGAAGCGTAAGAAAGGAGAGCATTTTTATGAAAGCACCGGTGACGCCGACTCCTGAATTGAGACGGAAGGCTGAACGTGATACCATCCTTTCCGCCTGTACCGGCGCTTTGGGCGATGCGACTTTGACTGACAGTGCAGTGATCATGCTCTTTGCCGCCATGATGGGGGCAGGGGACATGTTTTCCATGTTGACCACCGCCATCATGCCCTTTATGAACGGCGCGCTCCTGATCCCCATGGCATATCTTGCCACCCGGATCGGGATGCACCGGATGGTCGTCTGGGCGTGTGCCATCTCTGCACTGGGATATTTCCTCATTGTGGCGACTCCCTTTTTCGGCAGTTGGGGCGTTGCCGTCATGATCATCACTCTGACTCTTTTTGCCATGCTGCATACAGGATATGTGGCGTGCTGGTTCCCCATACTGGACACCATCCTCACCCCGGAACGGCGGGGAGCTTATTTGAGCAAGATGCGCTTCTGGTGGCAATTTTCCTCAGTGGCGTTTCTTTTTCTCGTGGGAAGGATGCTCCCCAAAGAGCCTGCCTTGTGGCAGCTTCAGCTGGCGCTGCTGGCGGCTGCGGTCATCTTTTGCGGACGTACCTTTTTTCTGGCACGGGTCCCCGTTTTTGTGCAGGAAAAGAAAGAGGCTTTCGGATTCCGTGACGGACTTGCCACAGCTTTGGGAAACAAGGCGCTTACGGGCTACTCCTCTTATCTTTTCATTCTCAATCTGGCGGCTTACGGAACGATCCCTTTGTCGGTGCTTTACTTGAAAAATCATCTGAAAGCTCCTGACAATATCATCGTGATGATTTCGGCAGTCACTTTCGGAGGGATGCTTTTGGGTTCTCTCTGGGCAGGGAAGATTATCAGAAAAATCGGCGTCAAGGCTTCTTTGCTTGCCATACACGGCACATTCTGGATCACAAACCTGAGCCTTTTTTTCATCGGTGAAGGCAATACTGTGACCTATTCCATCATTACTTTCTTCATGCTGCTGTATTGCTTTACTTACGCCACAGCCAATGTGGTCACGACCAGTGAAATGATGGCTCTGGCAACTCCCGGCAACAAAACTATGGCAATGGCGGTGTGCGGTTCCTTTACTGCCGCCGGGGGTGGGCTTTCCCGTGTGATCAGTTCGTTGATCCTCGGCGCAGGAATATTGGCTCCTCAATGGAGCATCAAAGGGGTGAGTTTCTGTCATTACCAAACTCTTTTTCTGGTTTACGCTGTCTGCATCATGTTTGCCGCTATGCTGTTGATCATCGTGCCTGCGGTGGTTCCCGAAGGCAGGTACAGTTATACAAAAGAGTGAGCATCAACTATGGTTACGCTTTTGACATCTGATGAAACGCTCCGTAAAAAGAAGATGGCGATCCTCTGCTGCGGGGTCGTCATGTATTTTTTTACCAACATGTCCAAGGTCCTGATACCGGGGACCATTTTCAACGAACTGCAGCGCATGGGGCTGGATGTCAAAAGCATCTCTGCATTGGGAGCTGTTTACATGTACTCATACGCGGCAAGTCAGCTTCTGGCGGGGATCTTCTCAGACCGCTACGGCGGGGTGCGGATCTTGCTTGTGGGGGGCTCCATGTTCACTGCGGGGACCATCGGTTTTCCTTTTGCGGAACATCTCTGGCTTATGTATTTCTTCCGGGTCCTCACCGGATTCGGCGCAGGAACGGTTTTTCTGGGCGTGGCAAAGCTGCTGGCGGATCTTTTTTCAGCCAGGTTTGCTTTGGCTATGGGGATCATACTGGTTCTGGGATATATCGGTCCCACTGTGGGGACCATGATGGTATTCCTCATCAACGCCGTGGGGTGGCAGTGGGCAATGGCGACCCCCGGGATCATCGCCGTGACAGCTCTTCTGGGAGTCTTTGCCCTTATGGGAGGGACCATCAAACCTGTGACACGGGGGCAGAGCCTCGGACCCTTTTTCACCATTGTCAAAAACAAAAAGATGTGGCTGCTGTGGCTGACAAGTTCAGTCGTTTTCGGCTCTTATTATGTGCTTCTGGCGCAGATCGGACAGAAGAGTATTTCAGATTTCGGAGGTGTTTCAGCTGAAAAAGCGGCAACTTGCATCATGGTCATGACCATCATGGTGGCGCTGAACAACATGGGGGTCAACGGCATCGTGAAGCTCTGCGGCAACCGCCGTAAGATCTCTGCTGTCGGGGGGATCCTCTGTACTCTGGCTGGGGGAGTGGCCGGATTTTTCGCCTTCTCAAACAACTGGGGCGTTCCCGGGGTGCTGTTATCCTTCTTTCTTATTGCAGTTCCGGCGGGGTTCTTCCCCCTTTACAGCGTCATTGCCAAGGAGCTTGCTCCCCCTGAATATACGGGGCTTTCTGTGGCGCTCATCAACTTTATGGCATTTGTCTTTATCGCCCTTTTCCAGAATATATCCGGAAGGATCCTCCAGGGATTTACAGCCGTCAATGGTGTTTTTCCTCCCGGAGCCTACGCAGGAATTTTTCTGTTCATCGCCATTGCCGCACTTCCGGCAGTGATTTCCTCACTGCTGGTTCCTGAAACCGGTTTGAAGAGTGCTGAAAAGGGAGCCGGGCGATAAATTTCATGCCGGCGTCGATTGCGAGCGTGCAAGGCGCAACAAAAATCCCCGTCTGAAATCATCAGGCGGGGATCGTTTCAATATGCAGGATTTTCTCAGATCAGCTGGCGCAGGTATTTGAGACTTGCTTCAGCGGCGACGAAGGGGTCTTCTGAGTTGTCCTGTTCGTAGATGAGCCAGCGGCAGTCGGCGATTTCATGGGCAGCTTTTGCAGCGGCTTTGAGGTCAACGACACCGGTGCCGAGCACGGCGGTGGTGGCGGGATCGTCAGGAACGATGATATCTTTCATGTGGATCTGACGGATACGGCTGCCGTATTTGCGGATCCATGCCGCAGGATCCATGCCGCCCCGGGTGAGCCAGCAGACGTCGGCTTCCATGAAAACATTCACGGGATCGGTGTTGTCAAGAAGCACATCCATGGCGGGGACACCGTCTTTGAGTTCAAACTCTCTCCAGTGGTTGTGATAAGCAAAAACGAAACCATTCTGCCAGGCAGCTTTTCCTGCGGCGGCAAGGTTTTCTCTGACAGTTTCATACTCAGCGGCAAAATCGGTGGAAAGACTGTGGGTGACGGCGGGGGAGTTGAGGGCTTTGGCGTAATCATAGACCTTGTTCCCGGCATCACGGATGTCATCAGCTTTGAACATGGTTCCGGCACATTCCAATTTAAGATCTTTGAGGAATGCAGCGATTTCATCAGGTTCCATGTCCCCGTAGTTCACGGCGAATTCCACACCGTCAAATCCGAGTTTTGCGATTTCACGCATAGCGCCTTTGAAATCAGCTCCGAGAGCTTTTCTGAAATTGTAAAGTTGCAGACCGGCTTTCATAGTTTTGATCCTTATTTTTATGATAGTTGCTGTGGCATGGACCTGATATTGCACCAAAAGCGAACAAATACAAGTCTCTGAGCTGAGCAATGTGCGTTAATTTTACGTTAAACAGTGTTGGGGCAACAACAAAACGCTCCGGATCATGTCTTGAAACAACACCGGAGCGTTTGTGAAATGGTGACAAATCACTCCTTGAGACCTTCGCGATCCAGGTCTTTGATGATGTCAATGGATTTTTCATCTGCCTTGTCATCGGCTTCGCCGCCCAATGTGACGGTGATACCGGTGATCATATCCTTGAGGCGGTCACTGAAATTGGCAAGAACGAAAAGTGCTGCCAAAGCAATAACTGCGACCAGGATCACATACTCAACGAAGGCCTGACCCTTCTGACGTCTTCTGCGTAAAGTTCTCATAAATCCCTCCATTGTTTTTTGCCGTTGACCGGCTTTGAATTCAATATTTCACGGAACTGAAAAGCGAACCAGGCGGATCATTCTTTCACCTTCATCCGAAATCACACCTGAAAACGACAGAAACGCCAGAGCAAGCACCATTGCTACCAGCAGCATCAGCACAAACTCAAGTACGACCTGTCCTTTTTCTTTCCTTTTCAGTTTTTACCGCCTTTTTTCAACTTGATCCCGTTCTTCTCGTCCAGAACGATGACCGTGGGACTCATATTTTTTGCTTCTTCCTCACTGCAGAGAGAAAAAGCCATGATGGTGACTACATCTCCCACCTTGCCCAGCCGGGCGGCAGGACCGTTGAGGCAGAAATCCCTGCTTCCCCGTTCCCCGGGAATAGCGTATGTTTCAAGGCGGGAACCGTTGTTTCTGTTGGAAACAAGGATCTTTTCGTAAGGAAGGATACCGGCTTCTTCAAGAAGCTCCGGATCGATTGCCAAACTGCCTTCGTAATTGATTTCACAAAGAGTGATGGTTGCGGTATGGATTTTACCGCTCAACATTATTTTTTGCATTTTTTTCTGCCGTTTTTCCCGAAAATTACTTTACAATAAGATGTACATGGTGTAAATTATACCACAAATACGATTTTGTCAATGTGTTTTTTGAAAAATCAGAGAAGAAAAGTAAAAAAAATATGGATAATCTCTGAAAATCGTTCCCGGCGGAAGGGAAAATAAGGAATTCAGAGAGTTTGTCTGTCAGGGAGGATGTTTCAAATGCAGATAACAGAGTGCTCGTTTGCCGGAATTCCGGAGTGTCTCAAGATTTCAGAGGGCAGGATCGAATTGATCGTGACCCTTTCTGTCGGTCCCCGGATCATCAGCTGCAGGATCAACGGAGGTGAAAATATCTTCCGGGTGTTTGAGAACCTTTCCGATGCCGATCCCGCCAGGTGGAACATCTACGGCGGACACCGTCTCTGGATCGCTCCTGAGATCCCTGAAAGAACAAAAGTCCCCGACAACCGCAAAGTCAGCTGGAGCCGGGTTGGTGACAGCGTGGTCTTTGAAGCTCAGGAAGAGCCGGAGAACCGTATCGTCAAACGTATTGCTGTCACCATTGAAGAGGGAAAAGTGAAATTGACCCACACCATCGTCAACAAAGGTCTGTGGGCAAAGGATCTTTCTGTGTGGAGCCTTTCAGTCATGGCTCCCGGCACCACCGTTGTGGTCCCTCAGGAGGAATATCTGGCACACGGTACCGGTCCCGGAAAGTCCCTGCTGCCCGTGCGGAGTCTGATCCTCTGGGGCTATACCGACATGAGCGATGACCGCCTGACATGGGGAAAGAAGGCAGTGCAGCTCAGAGAAGCGGGCGGCGCTCAGGGCGTTCCGGCAAAGTTCGGTGTTCTCAACAAACGCAACTTTGCCGCAGCTTTCAATGCCGGCGGCTGTATGGTCAAGCGCTTTGAGTATATCGAAGGCGGTTCATATCCCGACATGGGCTGCAACTGGGAGTTCTACACCATCCCCGGAATGCTGGAAGTTGAAACGCTTTCTCCCATGTACCGTGTTGAACCGGGATGTGAGGTAAGTTCCAGTGAGGTCTGGGAACTTTATGAAGAAATACCTTCCTTTGTCAAAGATCTTATGTGAAACATGGTGAACAGACGGTTTTTGGGTTGGAAAAATCGTTAAAGCTGTGCTATATTATGTTTGTGAGGCAATTTCAAAACTCCTCAAAATTGTCAAAGCGTCCTCGCTTCGATCTGATAAAGGGAGCGTTTTCGGCTGTTACCTTGCAGGTAGCACCCTCAAACTACCCTTTACAGCTCTTTGCGAATGACATCTTTGCCATTTTTTGA
>JAFTIE010000105.1 GCA_017457065.1 Lentisphaeria bacterium
ATGACAAAGATGCCATTCGCAAAGAGCTGTAAAGGGTAGTTTGAGGTTGCTACCTGTAAGGTAACAGCCGAAAACGCTCCCTTTATCAGATCGAAGCGAGGGCGCTTTGACAATTTTGAGGAGTTTTGAAATTACCTCTATCAGGTATCACACCCCGGAACCGTCAAATTCCGGAATATATAAACTGTCTGCAGATTCTTTATCCTGAACAAATCCATCTTCGATCCCGGAGTCCATCATGTAATTGACAGCTCTCTCATATTCGGCATCAGAGACCCGCCGGTCGAGTTCGGGGAACTCACCTGCCCTGCCGTGGGGGATATATTGCCGCATCAAACAGAAAACCACATCGCCGGGATCGAAATTTGAGGCGATGAAATCTATGACGCCTTGAGTGTTCCGCCACATGCCGGGAAGCAGCAGATGACGGATCACTACGCCGCCTGTCATAACTCCCTCAGCATCATACACCGGTCTGCCGGTTTGCCGGAACATCTCTTTGACAGCAGTTGAAGCAACTGTAAAATAATCAGGTGCACTGCTGTATTTTCCTGCGGCAGCGTTGTCAGAGTACTTGAAATCCGGCAGATAGACCTGAGCCTTTCCTTCCCAGCGGCGCAAGTTTTCAAGATCTTCATATCCGTTTGTGTTGCACACCACCGGCACAGGAAGGGGCTCTTCAAGGGATTTCAAAACTTGAGCAGAGTAATGCATGGGGGTCACCAGATCAATATTGTGGGCGCCCTGTGCAATAAGCTCAAAGTAGATCTCACGCAAGCGTTCCACGGAAACCTTTTTCCCCTGCATACAACTGCTGATCTCGTAGTTCTGGCAGTAGACACAGCGCAAATTACAGCCCGAAAAAAAGACCGTTCCGGCGCCGCGGGTGCCGCTGATGCAGGGCTCTTCCCAAAAGTGGAGCCCTGCCCGGGAAAGGATCACTTCATCCCCTGCCCCGCAGAATCCCCCCGGACGTCCGGAGCAATGCCGGGGGCAGTTGGTACAAAGAGTGCTCATAACTCCTGAAAAGAGACCTTGACATAAGATTTGGAGATCTCTCCGGGCTGCAGTTTTTTGAGCAATCCCCGTTTCTGCATTGCCGCCTGACCTTCGGGGAAACAGTTGGCAGGTTCAAGTCCGCAGACATATTCGCCCTGCCCCAGCTGTTTCCACTCCACCAGATAGGGGAGCTCCGCCACACGGTATTCAACGGTGACTTGAAGTTTCAGTTTTGGGTTGGTCATAACGACCTTGGCAAGACCGTTTTCATCTGCGGGGAGCTGATGATAGTAGACCTGTTCGATCCACTCAGGATCGGGTGCCCCCATACGGTTCCATTCTCCCAGTCCGGCAATGGCGATATCGTTCTGGGGGACGACCTTGTGTTCAGCCATGGAAAGCGTGGTACATTCATCCACCAGAGGCCATCCGAAATTCATGTGGTAAAGCAGCATGAAAGGCGTGGGGCGGAATCCCTGATTTTCCACTTCATCTTCAATGATGATGGCATTTTCGCCCATGGCAGTTGAGATCTTGCGGGTCATGAAGATATTTTTACCAAAAACACGGCTCACCCGGATCTCTCCGTCAAGCTCAATACGGTAAACGCCATCTTCATCCCAGGCGGCTTTGGCGTTGACCTGTCCGGCAGGAGTGTGAGAAAGTCTGCCATGGAGACCGTGTTCTTCGCCGCCTGAGGCATTGGGACCGCCCACATTCATGAGACCGCATCCGGTCAGCAGACCGCCGCCCCAGGAGCGGAGCCAATTCAGGCCTTTGGCATCATAGAATTGGGGTGCCACAGGACCGTTGGGAGTGATCCACGCAACGGGGATGCCTTTGAAAGAGGCTTCACCGATATCCATTCCCCGGTCGGGGTAGACGGTAAAGGTAAGTCCGCTGCCGTTGTTTACATCAAGGATCCGCATACCGCGGCCTTTGCCGTCCTCAAGTTCAGCGCGGCGGATCCCCGCCAACTGACGCATGGAGCCGACACGTTCTCTCAAATAGTTCTTATCGTACATAAAAACACCTCTTTATTTGATGACTTTGGCACCCACAGCTTCGATCAGTTCAGGCATATCGGTGAACTTCAGCACGCCCCAGGGCATTACGGACTGTGGGACGTAGGTGATACGGGTACGGAGCATGGAGTCAAAGGATTCAGGAGCCTGGATCAGTGTCACATCCTTGATATCATCTGAAAGCAGCGCCGCAAAGATGGCAGGGATGGTGCCCTGTCCCTTGGCAACGATATCGATCTTACCGTGACCGTTGTGCTTCATCAGTTTGACAGTGCTGAGGATATCCCGGACCCTGCCGCCGAGATAGGGTTCATTGAGCATGAGACCGATGGCGGAGTAATCGTAGTCGCAGCAGTAAGAGCTGAAAAACTCACGGTTGACATTGTCAAAACAGCTGTAGAGAGAGTCCTGACGGAAGGAATGGAGCCAATAGGGCTGGGCATGACCGGAGTTATAGTTGCAGCTCAAAGGCATCAATTCTCCCACGCCCCGGACGTCAAGTCCGAAGAGTTCGCCGCAATCCTTGAAATCGATCTCCAGCATTTCATCCACAGAGTCCACATGGGGAATGTAAAGTGTGGAGTGTTCAAATTCACGGGGGAAGTGGAGATAGTTGCGCCACGAGCTTACCTCAGGCATGTGGTGAAGGATGGCAAGCATATTTTCTTCCGTTTCAATACCGAAACGGGAGAAGAGACGGCACCCCTGCATACGGTATTTCAGGTTGCGGTGGAAGGGGACCGGAATATCCTTTTCGTCCAAACGGAGCATTTCCCGGACCTTATCCTGAAGCTCGGCTTTGGTCAGTTCAGGACGGGTCGCACGGTAATCATCAGCCAGATTTCTGGCAAAGTCGATGGTAATGAGTTCACCATCCAAATGGGCAGTCTGCCCGGTGGGAGTCACCTGCAGTTCAGCATCGGTAAAGAGTTCAACATCATCCTTTTCGACCTTGGGAGTTCCCAAACCCAGCTGAGAGGTGAAGAAGTCATACATGGCATCCCGGTTTTCCCGGTGGTATCCGTGGTTGGTGGGACCGACAAAAAGTTTGATCTTGTCGCCTTCGCCCAGCATTTCATAGAAACGTTTGACCTCTTCGTAGGTCTCTGCGGTCCCGCGGACATCAAAGAAGTCATTCTTCTGTCCCAGCAGCAGCAGCGGACGGGGCGCATTGGCAAGGAGCAAGTCCCCCATTTCACAGCCGTGACCGATAAAGAACTGAGGTTCCTGTTCGGCGCAGGCGGGTTCTTCGTTTTCCACATTGTGGAGCCAGGTGGTGACATAGCAGCTGGGAGCGATGGCAAAAGCACGGTCATCGACAGCAGACATAAAAGCACTCATGTTGCCGCCGCCGGAGTTGCCGGTAATACAGATCCGTTTGGGATCAACTTCAGGACGGGACTCCAGATAGTCGTAGCTGCGGACAGCATCCCAGACGCACCAGGAGGTGTAGAACTCACCCACAAGGAGCATCTGCTTGTTGATCATATTGTGTTCAAAGGTGGGACGGTATGCGAACTCCTCCGCATGGGGCACATCCACCAGCTGAGCGCGTTCGCCCTGACCGGAGGGGTCGGGAGCAAGGACGACAAAACCATTGGCGACCAGATTAAGGATCGCTCTCTGGTAGGTGTCACTTGCCTTACCATTGACAGAGTGTCCGGCAAGGAAGAGCACGGCGGGAGCGTTTGCGGCACCTTCGGGGATATATAAATTGGCAGTGACAGGCAGACGGGGACGGCTGTGGTAGATCACATTTTCCACACGGAATCCATCCCGCTGCAAAGTGCCGGTGATCCGGGGGGAAAGAGGCGTCTTTTCAGTAGGGAGCTGGAAAGATTGACGGATCTTTTCTTTCAGCTCCTGCTGATAGGCTTTGAACTGCTCAGGAGTCTGGATCTTATCCAAGCGAGCCTTGCGTTCTGCGGCATTGGCTCTGAGTCTGCGGACGTAATAGTCCTGTACTTTGTCACCGAAAAGTTGCTGCATGATATATTCTCCTTTTTTAGAAAAAATTTGTTTTATGGTTCAGGATCGACTGTAATGGCGTTCATGGCTTCTTCCACCTTGAGCCGCCATTTTTCAAGTTCTTCACCGGAAATTCCGGCATGAACATAAATCGGTTTGCCGATGACCAGAGTCAGAGTGGCTCCGGGCTTGGGGATCTGGAATCCGTCCCAGCTTTTGGCTGCCCAGCACTTTGAGGCATTGATACTCAAAGGACAGATGGGGGAGCCGGTAAGAGAAGCAAGCATGATGGGACCGGGTTTCATCTGATACTTGGGGCCTCTGGGACCATCAGGCGTAAAGACCACATTCAGATTTTCCTCCCGCATGACTTTCACAGAGTCCAGCAGCGCATTGGCGCCACGCCGGGAAGAGGAGCCCCGCAAACTGCGGATACCGAACATGGAGATCAAGTCGGCAATATACTGTCCGTCACGGGAGGCACTGACCACGGCAGCGGTCCTCTTTCTTGAGGCTGCAGGCATAATGGCGGGGAAGTAGAGCAAACGGTTGTGCCAGGCAAGTCCGATAAAGCCGCCCGGGGTGAAGCGCAAATTGTCCGGATCTTCTATCCTGATACGGTAGAGTGTATGGCACATCAGCTGTAAAGTTCTGGCAGGGAGCCAGTAGATCCAGCGGGGAAACTTTTTTATTTGGCGGAATTTATCTTTGAACCAGCCCATTACTTGTTTTTCCTCTTATTAAAAGCACACATATCACATAAAGTACATTTGTCACATTCAGGTTTTCCGGCATGACAGACAGCGCGTCCGTGAAAGATGAGCAAATGAGAAAAATTGGTCCATCTTTCAGGGACCACAGCTTTATTGACGATCCTTTCGATTTTTTCGGGATCGTCGCTTTTGACCGCTCCCAGACGGTTGAGCAGCCTTTTGACATGGGTATCAACGGGGAATCCGGGGATATCAAAAACATTCCCCAACAGCACATTGGCACTTTTCCTGCCGATACCGGGAAGCTGAGTCAGCTCCTCCATCGTTTGCGGGACAACGCCGCCGAAACGGTCAAGGATCATTTGTGCGGCTCCCTGAAGATTTTTTGACTTGGTACCATGGAGTCCGCAAGGCTTGATGATCTCGGCGATTTGCGCCACATCCAAAGCAGCCATGGCAGGAGCATCCGGAGCAAGAGCAAAAAGTTTTTCCGTCACCTGATTGACTCTTTCATCCCGGCACTGCGCCGAAAGCATCACCGCCGCCAGCAGCTGAAAAGGCGAGTCATGCACCAACGGACAGACACAATCACCGTACACGGCATATAGTCTGTCATAAAGCTGCTGCCAATCCATAAACATTCTCCCTGAAATAAAAGATACATTGCTAAAATATAGCCCATCAGTGCAAAATTTGCAAATAATAAGAGTAAAAAAAGTTCAATCCCGAGGAAAAATCTCTGTTTTTCCGGCGCGTATAAAAAGATGTACTTGCAAAGCTCCTTGTTGAGTGCTATATTACTTCAGGAAACGACAATATCTATCCAGGGAGAAGGAAAATCATGAGCGAACAGAATAACGCCAGTTTTGAACGGCTTGTTATTTTTGAAATGGCAAATAATCATTCAGGAGATGTGGAACACGGAAAAGCGTTGATCCGCCGTTATGCAGAGATTGCCAAAAAGTTTCCCGGTTTCCGTTGTGCCATCAAGTTCCAGTATCGTGATATCCCCACCTTTATCCACCCTGATTACAAAGAGCGTTTTGACTTTAAATATGTCAAACGCTTCTCAGAAACCGCTCTCCCGGAAGAAGCCTTTATTGCCATGAAAGAGTGCGCTGATGAATGCGGGCTCTTAACGGCCTGTACTCCATTTGACGAAGTTTCAGTTGACCGGGTGGTAAAACACGGCTTTGATTTTCTCAAGATCGCCAGTTGTTCTTTTACCGACTGGCCTCTGCTGGAAAAGGCTGCCGCTGCCGCGAAGCCTGTCATAATTTCAACTGCCGGAGCAAAACTTGAAGATATCAACAATGTGGTTTCATTTTTTGAGCATCGTCAAATTCCCTTTGCGTTGATGCACTGTGTGGGGTCTTATCCGACACCCGACGCTGAATTGGAACTCAATCAGCTGGATTACTACAAGCAGCTGTATCCCGATTTGCCCATAGGCTTTTCAACCCATGAAGCCCCCGATAATTTCGAAGCGGTGATGATGGCTGTCGCCAAAGGAGCTGTCATCCTCGAGCGTCATGTGGGCTTACCCACCGAAAAATACGCTCTTAATGCCTACTCGTCGACCCCGGAACAAACTGAAAAATGGCTCGCTTCTGCTGAAAGAGCTTATGCAATGTGCGGCATCTCCAATTCCCGGCGTTCCATCTCAGAAAAGGAAGCCTCTGATTTGCAGGGACTTCAGCGCGGTATTTTCGTTAAAGAAGCTGTCAAAAAGGGAGAAAGGATCAAAACCGAAAATCTTTTCTTTGCCATTCCTTGTCTTCCCGGTCAAATGCGTGCCAATGACCTTTCAAAGTACCTGGAACTTACAGCAAAAATTGACTTGAGTCCCAATTCTCCTGTCAAGATCGAAGAAACACAGATCATCAACCGGCGCGGTGAAGTTTTGAATATTATCCGTGAACTCGGGGCTCTTCTTTCAGCTTCCGGAGTTCCTTTGATGAACCGGATGAATCTGGAGTTGTCACACCATTACGGTATTGATGAATTCAAACGCTGCGGCTGTTCAATCATCACCTGTATCAACCGGGAATACTGCAAAAAAATCATTGCACTGCTGCCGGGACAATTCAACCCC
>JAFTIE010000106.1 GCA_017457065.1 Lentisphaeria bacterium
ATAATCTTTGCCATTGATTTCCCGCAAGCCCCGATGAATAATATTCTGCACCGTTTCAGCATCAGTTTCTGCAAAGCGGCGGATGGTAATTTTTTCATTCATAAAACACCTCACACTTATAATATACCATTTTTGCAGTCAAATACAACTTGCGAAACAAAAAAGATATTATGAGAGACCTCTTGTGTCTCTCATAATATCTTTTTCAAGCCCTGTTCTTTAAAATGTGCGCAATTTTCCGGACGTTATCCAAGACCTAATGCCTATATACGAAAGAAAACTGTCAAAATCGCTGTTTGTCAGAGTAAACGCACGATTTTCTGCCCTCAACGTGCGTTTACTTTGTCAATTCACGGATATCTTAAGAACCTTACCGCATTGCACAGTGTTTTTACTTTTCCCCCAGAGGGAGAAGTCCCAGTCCCTCCTCGCCTGTCCATGCCTGACGGACGGCAAAAGCGGCGATCTTGGGCTCACGGTTCCGGGAAAAAATGCCTTTCCTGTTGCCCTGGACACGCAGTGGGATCTGATTGGTACTGAAATCTGCAAAGTGCCAGATGTGCATACCTGCCACGTCGGTGCGCTGCTGAAAATGTTTGATATAGCGCTTGAGGAACTCCGCTTGAAACTCCTCAGTGAACTGCAAGGCGAACATGGAGTGGTGTCCTTCGATACAGTCGGCACCGAATTCCGTAATGATAAAGGGTTTTTCAATGAGGGCACTGAATTTGTCAAGCTCTTCCGACAGCAATTCGATGGCACGGGTCAGATCTCCCGGTTCCCCGGGGCTGCCCCATTGGGGATAGCCGTACCAACCGTAGTAGCGGTTGATGCCCACAATGTCGGCAAACTTGTAGGCGTGATCCTCTCCGGGGCGGGTGAACGCCACCAGAGTGGTGGGACGCACCGGGTCAGCGCTGCGCACCTCTTCTGAAACGATGCGGAAAAACTCCTCGGACTCAGGCGCTTCGATCTGGCACTCGTTGCCAAGTGACCATGAGACCACAGAAGGATGGTTGAAGTCACGGTCAATAAGTGTTCTGATCATGATCCGGGCATTGGCTTGCAGTTCTTTATCTGCCATGTGATTCTGCTTGAGAGAGGAAAAGGGCAGTTCATCAATGACCATGAAGCCCACTTCGTCCGCCAACTCAAGGATCTCTTCACAGTAGGGGTAGTGACTTGTACGGAATGAATTGGCTCCGCACCACTTCATAAGCTCAAAGTCACGGATGTTCAAAGCATCGTTCACTCCTTTCCCGATAACATAAAAGTCCTCGTGGCGGCAGAAACCGTCCAGGCTGACCTTTTTGCCGTTGAGCAGCAGTTCTCTGCCTGAAACTTCAAAGGTGCGGAATCCCGTTTTAAGAGTGTAGGTATCGCAGAGAGTTTCATTTTCCAACAGTTCCGCACTCAAGGAATAGAGCTGAGGAACTTCCGGACTCCAGGGGGTGACATCCGGAACAAACATTTCACCTTCTCCGCAATTTGCATCAAAAACAGCGGTAACGCCCTTGATGGAAAAACGGATCTTTTCCCCGCCGGAGTTCTTCCAGCGCAGTTTCAATACGCCTGAGCAGAAGGTTTCCGCCTTTATGTCAGTGATCCGTTTTTCATTGACGATCTCAAGTGTCACAGGACGGTGGATCCCGCCGTACTCATAAAAGTCGCCGTGACCGATCGCCTGACTCTCGCTGCGGTCACCATCCACCCCCACCACCAGCAGATTGCCGGAAGGGGAAAGTTTCTCTGTCACATCAAACTCAACAGGCATCAATCCGATGTTGTCTTCTCCCAGCTTCCCGCCGTTGAAGAAAAACTCTGCCCGGTAAAGGAGTCCCGCAAAACGGAGCAGCGCCCTTTTTCCTTGAGGAAGGGGCGGAACCGTAAAGCGGTACTGGTACCAGAGGCGGCCCTTGTGGTGATAAAGTTCATTGTGCTGCTCGTTCCAAGAAGCGGGGACCGCCAGTTTCCCCTGAGGCGTAAAGCCCTTTTCCGGCGTATCGCATACCTTGGAGTAATCCCAGATCCCGTTAAGTAAGATCAGGGTACGGCAGAAATTGTTTTGAGGTTTCAGCATTTTTAACTTTCCTTAATGATTTTTCAGATCCAAAAGTACCAGACGATCCGGCGTGAAGTAGCTCAGGTTCAACCGCAACTCGTTGGTGAACTCGCCGGGAGGCCAGGTGATATTGCGCTCGCCGTTGGTGGTATAGCAAACCAGCTGCAAGCCGAAAAGGATCCGGGAAGCACCCTCAAACATGGCAATGGGGAAGGAGCCGCAAACCCGCCAACCGCCGTGGATTTCCTCTTTTGAAAGTTCCGCACACCCGGTGAGATCCACCTTTTCGCTGCTGCGCCGTGCAAGACCTGTATTGGGGACGGGGAATTTCATCCCCTCTTCGTCCAGAAAATAGAATTTCAAATACTCATCCTGAGCATCAGGAGTATCTTTCATTTCCACCTCAAAGCGGAGCATTTCTGCGTCGATTACCCCTTTCCAGCGCAAGGTGCCGTTTTCGTACCATTCCCCGCAGCGGCACTTCCGCAGATCCGCCGGACGGGCAAATTCAGCGAAAGAGCCTCCTTTGCTCAGGAATTTGCGGCATTCCTCAAATTGAGGCAGTATCACATCTCTGAGAAGCCCGGAACGCCAGCGCAGATTTTCGGGGAAGAATTTGGCAACCTCCGCTTCAGAGTGGTATCCCAGTCGGGGATCTGCGGCACTGAGT
This sequence comes from Lentisphaeria bacterium, assembly GCA_017457065.1. Lineage (GTDB taxonomy): Bacteria > Verrucomicrobiota > Lentisphaeria > Victivallales > Victivallaceae > UBA1784. The sequence continues at coordinate 2,733 of JAFTIE010000106.1, forward strand.
TCCGCCAGACGGTCGGAGCCTTTGATCTCATCCCGAACCAGTTCCTCCATCTTTTCGAGGAGTTTTTCCGGAGAGCCGATGCCGTTGAAAAGCGCCGTCCGCATGGCGTAGAAGCGGAAGATCCGGCTGGAAGAGTTTATGAGAATACTCATTGCTTCTGTGACTCCGGCATCCAGCACCCGGGCGGGATCATGGGCAAAGCGGGCTGAAACAGCGGCAAACTCCTTCATTCCCTCCTGCCAGAGAGCTGCCATTTTTTCAAGAAGTATAAGACACTCTCCTGCGGTATGGCTTTTCAGTGCTTCTCCCAGCACGTCCCCTGCGGGAGCCTGATCGGGTTTCCAGGTCCGGGGCAGCTGGCGCAGGACCTGTTTCAGGTGCAAAGGCCACAATGTGCCGTCGTGCATGGGGCCGTAGTACTGGAATTGATTTTCCAGAGGATAGAAACTGTAGGCTTTTTCAAAGGTCTGCCATACTTTCACCATGTTTTTTGCGTCGCTGCCCCAGTCGATCGCGGCAAGTTTTTCAAGGAATTTCTCTTCACTTTCTGAAAAATCCTCCATGGCAAGAAGTCCTGCGGCTTTATTCATCATGCCGGGACAATTCCCGAAATACCAGCACTGCATCACATGTGCAACGCCGCTTTCACGCATACTGCGGTACTTGCGGTAGAGAACTCCCGGCACGGGGATATAGGGAACAGTGGCGACTTCGTGGGAACACGCCACTTGAAGTTTGCTTCCCAGCTGACAGTGCTGTTTTACCTGCCGTGCCATACGACCGAAACGGTCGGAGGGACCGGTGCAAGAGAGCCAGTAATCGCCGCCGCAATGGATCTTTCCCAGCTGTGTCTTGTTGATGCCTGACTCAAAGTTGTAGGTGAAGATGATCTCTTTGTCCAGTTTCTCAGGCAGAGTGAAGATCCACTCCTCCAGCTGACAGGGATCGGGCTGGTAGGGCCAGACGATCATATCCGCTTCGGGAGCCGCCGCCCGGATACCACGGAACATGGGATTCATCAGATTGGCGAAAATTTCGGCAACACTGTATGAACACCGTTTCGGACAGGGGATGTCGGCACTGCTCCGGGAACTTTTGGTACTGAGACAGGAGCAGACACGTTCTCCCATCGGCAGAACGATCATCCCCCCCAGACCGGGCACTTGAGAGAATATGGACTTTGTGGCATCGAAAAGGTACTGACGGCCTTTTTCGGTGGCAGAACAAAAGGTGTTGAGCGTTCCGACGCCGGAGGTCAGGGCTGCCCCGTAGCCGGGGCCTGCCAGCTCCTCTGCGCCTTCGGGCAGAGGATGGCGGCTGTTCCAGGAAACAGGTTCGATACAGAAGATCCAGGTCTTGATCCCGTAACGCAGACAGCGGCGCACCGTGTCACGGAGTTTGGCAAGGCGTTTTTGGGCATTGGGGTCTTCTTTGATATATGTGGTTGAACAAAGATCGTGGAACTCTACTGTGAGCCAGAGTCCGTTGACACCTTCCCGTGCCAGACGGGAAAGGTACTCTTCGGGATAGTAGTCAACATCATCCATAAGCTCGTCCCGGTAAAAAGGCGGACGCTTGATGGGACCGAAAAAGCAGCGGGATATACGGTTTTTCAGCCAGAAACGGCGGGTTTCTGTTCCAGGGGCGATGAAGGGGATCTCAAGAGCACTTATGCGGTCCATGAGATCATAAAGTCCCCGGCGGATCGCTTCGGCAGTCCCCCCGCAAAGGAGAATTTCGCTTTTACCCGCGGTCAGGGTAAAATCTTCCCCTGTCAATTCGCTGCAGTGTTCTATCTTGAGTTGAGCTTTCCCCTGACCTGCGATCCCGGCTTCTTTGAGAAAACGTTTGAAGTCAAAAAGAGCCGTTTCCAGAAGTTTTTCGGGATCCGGGTACTCCATGCAGATGGAGATCCCATCAAGAAGGGGGAGACAACCTCTTTGGGCAGGGCATCCCTTCTCATGCCAATGGGGGATGAAAGGCTGATGTTCTGTAAGTGCTTTTGCCACATTTTCCTTGCCGGAAGGCAGTTCCGGCGGCAGGGGATGACCCGGAAACATTTTTTTCATAGATCCAATATCCTTATTATGCTGTATCCAAAAAGTGCGCTCTTTTTATTCCACCGTGAAATCACCGCTGTGACAGCGGTAGGCGTGGGGCGGCGTTCCGTAAAATTTGCGGAAACTTTCTGAAAAGAGAGCCGGCGAACTGAAATTAAGCTCATAGGCGATCTCTTTGACATTTTTATCAGGGTGAAGCAACAGCAATGCTCTTGCCCGTTCCATGCGCAGCGCATTGAGGTAGTGTGCTGGAGTTATATTGAGATGTTTCGCAAAAAGACGTGACAAAGTCCGCAGGGAAATATTGGCTTTTTCTGCAATACACTCCAAAGAGGGATTTTCACAAAGATGCTGTTCCATATAGTCCAATGCTTTGTAAAGGTGTGGAGGGAGTTGAGCGGTGCGGTCATGGCGGGAAAGCAGCATCAGAAGCTGCCAGGTAAGGGAATTGAGTTGAAAGTTGGAAATATTGCCATTTTTTACAGCAGCCGTAAGCTGGGAAAAAATCAGATCTTTTTCTTCCCCGGGAGGAATGATCGTTACCGGCAGAGGAAAGAGAGTCGCAAAAACAAGACTGTTGATGTTTTCAGGCGGGAAAAGCAATATTTCCCGTTCCACTCCGGGAGGTGAGACCGACCACTCCGCGAATACATTTTCCCGGACTGCGAGAAAAGATCCGGGCGGACATTGAAACTGCTGTTTGTTGTAAGTGATCCTGAAGTTTCCGGAATTGATGCGTGCCAGAGAGATCAAGGTCGATCTGCGCTTGAGTGTGCGACCGCTTCCCCAGGTGGAGTCGGCGTAGAAAAGGAAATCCAATGGCAGCAGTCTGCCGTGGCGGCAGTAACGCAGTTCCCGGTAAAAGGGGGCACCTTCATCGGAGTGGGTCTCTTCTGTGTGGAAGAGCTCTCTTGCAGCTTCTTCGGCGGGGACCATAGATCTTACTTTTCCTTATGTACACTTTTAACGGCAGGCTAATATAACACGCGGAGGCATATTTTGCAACCGGAGAAAATAGAAAGACGCAGATTATGTCCTGAAAAAATAATGAAAATGTGAAAAAAATAAATATTTTTCTCATGATAATCAATGTGTTTTCTTTGTTTTCCTGAAAACAAAACAAGTTGTCCTGATTACGAAATCGCTCTTTGTTGCATAAACCGTTGCCGGGAGTTATATTAGTGTCAAAGGCAATCTAAATCTGAAGGAGTTTTTGTCATGACCTTGAAAATCGGAATTGTCGGTTGTGGGCTGCAGGCTGCTACCATAGCCGGATACCTTGGAGCTTTCGGAGATGATTACGAAGTCTGTGCAGTTATGGATCTCAACTGCGAAAATGCCAGAGGAAAACTCGCCTTGAAAGAGGTGCGGGTCGCAAAAGATTGTGTCTTCTGTTCCGACCTTGATACTTTCATTGCCAACAGTTCCGGGTTGTCCGGGATCATTATCGGGACTTACTGCACCTTTCACACCCCTGTTGCCTGTGCCCTTGAAAAACTGCATATCCCCATTTATGTTGAAAAACCCGTTGCTGTCAACCGGGAACAACTGATGGAACTCCACCGGGTCTTTGCCGACTCCACCACGTCTGTGATGGTTTCGCTGCCTATGCGCTTTGCGCCTCTTACCCAAAAGGCAAAGGAGATCATCGACTCAGGTGCCCTGGGCAAGCTGGGGCAGGTCATGGGCTTTGAAGAGACCAGCGGCGAAGTTTACTTCACCACCTGGTACCGGGACTATGAGAAAACGGGGGGAATGTTCATGCAGAAAGCGGTCCATGACATCGACTATCTGCTCTATCTTGTCAATTCTCCTGTCAAACGGATCTGCGCCATGAAAAACAAGGTCTGCTATGCGGGTGACAAACCCTATGATTTCACCTGCCGAGAATGTCCCGACACTGCCACTTGTCCCAAAGGTCCCCTTGCCCGTTTCGATGAGTGGGGGGAAGTCAAAAGTTTTGCCGAAGGAATGAAAGCTGCCACTGAAGCTCCGGCATACGGAGGTCCTGCCAGAAAACGTTTTTGTCCTTACTCCAAAGATATTGCCATCGAGGATGTGACCGCCTGTATCGCCGAACTGGAAAACGGGGTACAGTTTATCCACACCCAGAACTTTATCGTTTCAGGCGGAGCGGGCCGCCGGGGAGCCCGTCTGGTGGGGGATCGGGGCGTACTTGAGATCGACTTCAACAACAGCAAACTCCGACTTCATGCCATGCCCCAAAACAGTATAACGGAGTACAGCGTATCCTCCGGCGCCTTGAGCCACTACGGGGGCGACCGGAAGCTTGTAAAAGAATTCATCGAACTTATGAAAACCGGCAAACGCTCCAGCTGCGACCTTATTTACGGTAAGGGGATCTATGGGACAATGATCTGTCTTGCTGCCCGTGAATCAGCTGAAAAACTGCATTTTATTGAACCGGAAAAAGAGTTTTTAAAGTAAACTGAAAAGGAGTGACAGATGCCGAAATTAAAAAAAGATTTTACCCTGATCGAACTTCTGGTAAGTGCTGCTTGTAAAGTTAGGGTTTTGCCGTTGTTTCAACTCAAAAAAATTGATAAAAACTGCACATCCTTACGCCCGACAGGGCGCACTTCACGTTTGACGCAGTCAAACTCTTCACACCTTCACATCTTCACTCAATCAGCGTTCACGCTGATTGAACTTCTGGTCGTTATTGCCATTATCGCAATTCTTGCGGCTATGCTTCTGCCGGCTTTGCAGCAGGCACGGGGACGGAGCCGGGCGGCAGCGTGTACCAACAATTTGAAACAGCTCCACTTTTGTTTTATGCTCTATACCGACTCCCACCAGGGGTGGGCGCATCCCAGTGAGATCAAGGGGAAAGGAACCTTCTGGGGCATTCTTTACAGAGATATGGGACATTTGACATCATTGAACAATTTTCACTGTCCTGAAGAACCGATCCGACCGGTGGGGTTTGAAAAGACCGGACGTGTCAGTTACGGTTATGCCGCCCGGAGTTTCGGTCAAAGTCATGTTGATTCCTATCGGGTCCAGAAGCTCTCCGCAGTTACCCGGTTTGCAGAGGGACCCAATGTGATCCTTTACGGAGACAGTTCTCCCCAGGGGGGGATCCCCGGCTCCATCTTTCCCCAACGTCCGGCGACCCTTTACGGAACGGAGCTTTATGTGAACGACAGCACCCAGACTCCCTTATATCCCGGATGTGTCAAGCAGGACAGCCGCACCATCTTTTTACGCCATGGCAGCGGAACATTCGGCAATTATGTCAACCTGGGGGGAGCTGTCAGGCAGTACCGGGATAAAGGATTGTGTAAATTCAACAGGATCTGGTACCCGATGCAGAGCAAAAGCACTGCCGGCGATCACAACCTTTATATGACGTGGTAAAAGCAACAACACTGAAGGTGATTTATCAAATATGAAAAACACGATTTTTACGGTGGTACTTCTGGCATTGCTTTTTGCAGTGTCCGGAGCAGAAGTCAATATCGGCGGTAATTTTCAACCTGCCGCCAAGTCGGTCTATCCTATGCACTGGTGGGGAAACGGTGTCGTTAAAAAGGTCAAAAGTTCCATATCTGCTCCCGATGCCCGAGGCAGAAGAACTGTTGAACTGAAATCCCGATTGGGAACAAAAGAGGGATTTGCTCTCTATGGAACTTTGCCTGTAAAAATATTTCCCGGGGACATCCTTACTCTGACCGGTGAAGCACGGGTGCTCAAGGGCAAAGCAAGTGCCGGCTTTTATGTCTACAATCTTCCTAAAAGTATGTACGGAAAGCAGGTGAGTTTGCCTGAGAGCCGGGAGTTCAAACCCTTCAATTTTACTTACAAAGCCGTCGTTTGCAATAATGAGGTACGTCCGGTACTGGGCGTGAAGGGACCGGGTGAAGTCGCCTTCCGGAATTTGTCACTCAAGGTCAAACGGGCTCCCGGGGCATGGTCTGAAAAGCGCAAGTTCCGTTTCTACAGCGTCTATCGCATTACCAAGGCACCTGCGGATGTGCGTGAGGCGGAAAAACTTTTTGCTTCGTACCCCGAGGGCAGCGGATTTACCGAACTCAAACGGGGATATCTTATCCCTGAAAAATACCAGAGCCGTTTCAAGATGGCTCATGACGGGAAAAAACTTTATATCTATCTGAAAATGGGGGAGACCCGGATCGATCTGGTACGGTCAGATCCCGGAAATTATCAGGATGGGGTCCGGAGCGACGATCACATGGAGTTTGCCGCAACATATGACCGCAAGGTGAAAAAAAGCTATATGGTGTGTAACTTCAAAGGGGCAAGCTACATTGCCAATTCCCCTGAAAAGTTGACTGTCTCCACCAGGTATAAGGCTCCTTTTATGGAATTTCTCATTGCCATTGATTTCAAACATGTGCTTCCCGACAAGAAAAAAGTGGAGTTTGAAAAGGAGTATTTTTTCAATATCGGACGCACCCACATGGCTGGTGTACAGCTGACACACTCCTCCTTTGCCAAAAATTTCGCCAATCCCATCGGCTTTGCTCTTTTGAGTTTCCATGACCGTCTGCCCCTGAAAAAATCCCTGCGTGACGGGGAAATTGAAATCAACAGCGATTACTACCGCCATTTGATCGAAAGAGGAAGAACGCTCAATAAGTTGACCCTTGAGAAATTCAAATCTGAATACGGCAAATTCGGGAACGCCGATGAAAGTTCTTTCCGGAAACTGAAAAAACTGGGTGCGGAAATGGTCCGGTGCCGGGATTTCAGAAAACTTGCAGACTATTCCAAAAACTACGAATCTCTCCACGAAAATCTGACCACCGCCAAACGGGAAGTGACTCTTTTGCTTGACGATCCCGCCGCTGTGCTGCAGATCTTTGTCAATGGTCAAAAATATGATCCTGCGGCACGGGTCAAAGTTTCTCTCAAGGAAGGTCTGACTGTTTTCGCAGCTGTCACCCGTCCCGGGGCACAAGTGAAGATCCGTATTGCTGAAGCTCCTGAAGCAGATAATCTGTGGCGTACTGCTGCTTTGGCTGCCGGCAACCAATGGCAATTCCCCGGCTTCAATGACAGTGTCTGGCAGATGGCGCAAGTCAAAGAGGGGCGGCTCTCTTCAAAAGGGATACTCCGGCAGGTGATCTTGTGGAACCGGAACCATCAGGGCAATGAACGCATATTCCCCCTCTGCCGGGAATGGCTCTTTGCAGCGGAATCTCTGGAAGGATTGCGTTACGCTCTTTACTCCCCGCTGCCTTACAAGTTCAGCAGGATGCGCCTGACCTTTGATATGCCGGAAAATATTGAGCTGCTTCCCTTTCCTGATCTCCGGGAAAAATTTCGTGTCCCCGTCTCTGTTACAAGCCGCAGATCCGCTCCCGGAAGAAAGAAGCTGCTGCTTGATTATACCAATATCCCCTCCGACGGTACCCACTACTCCTATATGAGTGCCGAGTTCCGCAAGAGCGCTTCTCTGACACCGGGAAAAGTTTTTGCCATACATTATTCCCGCAGTTCCGGCAACTTTGTGGAGTTGACACAAACACTTCCCTGCAAGGTCGTTCCCAAGGTCAACGGACGGCAGCCGGTGCGCTATTATGTGATGGCGACCAACTTTCTCAGGGGCGTTTTTTCTGAAAAACAGCAGAGCCGGGTGCTGGAACAGCTTGCCCGTGCCGGATTCAACTGTGTCACCGATACATCGGAATCCACAGAGATCGGATTCCGCCTGACAGAAAAAGCTCTTTCACTGGGGATCAATCCTCATATCGGAACCACCCTTTATCCCATCTGGGGATGTCATACTCTGGTGCAGGGGGAACTTTTCAAATACCTTCAGAAAACTCCTGAAGCTCAGGCAGTTCGCTATGATCCTGCGGTCACATTCAACAAGCCTGCGATCTGGTGGAACCGTATGTATTGTCCCACCCATGTGCTGGGAAAAGGAAGAACCGAATTTATGGATGCTGTGAAAAAAGATATGGCAAATTTCTATCTTTTCCGCAATCCTCTTGCCGAGGTGGTCTGGCTCAACTGGGAGGGATTCCCCTGGCGCTCCAATGCGCCTTACTGCTTCTGCGACAAGTGTAAAAATGAGTTCAGGAAAACTCAGGGACTTCCGGAGAAAACTCAGCTTTCCAATGCCCGGATCAAAAAGGAGTTTTACCGGGAGTGGGAGCTCTTCCGCATCAAACAGGATGCCCGGATCATGGAGCTGACACGCTTTATCATCGCCGCATTGGGCAAACGGTGCATGATCTACTCCCAGACCGGTCAGGAAGATTTCTGGAAGGCAACTTACGGAACTTTGGATCAGATCAACCCCGGACTTCCCGGCAACGGTCCAGGCGACTCCAAGTTCCAGTACCTTATGGATCGGGACTGTGCCCTCATGCGTCAGCGGACAGGACACGAGATCCTTGTGGGACAGCAGATGGTTCCTTTCTATGCTGTTACCACAGGGAAGAATGCCTACCGCAAGGAGTTTCTTGCCTCCAATTCCGGCGTGCTTGAGCCTGAACTCTTTAAGGCGGTCTTCCTGCGTACTGCCGCTGCCCTCAGAGGAGGATTGATGTGGTATGGTGTTCTGGGCGGCCCCATTTGCGGAATGCACTACTATATCGGCGAGGCGACCCGGATCATTGCCGAATTTGAACCTCTCTTTTTATACGGCGTGCGCCGGGATGAACTGGTGAAATCTCCGGATATCGCTTATCCCAACGCCCTGGTTTTGTGCCGGGATCAGGTGATACTGCCCCGGAAGTACCGTACCCCCGGAAAAAGGGGGAATGAACGGCTGGTCATGCTTTTCAATGAAAAAGAACAGGCGATCAATGTCTCTCTGAAAAATCTGAAACTTGCCCCCCATGCCAGAGGATTGGTGTGGGAAACAGGCAAAGAAATCAAAAATCCCGCCGAAATGAATGTGACTGTTCCGGCAAGAAATTCCCTGACCATTTACATCTATGAAAAATAAGTTTCCGGAAATGAAAAAGATTTTCTCTTTTACAACATTTTTCCTGATCCTTCTTCTTCCGGGAGCAGAATCACAGATGACTGTTTCCCGGAAGGGGAAGAATTACGCCATTGAAACTGCTTTTGCGCCGGGGATCTCTCTGGTGCAGAATCTGGTCGATAAATCTCCGGAGTGGCCGGTGAATTTTGCAACACCTTATTTGAAAGTTTCCGGCAAAGGGAAGATCGAGCTTGCCTACAGTCACGATGATGCCGCACCGTGGAATTTCAACAAAACCTACATCGGCGGCAATCACGGCGACTCTGCCGGGACTCAGCTCATATTTCAGGAGGGGCACGGTTTGACCGGAAAAGATTGCGGTTCCCAATGGAAAACTCCCCAAGGGCGCATTTTTTATATCCTGAAGGTGAAAGATCCCAAGGTGCTGTGGATCCTGTCAGATGATCTCAACAAAGAAAAGGATCTCTGGAGTTTTGACCGGGTGTGGGCGCCGCCTCTTGTCAACGTGAAAGATGGCAGAGTTCTCGACAAATTCAAGGCAAAAGTCTGCCTTCTGGGATCACCTGTCAGGATCAATGATCTGCGCTTTCTTGCCGACGGAAAGGAGTTGAAAGACAACGAAACGCGCCGCTGCTCCAAATTTACCGTTGAAGAGGAGTATGATATCGTCGCCACCGATGCTCTTGTGGAGCATGTCAAAAAAAATCCCGGTAAGAATTTCAACTTCAACAGCAGGGGATTGGATAAGGTATTGACTCAGAAAATCACCCTTGAGTTCTTCCCCAACGGCTCCTGCACGATCACATGGAATGTGCGCTTTTTCCGTGATGTGAGACTGGGATATATGGGCTTTATGCAGTTCGGAACGATGCGGAAAGGGAAATATGCCCGTCATACCTGTCACATCCCCGGAAGCCGGGAGTTCATCCACAAAAATGAAAAATGGGACTTCTCAACAGGTGAGGATTTTACCCGGAAGATCGAAGGCTCCATGCTGCTGAAAGCAGACGGATGGAAGGATCCTTTGCGTCCTCCTGAGCGTTTTATCCAGTATTTATCGGGCAACGGGCAAGTACCGGTGGCTTTTGCTGCCGGGTATTCTCTTCTTGAGGGCTGTACCAGACTTGGCGAACGCCATAAAAATGTTGACACAGCCATCTTCATTTACCGGAGCCGCAAAAGTTATCCTCATGCTATTGATGCCGGGAAACATCCCCGTATAAAAAAGAACAGCACCTTCCATGCGGTACTTTTCAGGCAGTTTTTCAATCCGGCAGATGGCTGTTACTGGAATTTTCAAAACGGTAAGATCCTCCTTTATGCGGATTTCATGAAGCCGGAACAACGTGTCGTCAAATTGCCGGGAGCTCTTGCCGGTAAAAGATTTTCCGTTGTTGATCAGTTTGGGGATGTCCTTTGTCAGCGCAAAGGCGATACCCTTGTTTTTAACTCCCGGAAACGCAGCGGAAGTATTGTGCTGCGCTTCTTTTGAATAAAGGATAAATATATATGGAACAGATCGATCATTCAGTTGAATTTTGCGTTGTCGGCGGCGGTCTCGCCGGTATGTGCGCTGCCATTACCGCTGCCCGGCATGGTGTCAAAACTTTGCTTATGCACGAAAGACCGGTTTTGGGCGGCAATGCTTCGAGTGAAGTGCGTATGTGGGTCTGCGGGACTCCCCGCTGTCTCGAAACCGGTATCGTTGAAGAGATCCGTTTGGAAAATCTCTACCGGAACAACGATCCCAACTACTCCGTCTGGGACAGTATTCTCTACGAAAAGGTGCGTTTTCAGGAAAATCTGACTTTGCTCCTCAACTGCTCCTGTCAGGAACTTGAACTTGATGGGGCGCGCATCAAAAGCATACGCGGCTATCAGCAGACCACACAGCAGTTTCACCGGGTGGAAGCCAAATTTTTCGCAGACTGTTCAGGAGACAGTATTCTTGCACCTCTTTCGGGAGCTGAGTTCCGGGTGGGACGTGAGTCAAAGCAAGAGTTCGGCGAACAGCTTGCCCAGGAGCAGGCTGATACCAAAACCATGGGGTTGAGTTGTATTATCCAGGGAAGGGAAACCGATTCACCAAAGAAATTCATTCCGCCCAAATGGGCATACTGTTACCCTGATGAAGAGTCTCTTCCGCCCCGGGGACACCAGTTCTGCCGCACTCAAAACTACTGGTATCTTGAGCTGGGAGGTGACAGGGACTCCATCCGTGATACTGAAGAGATCCGTGATGAGCTGCTGAAAATCGCCTTCGGGCTTTGGGATCACATCAAAAATCACGGGGACCACGGTGCCGATAACTGGAGTCTTGACTGGGTGGGATTCTGGCCCGGAAAAAGGGAAAGCCGCCGCTATGTGGGGGATCATATTCTTTCTGAAAAAGAGATCCTCTCAGGCGCAGCCTTTGAAGATGCCGTTGCCTACGGCGGCTGGCCTGTTGACGATCATCACCCCGGCGGTTTCAATCACTTCGGACCTGCCAATATCCATATCAGTGTTCCGGCGCCTTATACGATCCCTTTGCGTTCTCTTTACTCAAGGAATGTTCCCAATCTCTTCTGCGCCGGAAGAAACATCAGTACCACTCATGTGGCTTTAAGTTCCTCCCGGGTCATGGCGACTTGTGCCATTCTGGGGCAGGCGGCGGGGACGGCAGCTTATTATGCTGTCCGTGAAAAGTGTGCCAGCAACCGTGAAGCGGCGCAAAAATATTTTAAGGAGATCCAGCAGACTTTGCTGGATGATGACTGCTATATCCCCGGCATCAGACGGGAAATTTCTGAAGTGTGCCGCAAGGCGGAACTGAAAGCTCGCCGGGGGGATGCTGAACCTTTGCGCAACGGCATCGACCGAGCCCTCAAAGAGGCGGAAAACTGCTGGACTTGTCAGGTCGGTGACACTGTAGAATACACTTTGGATGAGGCGGCAGAGATCCATGAGATAAAAATCGTTTTCGACTCCGATTTGAGCCGGGATCATTTGAATATGGTCTCCAACTATACTCTTGCCGGTGAAACCTATGCCCCCCCCGCAACTCTGGTCACTGCTTTCCATATTGAAGCCGACGGCGAAGAAATATTCCGGACAGAGGAAAATCATCAGCGTTTTGTTGTGATCCCCTGGGGCAAAAAGGCAAAACAGCTCAAACTTGTCATAGATGCCCTTGGTGAAAACAAAGACACGGCAAAGATTTTCAGATTTGATTTTAATTGAGGCGTTTTCACACCTCATTGCAACACGAGAGGAAATAAAAATGCTTAAAGCTTTGACTGCTGAACAGCGGCGTTGGGTCGATGAGACATTTGCTTCCATGACGGAAGATCAGATGATCGGACAGATGGTCAATGAACGGGGAAATATTATCCGGGGCAAAAAGGATCCTGTGGAATGGCTGAAGCAGTATCCTGTTGGCTCCATTTTTACCGGAGCTGAGATCATAGATGCTTTTTCAGAAGGTATCCGGGTGACTTCCGGTTTGCAGCGTATTGTGGAGGAAGCTGCGCCTTCCATCCCCGTGGTGTTCAGCGGGGATTTTGAAAACGGCATCGGCGGACAGATCACCGAATTGACCCGTCTTCCCCGTACCATGGGGATCTCTGCCACTTTTTCAGAGAGCGACAGCTATGATTTCGGCAAAGTCATCGGCTCAGAGGCGGTAGCTGTTGATGTCCGCTGGTGCGTCAGTCCGGTGGCAGATTTGAATTTGAACCGTGAAAACCCCGTGGTCAACACCCGCAGTACCGGGGATGAACCGGAACATTCTGTCCGGATCCTCAAATCCATCATCAACGGCATGCAGGATCAGGGATGTGCCGCCTGTGCCAAACATTTCCCCGGAGACGGTATTGATACCCGGAACCAGCACTATGTCACAAGTCTTCAGCTTCTTTCCAGAGAGGAGTGGAAAAAGAGTCAGGGGATGGTCTTTCAAAAGCTGATCGATGAAGGCGTCATGTCCATCATGGTGGGACATATCGCCTTCCCCGCTTACGAAGAGCGGGATGAAAAAAGCGGTAAATGGCGGCCTGCGACCTGCAGCAAGCTCCAGATGACCGATCTGCTCCGGAAGGAAATGAAGTTTGAAGGAGTCATCGCTTCTGATGCTCTTTGTATGAATGGTTACATCTCCTGGGCGGATTACGAAACACGTATCCTCGACAGTTTCAACGGCGGCGTGGATGTTTTCTGGTGGCCCGAAACAGAAAAGTTTTTCGCTCTGGTCAAGGCTGCGCTGAAAGACGGCAGGATCTCCCGTCAGCGTCTGGAAGAGTCTGCACGACGGGTGCTTGAGTTCAAAGCACGTCTGGGATTGGACAAAAAAGTTGAGAAAAAATCTGCCGGTCAGGATTATGCTGAACTGATTGCCGAAAATCAGAAAATCGCCAAACGCATCGGTGAGCATTGCATCACACTGCTGCGCAACCGGGCAGGTGTCCTGCCGCTGAAACTTGCTTCCGGCAGCCGTATCCTGCTCTTTATTGCACCTGACAAGCCCACGCCGCAGCAGCGGCTTCAGCGTTTTGCAGATCAACTGCGGCAACGCGGCTTCAAGGTGACTGTAGCCAAGCCGAAAGATTACGAACTTTTGCGCAGTTGTACAGAGGTTTTTGATGCGGTGATCTATCTTTGCGACTCCAACCCCCAGTACTCCGAACACAGGGGATTTGACGGGATATTGTGGAATTTTATGAGTGATCCCAATATCCGCAACCGGATCATGATCTCTTTCGGGACCCCCTATTTCCTTTACGATGTGGACGAAGCAGACACCTACATCAACGCCTACTATGATTGTGAGGTTTGCATCGATGCGGTCATCAAAGGGATGTTCGGAGAAATTCCTTTCGCCGGACGTTCCCCGGTCAGAGTACCTTACTGTTTCGACTTCGGGGATGGACTGACCGGAATATAACACGGCTTTTCTCTTCCCCAACATAACAACTTGTTCTTGATATAAGCCACGCTTGTCTGCCGAATTGCACTGGCGTGGCTTTTACATCACCTCAAAACGATTTTGCCGTTTGCAGAAAGGCAGTGTCCGGTATTTTGCGCAAATTTCTTTTTGACTGATTATAAAAATTGTGCCACTTTCTTATAATACATCCGTTTCGTAGGTTTTGCAAGCAAGATATTGGTGGTGGATTTATTTGCGAATCAAAACTTGTTCCCCGTTTTGCAAACACTTGATTATAAACTATTCGCAGGTGACACATGGATTTACAAACTATCCATCCAAGCATTGCGATCTCCCACCTCTGTTTCAACAGAGATACGCAAAATGCAGTTCTCTCTTGTTATATATCCCCTCTAAACATCAATTTTCAGTCAATGTAAAAACGATTAAATGACATTTTGCCCTCGTTTCACCGATATAATCTATTTTGTTTTGTGCTTCTCTAACATTATTAGTTTTCACATAAATAACGCACTCCGCCTCTAACACCGAAATTGGAGTATAATCACCTAGAGCGTTGTCTTCTTTTATTTTATCAATATATGCCTCAGACCACAACGGATGTACGACAAAAAGTTTTTTGTCTTTGACGATAATCGGTTTTGCCGGATTACAATTGCCGAAGTGTGTTTCCATAAATTTTTTCCAATGGGGCGTAGTAAAACACGGGAAGTTTTTACTATCCAATGCCAAATGGATCATATCCAAGCCCAAACGCCAATTCAGATAATCGTGATAGAATTGATTACTGTAATCCTTGACACAATCATAGCACGAAAGGAAACAGTTGTGATCCTTAAAAATCTTATGGAATTTTGAGGAACTGTTTGCGGCAGTAAACACTTCAAGCAATTCCTTTCTCACCAAATGTCTGTTACTGTAAACGTAATTACAGAAATCTGCGCCATTTTCCAATGAATCAGAGAAAAATATTTTTCCAACCCTTTTGTTGCTTTCTTGATCTTCAACAATGCGATAATCTACATTAAGTTCATCTAAATCAATATCCAAATGATTGCAAATTGCTTTTCGCAACAAATATCCCATAGAAATATAAGCTGAACGGACAATCTTATTTCTACTGTTCTCCAGAGGCGCAAGAGATATTGCATCGGATATTTCGCTTAAACGTACACACAATAAACCAGTTGTCTTATCAGACATCAGGCCTGCTGTTATTGGAGCCCCCCAAGCTTGGGGATTGACAGCCGGAAAATAATCTTTTACTGAAAAAATATTATAACAGTACTGAGGATTTTGGGGGTTGGGCAGCTGATAGTTGCAAAATTCAAATCCCTGACCATTATTATTGTTCAGCAGATAGATATGCTGATTATCATTGGGAGAATGAAATGACAGATTGGTTTGGTCTGCTTCCTCAAAATCCTTCGCCGAATAGGAAATTAGAGAAGCATAACTGCCAGCTAGACTATGAAGGAAATTTCAATGTCTGACACAAAATCAAAACGTCGCCGCAAGGGTTCCGGCTCGTTGTTCAAACGCAACGGGAAATTCGTCTATCAATGGACTTGTCAAACCGGGAAGATCAAAACCAAAACCTTGAAGGCAACTACCAAAGCCGCCGCCATGGAAGAGATTGATTCCATTGTGCAGGAAGAACAGAAAGTCGCTCTGGTGAATTCCAAACTTTCATACTTGCAGCAGGTCGCAGAAACCCGATCGCTGCTCAATGTATGCCGGGTGCCATTGCCGAAGCTGGAGGAGGCATTCTTTAATCATCCCTCTGCTCCGGACATAACACCGCATCACCGCAAGAACTACCACTCCACGTTGGAAGCTCTTGCGAATTTCGCAGCTTCGCTCAACATCCATCTGACATGCGATCTGACGGAAGATAACGCCGGTGCGTTTCTGACACAGCAGTGGAAACGCGGAATCGCCGCCAAAACCTATAACAGCAAACTTGATATTCTCAAGCGGGTGTTCAGAACGATGAGCCGTGACAGCAATCCGTTTGAAACATTCAGCAAGAAGCAGAATACTCCGGAGGAACGCTGCGCATTTACCGTTGAACAGCTGCAGAATATCTGGACAACTCTGACGTCGGATTCATTTCAGATGCTCCACAAAGAGGAGATGAAAGTTCTCTACAAACTGGCTCTATATACCGGGGCCCGGTGCGGAGACCTTTGTCTGCTGAAATGGGAGTCCGTCAATATGTCCTTACGCACGATCAAATTTATGCCGCACAAAACAGCCAAGAGCAGTCGCAAGAAGGTGGAAATCCCGATGAGCGATGTTCTTTATTCAACGTTGGCAGAACTGGAAATGACGTCCGACTACGTATTGCCGAAAGTGGCAGAACGCTATCAGTACAACCCCGGAGGAATTTCCAGAGATACCAAACGCCTGTTGAAAGCCGCAGGAATGACACCGACCGATCCGGGAGAATCCAGACGGCTCCGGGCGGTATCCCGCTTTTCATTTCATGGTTTCAGACACAGTGCAGCATCGTTACTCATCAATAATGGAGTCAATCCGTTAGTTGTCCGGGATATGTTGGGACATACGACCGTTGACATGACTGCCCGCTACACGCACGTGGCTCTGGATACCAAAATCAAAGCTGTTCAAGCTCTTCCTGTATTAGGTGATAATCGTATTCAGAACAATACCTTTGCCGAATTCATTTCCAATCTTCCGGCAGAAAAACTTCCACGTCTTGCAGCATTTCTGGATGCTTATCTGCCATTAAGTCAAAAAGAAGAACTGTTATTGAAATTGAGATAACTCAAGCCGAAAAAATATGGAACTGTCAAGAATAGCTTGACAGTTCCGTGGTGTTTTGCAAATTTTTATGATTTAATACGCAACAGCTATTTTAAAAATTCCAGCCGTTTTGTCTGCACGTTTCCAATGCCTGTTTTGCTATACTTTTTACTGCTTCTTCGGCACAGTATTTCATTATGGCGACAAAGTAAATGCTCTGAACAATGTTATTCAACTCATTGCACAGCTGCCAGTCAGAAATATTACCGGACCGTAAAGCATTCATAAAAAATTGATTTGGCAGATAATATTTATTCAGCAGCTTCAACAGCGTATTGATCGCTTTCTGCCGGTCAAAAAACTGCAATGCTCCAATAGCTTCCTGCCGGTCATTTTCTATTTCCATTGCCTTGCAACAGCCTTCAAGAAATTTTTGCAA
>JAFTIE010000010.1 GCA_017457065.1 Lentisphaeria bacterium
GGAGCGTTTTTCCGCCTTCGCATAAAGCTACGGCGGGACAAGCGCCTGTTACCTTACAGGTAGCAAGTGCAAACTACCCTTTACAGCTCTTTGCGAATGGCATCTTTGTCATTTTTTGAATGACTTTTGAAATTACCTCATAGTATAATCAGAAAATGGAAAAATTGCAAGTACACACTGTAAGAATTAAGAAGTTTGGAGATAGTTTTTTTATGTTTTTGTATCTGTCTCCTTGCGCGTTGCGGGGCTCCTTAATGAAAAATTTGTTTAAAAAGGCAAAATTTATTCTTTTTTTTCTTGCTTTTTTCTGCTGAATGTGGTATCTTTACACTGTACAAACAAAAATAATATCAAGGTGACTGATCATGAAAATCGTTTTGACTGTTTTGAGTGCTGCTGTTCTGTTGTTTTCAGCGGGGTGTGTCTCCTATTCGTACAAGGGAAAAAAAGAAGCTGCTTCCACTGCCGGGGTGACAGTTTTTTCCGACTCCGGGAAAATCCTGCGCCCCTACAAAGTGCTGGGCGAAGCTGTCGTTTCCGGGAACTACCGGCAGGTCTCCCGTGACCGCATGATCGCAAAGCTGACCTCTGAGGCAAAAAAGAATGGCGCCGATGCCGTTTTGATCGTGGAACAGCAGGTGTTGCCGGGGAATATGACCGCTGATTCCCGGGATAAAAGATTTTTTACCGCATTTGATTATGACGATACCAGCAGCAGCTGGGGTGAACTTTACCGTGATGTGGATGTCACCATCGGAAATATCGGTAAGGAATCTTCATACGGGGGCGCTGCCGGAGACTACCGGCGTGTCATCCGGGCGGAATTTCTGCGTTACTCCGGTGCAGCACTTCCGCCGGCAAAAAAATAAAACACGAGTTTCAGGGGAATTATGTCCAAACGCAAACATCAGAAAAAGAACCGTCTGATCCGCATTGCTGACCGTAAATATGAGCGTCAGCTTGAGCGGGCAGGGAAGTTTGTCGTGGGAAAACTCAAGATGACCCACTCCGGTTACGGTTTTGTGGAAATCGATCCTGCAGAGAGAGTCACTGAAAAAGGAGAGGATATTTTCATCCCCATCCCGAAAATCAACGGCGCTCTTGACGGCGATACTGTAAAAGTTCAGTTGCTCCCCGGGAGAAGGGAGTTTTCAGAAGATACTGCCAACCGGGGCGCTACGGGGCGGATCGTTGAAGTTTTGGAGCGTTCCAGAGACACCTTCGTAGGTGAAGTGCTTCCCGGCGGGGTGGTGCGTCCTCTCAACACCAGACTGCCTGACGGGATCAAACTTCTGGGAGGACGCAAAGGAGCTCAGCGAGGTGACTTTGTCAAAGTGCGCGGTCCTGAAATGATCCAGGGCGAGTGGCGCGGGAGCATTTCATCGGTCATCGGTCACGCCGGGATCATTGAGGCTGAATTGGATGCCATTATGGCAGAATACGATATTCCTGCGGCTTATTCCAAAGAGGAAAATGAAGCGGCAATGGCGATCACGCCCCGGGAAATCGACCGGAAAAACTATTCTAAACTTTTTGTCATCACCATCGACCCTGATGACGCCAAGGACTTTGACGATGCTCTTTCTCTTGCTCCGGGACCGGATAAAGAACATCTGGAACTGGGGGTCCATATTGCCGATGTAGCGGCCTTCATTGCTCCTCAGAGCCGTTTTGATTCTCAGGCGGCGCGCCGGGGATTTTCATGCTATCTCCCCGGAAGGACATTGCCCATGCTGCCCCCCGGATTGACCGCTTCCATCAGTATGCAGGCAGGAGTACCATCTCTTGCCCACTCGGTTTTTCTGACGGTGAACAAAAAATCAGGCGAAGTGACTGCAGTCCGCCGTGAACATACCCGGATCACAGTTGCACACCGCCTTGATTACGATCAGGTCCAGCACTTTGCCGACACCGGTAAAGCTCCTGAAGATTGGGCGCCAAAGCTGAAAAAAACAGTGAAGGATCTGCTCAAGATCACGGGACAGATGCGTAAATTCCGGGCAGAGAAAGAGGCATTTATCGAATTGCCTCTGCCGGAAGTAAGAGTACGCTGTAACGAAAAGGAAAATAAACTTCTGGGAGTTGAGGCACGAATTTCCCGTCCTTCGGAACAACTGGTCGAGGAGTGTATGCTTGCCGCCAATTCTGCCGTAGGCGCTGAATTGATCGCCAGAGGCGTTGCCGGGATCTACCGGATCCACAATGAGCCTGAAATAGAGAAACTCTGGGAGTTTTCTGATATGGCTGAACAGTTCGGTTTTGCTACCGGCGATCTGAGTTCCCGGAAGGTCTGCAACGATTTTGTCCGTTCTCTGCCCGACACCCCCAAGCGTGAGGTGATTTTGAGTTTGCTGTTACGCTCTTTCCCCAGAGCTGAATATGCGGCAAAGCCCTTGCTCCACTACGCTCTCGGCAAAACGGCGTATGCACATTTTACCAGTCCCATCCGGCGTTACGCTGATCTGACGGTGCATCAGCAGCTCTGGAACCTTGATAAAAAATCCCGCACCCGCCGGGTGGAAACACTTGAAAGAGTGGCAGAAAAATGTACCGAACTTGAGGAACAGAACGACAATGCCTCCTTTGCCGCTTCTGACCGGATGAAGCTCAGAATACTGGAAGAAGAGCTTGAAAGAGGGGTGTTTAAGATTTATGAAGGCGTTATCGCCAAAGTCATCTCCGCAGGACTGCAGGTTGCCATCGAAGAACTGGGACTTTACGGATTTGTACCAGTTGATGCCCTTCCGGGGAACAGAAAACGGGGCAAATTTGCTCTTTACGGCGAAAAGAACAGCAGCAGTAATTTCAAGCTGGGCGACTACATCTATCTGCGCCTTGCCGGGATCGATTTTGCCAGAGGAAGCGCCATATTTGTTCCGGCGGGCAGGTGAGATGATGAAACGCAGATTGTTGTGTGCATTTCTTCTTTTGTTCGTGAGTCAGGTTTCTTCCGGTTCTTCGTTGCACCGGAGTGCCGCTCTTGAAATGATGCGGGCAAGCGGTGTTCCGGAAATGCTCAAACGGGCATTTGATGCCCAACTGGAAAATCAGTTCAAAGCGGTGCCGGAGCTTGAAAAACTCCGGCCCCAGCTGACGGCATTTTACCGCAAGGCTTTTGCTTTCAAAGAGCTTGAAAATGATTTGTGTGCATTGTATATGAAGCACTACACCCCGGTAGAACTGCGGCAGATCACCGCCTTTTACAAAACACCCGCCGGGAGAAAAAAGGCGAAAGTCGATGGGCAGCTCAGCAGTGAATTGGGGGCTCTTTTTTTGAAGCATTCAGAAAAAAAGATGCCGGAACTTCAGAAATTGCTTCAGGATCTCAGAAAGGAATGAGTTATGACAAGTGAACTTCTTTTTGCTTCTTATCCGCCCCGCTCCATGTCTCCGGATCAATGTATCGGTGCCAAGTTTGACCGTCTTCTGGAAAAGTTGGAGTTGAAAAAAACTGTTGAGGACCGGAACGTCGTCATCAAGATGCATTTGGGGGGCGGCAACGGATTTTCCACCATTCATCCCTTTTTTGTCCGAAAACTGGTCAAAGCTTTGAAATCTGCGGGAGCAGCTTCAGTTTTCATTACCGATATGAAGCGGGATGTGGATACCGCCATAGACCGCGGCTATACCGAGGAGGTCTGCGGGTGTCCCATTGTGCCCGTCTGCGGTGAGGATGAGTCCGCATTTGAAACATTTCCCGTGGAGCCTCCTTTCAAAACCATGGACAGGATAGAACTTTCAAAGCCCATATTGGACGCTGATGTGCTGGTCGATTTTTCACATGTCAAAGGTCACGGTGTCTGCGGTTTCGGCGGGGCTTCAAAAAATCTTTCCATGGGGGCTGTGACCAATGCCATGCGCCAGCTGCTCCACGCTCAGGAGGGAGGTCTTGAGTGGGATGATGCCCAATGCACCAGATGCAACAAATGCGTGAACAACTGTCCCGACAAGGCTATGATCTTCAAGGATGGCAAACTCAAGATCTTTTTTCACAACTGCAAATACTGCCGTCACTGTATGCTGATCTGTCCCCGGCAGGCGATCCGGATCGACCGGGGGCACTATGTGGATTTCCAACAGGCAATGGCAATGACCACTGCCAAATTGATAAGCCATTTTCCCGACCGGCAGATCTATATCAATATGCTTATGGATATCACGCTCTTCTGTGACTGCTGGGGCATGACCACCCCCGCACTGGTCCCTGATATCGGCATCCTTGCCGGAAGAGACATCGTTGCTATTGAAGAGGCGTCCCTTGATCTTATCAGCAAGGTGCCTTTTTACAAAGAAGCATTGCCCCCGAAATGGCAATATACTCCCGATGACTCCAAGCACCTCTTTGAACAGCTCCACGGTAAAAATCCCTATGCCGTAGTCAGGATCCTTGAGGAGCTGGGCATGGGAACAAGAGAATATACTTTGCGTGAAATCAACTGATCCAAACATTTTTACGAAAGGACAAAAATCATGAAAACCATCAAAGTTCAGCAGCTCAGCGTTGAAAAGTTCCACCGTTACGGCACCTACGCAAAAATGGTGGATCCTGTGACTGATGCCACCGGTCCCAAAGATGCGGAAATCGTTTTCTACCGGGATATGGTCCAGCAGACTCTTTCTGACTCTCCCTCTTTTTCCACCTGTTTCATGCGTCCCCGTCCCATGGTCATCAATGTGGGGGAATACCACGATTTTACCTGTGAAGTGAGTATGCCCCTTGACAACGATGCCATCGTGTGGGTCGCTCCCGCAGGTGCCGGTGAAGAGGTCCCCGTGGATGATATCGAGGTCTTCTATGTTCCTCAGGGCACTTTGCTCTCTCTGCGCCCCGGAGTATGGCACCATGCTGCTTTCACCCCAAATGACAAAAATGTCAGCGTCATGATCGTTCTCCCTGAACGCTGCTACATGACCGATTGCCATGTGGCAGAGATCCCTGCCGATAAACAGCTGGAGATCGTGCTCTGATGATCTGGGAAAATCCCCTTAACAAAGCTCCTCATCGGGCATTGCTGGATATTTCAGGGGACTGGGCGCCCATCCGTCATTACGGTGAATTGATGGATTCAGATCCTCTGAGTGTCTACGGTGATCTGCTCCCGGAACTCCGCAAGGCGGACTGGCGCATCACCAACCTTGAAGCGCCCCTGACCCCGGGGCAGCTGATCGTCAAGAGCGGCGCCGCCTTTCACGGAGAAGAAAAACGTATCCCGGCTTTGACGGGAGTTCCTTTTGAAGCTGTCACTTTAGGTAACAACCACACCTTTGACTGCGGCGTGGAGGGATTCTGCAAAACAACGGAGCTTTTGAAACAAAACAACATCGCATACTGCGGGGCAGGAATGGACCTTGAGGAAGCTCTCAAACCCCTTGAAGCAGAGGTCAAAGGAGTGAAAATCGCCATTTTCAACTTCTCCGAGGGAGAGGACCGCATGGCGGCAGCTGAAAACACCCCCGGTGTTGCCGGATGGGAGATCGAAAAGATGGAAACTGCCATTTGGCAGGCTCGGGAAAAGTTTCACGCTGTCATAGCCATCGTACACTGCGGCTTGGAGTATGTCCCCACACCGCCTCCTTACGTTTATGACTGTTTCGACCGTCTTGCCGCTGCGGGAGCTGATCTGGTGGTGGGACACCACCCCCATGTGCCTCAGGGAATGACCTTTCTTCACGGAAAACCTGTCTTTTTCAGTCTGGGGAACTTCATTTTCTATCAGCCGAAACAGCTTGCTTACCGGAAACTGGGATACCACCTCCATGTGGGTGTCAACGACAAAGGTATTTCCTCTGTTGAAGTGCTCCCCTATCAGCTGACCGAAGAGGGGGCACGGCGTTTTGATCCGGTGCAGTTTGACGGGATTATGAATGCCATTTCCGGATGCCTGGAAAAAAGGGAGTCGGTAGTGGAAGCATGGAACGGTTTTTTGAGTTACTACGGCGTTGCCGGATATGTAGATGAGCTCCAGCGTATTTTGCAGGAAATGAACAGCGATGCCGGGAAGGGCGCCGCCATGCTCCGCAACCGTGTCATGACTCTGCAGCATCTTCACCACTGGAACGACGGCTTGACCCGTATCGTTTCAGGAGAAATAGACAAAGCCCCCGACTGGGCAAAAAAACTTGCTGAGATCTACTTTACCACTGAGGTGGGCAAGTGAGGATCGCAGTCTGTGACTCCGGATTGGGAGGGCTTGATATTGCCGCAAGACTCTGGGCAAAAGAGGGGGCAGGAGAGCTTTTCTATTTCAACGTCTGGCCCGAAACGGACCGGGGATTCGGCAAGATGCCCCCGGAAGAAAGAGTGCAGGTCTGGGAACGTGCCTTTGACGGTATAATGAAGTATGCCCCCGACTTGCTGGTCATCGGATGCAACACTCTTTCTGTGGTCCACCGCCGGAGCCGCCGTTTTGGAGATCCGCGTTGTCCGGTGCTGGATATCGTGGATGCCGCCGTAGATATCTGCGGCTCTTTTCTGCGGAATGAGCCTGACAAAAAACTTCTGATCCTCGGAACTGCTGAAACGGTGAACTCCGGGTGTTACAGAAATATGCTCATCGACTCCGGCATTGCTCCGGAACGCATCGACGGTGTGCCGTTGCCCGGATTGGCGACTTTGATCGAAGCTGCACCTTTCTCAAAAGAGGTGGAAGAACGTATGCTTGCCGGATTTGCCGAAGCTGTGGAAAAGGTCGGCGATGTGAGGCGTTATGCTCTGGGGCTGTGCTGTACCCATTTCGGTTATGTGTCTGCTTTGTGGAACAGGATCTTTAAGCCCGCAGCGCTGCTGAACCCAAACGAAAACATCCTTAAAAATGTTGCTTTCCCGGCAGGGGAGGGGGGGATCAGTGTGGAATTTATTTCCAAGATCCCCCTGCCAGACAGCAAGATCTCAGCCATGAAAGAGCTCTTTACAGCAACTCCCCCTGTGGCTGAGGCACTGGAACATTATAAATTTACGCCTGAGCTCTATCAAGTGCGGTAAATATACTTTGTGGAAACAGCTGCCAGCAAAGGCAGTTGTTTCCGCTTTGTTTTTTATCGGAAGAGGTTTCTTTGGTACTTTTGAACCATCCCCGGGGAGTGAAAA
>JAFTIE010000107.1 GCA_017457065.1 Lentisphaeria bacterium
CTTACAGTGAGACAGCCATTGCCGAAGTGGACTTTGAAAACGGCAAGAGCGCCGAAGAAAAAAATGCCGCCTGGGAGAAACTCTGTAAGTTTGCTGCCGCAGGTAATGCCCGTGCTCAGTCCTATGTGGGGTTTGTCCACTTCAGGAATCAGAATGATACTGCGGCACTGCCTCTGGCTGAATCCGCCATGAAACAGGGGTATGCTCCTGCCTTCCGGCTCCGGGCACTCATCGCCCGCCGGGCAGGTGCACGCAACTGGATCGACTTTATGCTCAAAGCCGCTGAACAGGGCGACCCCGAGGCACTTTCCGCCGCAGGATTCCATCTTGCAGACACCGGCAAAGGTGCTCAGGTCCGCAAGGGGGTGGAAATGATCCGGCGTGCCGAAAAGCGCGGTGTGGTCGATGGTAAGGTGAAAATGGGGCGTGCATATCTGCAGCGGATCATCGTCCCCGCTGTGGGGGAAGAACCCGCTGATGTGCAGGCGTTCAAGCGTTTCAAGAGTGCCGCCGAAAGGAACAGCAGCGAAGCGAAGTATTACCTCTCTCTCTGCTACTTGAAGGGATTGGGATGCCGGGTCGATCATGGCAATGCAGCCCAGCTTGCTTTTGAGGCCGCTCAGAGCGGGGATAGTTTTGCTCAAGCCCTCTACGCCGCCTATCTCAGAGACGGTATCGGGGTTGAACGCAATACACTTGCTGCCCTTTCTTATCTGGAAAAATCCGCCAATCAGGGCAACAAACATGCCACATCCATGCTTTCTGATCTCATAAGCAAGGCTCACGATATCAAGAACTCCCAGATCAGCAGCGGTCTTTCTCTGGTGCAGCAGTCAGCCGTTGACGGTAATGCGACTGCTGCTTATTCTCTCGGTAAAATGTACACCGAAGGTGTCAAATTGCCCCGGAATTATGAACTCGGCCGCAAAAACCTTGAACTGGCCGCCAAACTCAGATATGATGCCGCTTACGTTTTGCTGGCTGATTATTACTTCAACGGCTGGGGCGTCAAGAAAGATTTTCAGAAGGCTCACGATCTTCTTGCAATGGGCAAAAACAAGGGCAATGGCGATGCCGTTGCAAAGCAGGGCGTTGCCAGGCTCAACGGTGTCGGCGTGAAAAAGGATCCCCGTGCAGCTGTCAGGGACTTTGAACTGGCGGCGGCTATGAAGAGTTCAGAAGGTGAACTCTGGCTGGGATTCGTTTACGCCCGGGGACTGTGCGGAAAACCGGTCAATGCCCAGACCGCTTACAGACATTACAGAAAAGCCGCTGAACTTGGCAACCCTGCCGGGTATCTCATGGTCGGGCTTTGTATGCGTGACGGTGTCGGCTGTCCCCAAAACGGCCCCGTTGCATTCTCCTATCTCCAGGAGGCTGTGAAGCTGGGTAATACAGATGCCATGTACGAGATCGGGCTTCTCTATTCCAACGGTGCCATCGTTAAAAAAGATCTTGAGCAGGCTGTCCAATGGTTCCGTCGCGCCGCAGAAGCAGGCAACAGTTACGGTATTTACGAACTTGCGTGCTGCTATGAGTCAGGACGGGGTGTGCAGAAGGATCTCGCCAAGGCTGCGGCGCTCTTCCGGATATCAGCATCCGCAGGGAACCGTTACGCACAGTTCATGATCGCCAGATGTTATGAAGGCGGCTTGGGTGTGCCCCAGGATAAATATGAAGCTATCAAGTGGTATAAGAAGGCGGCTGCCGGTCCGGATGGTTTCAAATATGCCGCAAAACGTGCAAGTGATCTTCAGAATGACTTGGAAAAAATCACTCTCTGAAGTATAAAAAAGACCAAATACAGAAAGGAATTCAATTATGTGTCAGAAAGAAATTTTTGCAGACGGTATCGGTCAGATCCATTTTGCCGGTGCAATGGTCCGTTTTGATTTCGTCACTCTTCAGCCCGGTGCTGAAGGTGAGGCTCCTGTTCCTCAGAGCAGCGTCCGCATCATCATGCCTCCCCAGGGTTTTCTGAGCGCTTACAACTCCATGCAGCAGCTCATTGACAAACTGCTGGAAGCAGGTGTCTTGAAAAAGAATGAACCTGCCAACTGATCTTTGACGGATCAGATGTTTTCCTCTTTTCCTGTCTCCCGGCGATCCGGGAGTGGGAAAAGAGAAGACTTCCGGGAGATACAAGAACAGACTCTGGTGCAGAAGTGTTTCAGAAGTTGTTCTTGTGTTTTCGGAACAGATGTTAAAACTTATAAACATTCAACATAAACAATAGGGATTGAAAGTATGAAGAAGATCAATCAGTTTGTCGCAGGAACAGCGGTTATCGCACTGGCTTTCCTCTTTGCAGGATGTCAGAGTATGGAGGATTACCGGAATGAGCGTGCTGAATATGCGATCAGACACTTTGAAGGTGCAAAATACCGTGAACTTGTCGAAGGCAAGAAGCTGACACTGCGTGAGTGCGTTGAGTTGGCTCAGAAACATAACCTTGATCTTCAGGTCAACAAACTTGAAGAAAAGGTCGCCAAGGAGTTCAAAACTGCAGAAATGCTTGGAATGCTCCCTGAACTCAATGTTAATGATACGGCAACCTTCCGCAGCAATACCGCTGCTTCCTCAAGTGAAAAGGTTGGTGAGGACGGTTTGACCTATGGCTACTCCAAAAGTCAGGACCGCAATGTCAACTACTTCAACATCGACCTTGCTTTGAGCGTGCTTGACTTCGGTTTGGCATTCTTCAACACCCAGCAGGCTCAGGACCGGGTCTATATGCGTGAGCAGCGTACCCGCCGTGCTTCTCAGAACCTGACCCTTGATGTGGTCCGTGCTTACTTCTCAGTTGCCGCCGCCCAGAAAGCGATCCGGATCACTTCCGGACTTCTCGACGAGTGCCGCAACCGTTACGAATTGATCCGGAAACTTGCCAAAGCCGGACAGCTTGATCCTTTCCGTGCCTTTGATGAGACCCGCCGTTTCATTGATATGGAAAAGCGTCTCACCAACTACGTCCGCAGCTATCAGAACAGCTGTGTTGAACTGCGTTCTCTGATGGGTATGTCACCCTCCGGCAAGATCGTTGTTGAAGATGCTCTTCTCAACCGTCTGCCTGATTATGAGCTGCCCGATATCGAGATGATGGAACAGATCGCTCTTTTCAAGCGTCCTGAACTTTATGAGATCGACATTCAGCGTCATATCAATATCCTTGAAGTCCGCAAAGAGATCGTGATGATGTTCCCTCAGGTCCGCATCTTCTATGACTTCACCAACTCCAGCAACTCATTCCTCTATCACATGAACTGGTGGGAGCTGGGTATCCGTGCAGCTTATAATCTGCTCAAGATACCTGTTCATGTCTCTAGAGCTCTTGCCATGAACAAACAGGTCGCCGCCGATGAAAAGCGGGGATTTGCTCAGGCTATCGCCGTCATGGCTCAGGTCCGTATCGCCCATGCCAATATGATCGCTACCAAAGAGCGTTACGATATCGATGCCAAGACCTATAAAGCCTTTGCCGAAAACCTGGCTCAAGCCCGCCGTACCGCCCGTGCCGGTGATCTTTCCCAACTGCAGCTTGATCACATCCGTCTTGCCACTGCCGAAACTGAGATCGAGCGTCTCATGTCTCTGGGTAATTACTACGTTTCTTACTACCGTATGCTCAATGCTATCGGTATCAACTCCATCAGCGCCAAGTATGTTGCACAGATCCGTACAGAGCTTGAGGCCGCCAAACGCAGGGCTGCCAAGGAACTTGAACTTGCCCGCCGTGAATACAACGCCAGAATGGCTTCTGCCCGTGCAAAGTCTTCATCTGAGGATGTGCAGTTCATTGAGAGCAAAGTTACCAATCAGCCTTTGACCAACTTCGGGTCTGTGGATTTCCTTTCCATCTACGACAATACCCCTGCACGGGCTGCCGGGGCGGGACGCGGCGGCAAAAAGTAACATCCTTTGCCTTTTTGCTCAACTCCCGGGAGGAGAGCGCGCAGCGTGTTCCTTTTCTTCCTCCCCTTCTTTTTGAGCAAAAGTTTCAGGCGATCTTTGGATGAGGTCGCCTTTTTTCGTGAATTACCCCATCGTTTTATTTACTTTAACCATCTTTTTCAAAGAAAGGATCTTGTCATAATGAGTAAATGTCCCTACTGTAATATTGAAGTCAGCGAAAGTGCCATTGAAGTCGAAGACGGCTGCTGTCCTGAGTGCGGTGCCATGATCAGTGCCCCCGACCTTGTCATGTGTGACGATGATGCTGATGATGAGGATGAATTCGATTACGGTGAAGATCAGGATGATATCTTTGGTGATCTGGCTGAGGATGATGAATTCCAGCACACCAGCGAATTTGATGACGATGAGTTTGATGATATCGATGACGAAGAGTTTGATGACGATGAGTTTGATGACGAAGAGTTTGATGACGAGGAATAATCATGTTTGATATTGAGATCCGCCGTACATTTTCTGCGGCACATCAGCTTAAAGGATATGATGGCGACTGCCGCAATCTTCACGGACACAATTACAATGTCATTGCTGTGGTTCGTACCGATAAACTCAATGAGATCGGCATCGCTCTTGATTTCAAGCGCCTCAAAGCGGCACTGGACAGTATCCTTGACGGATACGACCACAAAAATCTTTCCGAGCTCCCTGAGTATGCGCAAGTCAATCCCACCAGCGAAGTGATGTCCATGAAGATCTATCGCCGTCTCAGCGAGATCATCAACGATGAGAATATAAAGGTTCGCAGTATCCGTATTGAGGAATCAGCTTCTTCCGGATGCACCTATTTCGAGGAGTAAATTTCCTAAAGTGCGTGTCTGTGAAACTTTTGCAAGTCTTCAGGGGGAATCCACCCACGCCGGAAGAAAATGTTTCTTTATCCGGCTTGCAGGGTGCAACCTTGACTGCTCCTATTGTGACACCCGTTACGCCCGGAGTTTTGAAGCTGGTGCCGAGCGCAGTGTGGAGTCCCTTGTTGACGAGGTCCTGGCAAGCGGTCTCAAGCTTGCCGAGATCACGGGGGGGGAACCTTTGTGTTCATCTGAAACCCCCCGGCTCTGTCAGGCTCTTATTGACAACGGCATAGAGGTGCTTCTTGAGACCAACGGTTCCATGAAGCTTGACACTGTGCCTGCAGCTGTGAGAAAGATCATTGACTGCAAACTGCCTGACTCCGGAATGAGTGATTGCAATCTTTACGAAAACTATTCTTTGCTTCAGAAGCATGATGAGGTGAAGTTTGTCATCTCTTCACGTGCAGACTTTGATTTTGCCTGCCATATAATCGTTAAATACGCCCTTTTTGAAAGGACGCCTCATCTGATCGCCAGTCCTGTGTGGGGCAGAGTTTCCTTTGAGGAACTCAGTTCTTATGTCATGGAGTCCCCTCTCCCCTGGCGGATGCAGTTGCAGATGCACAAGATCATCTGGGGCGACCGCCGTGGTGTTTGAGGAGTCTTTTATGGAAAAAGCTGTTATTTTGTTGTCCGGCGGTCTTGATTCCGCCACCTGTCTTGCCATTGCCCGTTCAAAGGGTTTTCAGTGTTACACCCTCGCCTTTGATTATGGACAGCGCCACAGATGTGAACTGGACCGTGCCGCTCTTGTTGCTGAAAAACTGGGATCTGAGCGTCATTCGGTCATGACCATAGATTTGCGTCAATGGGGCGGTTCGGCTCTTACAGATGACTCCATAGAGGTTCCTGCTGCCAATGACAGGGGGGAGATGCCTGTGACATACGTTCCTGCAAGGAACATGGTTTTTCTCTCTTTTGCCGCCGCCTGGGGAGAGATCCTTAAAGCAAGGCACATTTTCATCGGCGTCAACAGTGTGGACTATTCAGGATACCCTGACTGCCGCAAAAGTTTTATTGACTCCTTCAGACATACCGCCGAACTTGGCACTTGTGCCTGTGACGAAGGGTGGCACTGGCATATTGAAACGCCCCTGCAAGCTATGAGCAAGGCAGAGATCATCCGCACAGGTGTTGCTTTGGGAGTCGATTACAGCTGGACCGTCAGCTGTTATGATCCCGATCCTTCAGGCAGAGCGTGCGGTGTCTGCGACAGTTGCACCCTCAGGAAGAATGGTTTTGCTGAAGCCGGAGTCCCCGACCCCACTCTTTATCAGGAGCGCTGAAAAGATGGATAAAATTCGTATTGAAGGTATCTCAGTCAATGCCCTTATCGGTACCTTGCCTCATGAACGTGTCAGGCGACAGAATCTTATCGTTGACATTGAAGTGGGACTTGATTTGAAAGCTGCTGCCGATACGGATGATCTTTTTAAAAGTGTGGATTACTCTGAGATCGAACGGAAGACACTTCAAATCATTTCAGACAGTTACTTCTATCTTTTGGAATCCCTTGCCGGAGCCATCGGAAAAATGCTCCTTTCTTACGATCCGGTGCAGTACGGCAAGGTTTCCATTTTTAAGGCTGCCGGCAGTGCTGCCGGAAAAGGTGTCCGCATAGAGATGGAGTTTGTCAAATGAGTGCTCCTGAAGAAAAAATGACTCCCATGATGCGGCAGTACAAAGAGGCGAAAGCCTCTATCCCTCCTGATGCCGTGCTGCTTTTCAGACTGGGGGATTTTTATGAGGAATTCTTTGAAGATGCTGAAAAGGTCAGTTCAGTCCTTGATCTGGTGCTGACCAAACGTCAGGGATATCCCATGTGCGGTTTCCCCCATCACGCCCTTGAAAGCTATCTGCCCAAGCTGGTGGGGGCAGGACTCAAGGTCGCCATCGCCGACCAGATGGAGGACCCGAAACTTGCCAAAGGCATTGTCAAACGTGAGATCACAAGGATCATAACCTCCGGAACTGTTACTGAGAGCACTATGCTCAACTCCGTGGTCAACAACTATGCCGCCGCCCTCTGCCGGGATAAGGGAAACCTTTATGCCCTTGCCCTGCTGGATATCAGTGTGGGGGAATTTTTTGTGTTTACCGGGAATTTGGAGCAGATCGATGCGGAAATGCGCCGGTTCGATGTGCGTGAAACAGTCATAGATCCCCGACTCCTTGAAGAGCTCAGAAGCGGTGTTGTTCCCGGTCCTGAAAAGATGCTTTTTACTGAGCTTGACGGTTTTGAATTTGACTTTCAGGAAAACAACCGTTTTCTGTGCGGTCACTTCGGTGTTCTTTCCCTTGACGGATTCGGCTGTCGTGACTGTCCTCAGGCGGTCTGCGCTGCAGGAGCTCTGCTCCGGTACGCTGTACTCAATCTGCGTCACGAAGCAGGACACGTTACCAAACTGGAGTTGCGTTCCTGTTCCGGAGCTTTGGAACTTGATCCCATTTCCCTGCGGAATCTTGAGATCGTCTGCTCCATGTACGACAAGAGCAAGGCAGGCTCTCTTCTGGGAGTTCTTGACAAGACCGTAACTCCCATGGGGGGGCGGAAACTGCGGAACTGGCTTCTGCGCCCTTTGAAGGAACACGCCCCTATCGTTGAACGGCAGGAGGCGGTTGAAAGTTTTCTTTACGATCAGCTTTCTCTGGCAGAGCTCAGGGAGACCATCGGTGTGATCCGTGATATCGAGCGCATTACCGGCAAACTCAACATCGGCAGTGCCGGGCCCAGAGATCTCCTTGCACTTGCCGTTTCTCTTGACTGCCTGCCGGGAGTTAAAATGATGCTTGAGCCCTTCAAGCTCCCCGTCTTTGAAAAAGAGATGTGCCGCATTGCCGACTTCTCTGAACTGGTGGAAAGGATCTTTGATACCATCGACGAAAATACCCCGGCGCTCCTTGCTGACGGGGGCGTGATCAGAAGCGGATTTTCCCCCGAACTTGATGAACTGCGTTCCGCCGCCACCGAAGGGAAAAATTGGCTGGCGCAGATCCAGATGCGTGAGATAGAACGCACCGGGATCAAATCTCTCAAGGTGAAATTCAACTCTGTTTTCGGATACTATATAGAGGTGAGCAAATCCAATCTGAGTGCAGTTCCTGAAGATTATATCCGCAAACAGACCCTCGTCAATGCGGAGCGTTTCATCACTCCGGAATTGAAAGAGCTTGAAAACAAGATCCTGGGCGCCGAGGAAAAGGCAAGAAATCTTGAAAGTGCGATTTTTTCCCGGCTCAGAAGTGCCGCAGTTGAGTATACCCACCCCTTGCAGGAGGCGGCAGATGCCATTGCCGCTGTGGACGCTTTGGGCTCCCTGGCTGAAACGGCACGGCTCAACCACTATGTGCGCCCTGAGATCTACGATGATGACCGTTTGATCATTACGGGGGGGAGGCATCCTGTTATCGACAGGATGATTCCCGGGAATTTCGTCCCCAACGACTGCAAATTGGATGGTGATTTGAACCGTTTGATGCTGATTACCGGTCCCAACATGGCGGGTAAATCCACCTACATCCGGCAGACGGCGCTTTTGGTCATCATGGCACAGCTGGGTTCATTTATTCCAGCCGAAGCCGCCCAGATCGGTCTGGTGGACCGTATTTTTACACGAGTGGGCGCCGCAGATGATCTTTCACGGGGGCAGAGTACTTTTATGGTGGAAATGCTTGAAACTGCCAATATCCTCAACCATGCCACGGCGAAGAGTCTGGTGATCCTTGATGAGATCGGCAGGGGAACCAGTACCTTTGACGGACTTTCCATTGCCTGGTCCGTGGCAGAGTTTCTCCACGATGAGATCCGCTGCCGCACCCAGTTCGCCACCCATTACCACGAACTGACCGAACTGGCACGGACTCGCCGGGGCGTCAACAACTACAATGTGGCGGTACGGGAGTATGGAGAGGATATTATTTTTCTGCGGCAGATCGTGCCGGGCCCCAGCGACCGCAGTTACGGTATCCATGTGGCAAAGCTGGCAGGGCTCCCTCAGGAGGTCCTCGCCCGTGCCAATGATCTGCTTGAGCTTCTGGAGCGCACCGGCGATGCCCAGAGGGATGCCGTCACCCGGCTTCCCCGCCATGCGGTCAGGCTCAAAAAGAAAGGACGCCATGATGATGATTCAGAACAGCTGTTACTTTTTTAAGGAGATATGAAAATGAGCAAGGTCCCTTTGAGTTTTTTTACCGGCAGCAGGAACTTCAGTGACGCACTGCTGCCCAATGTCTTTCTGGAATTTGCCGCCAACGGCGCTGAAAATGTGGTCATCGACGAGATCATGGCGGGCAGGATCCTTGAGGATCCCCGGTACTACAGCAACCTTGAACGCTTTGCCCGGGGCGCCGGTGTCAAACTCTTTGAGATCCACGCTCCTTTCGGCGAGTGCTGGGATCTCAACTGCAGCGTGAAAGCACGCCGCCCATATCTGGTGGAAGGGCACATCAAGTGCATGAACTACGCCGCCGAAGCCGGATGCAAAACATACGTGATCCATGTGGGGGCATGGGATTGTATCTTCAGACCTGAGATCTCCCTTGAGAAGATGCGGGAACTGGCTTTGGAAAGTGTTGAAAAACTCCTTCCCGAAGCTGAGAAGGCTGGGATCGTGCTGGCTGTGGAAAACAGTTTTGAAATGTCCAATGCCACCGATGAGGTGCTTTGGATCCTGAACCACTTTGATTCCCCCTTCCTGGGGTGCTGTTTCGATGTGGGACACGCCAACTACATGGCGCCCGCCCGTGACGGCAAGCCCAAGAACTACTCCAAATATCAGGTGGAACAGGCATGGCGGGGCAATCTCATTGAAGAACCTGCCGCTCTTGAAAAACTCCATTCCCACATCGTTACATGTCACATCCACGACAACAGCGGCGTGGGGGATGATCACGACCTTCCCGGCAGAGGGACCGTTGACTGGGGAACAGTGATGCCCAAACTCCTGAGTGCTCCCCGGCTTATGAGCTGCCAGAGCGAGGTGGGGTATGTGGGGCGTCAGGTCTCCATCAAAGAGCTGTGTCAGACCATGATCCGTCTGGTCGGAGGCAACTGATTTTTACAACTCTGAGCAATAAAAAGCACCTTGAACGCATTGAAAACGTTCAAGGTGCTTTTCTGCAAGGGACCTATTGAGGAGCAGTTACTTTTTCAACTCTTCAACAAACTCTCTGATTCTGGCTGTGGCTTCATTGATCCCTTCCATGGATGTTGCGTAACAGGCTCTTATGTACCCTTCACCGCAGGCGCCGAATGCCGTTCCCGGCACCACTGCCACCTTCTTTTTATGAATGAGCTGTGTGGCAAACTCCATAGACGACAACCCGGTTGAGGTAATATTCGGGAAGACATAAAAGGCGCCATGGGGCATAACACAGGGGAGTCCGGCATCGTTGAAACGCTTGACAATGACATTTCTGCGGGCGCGGTATTCCCTGCACATGACATCTCTGTCGCAGAGGGCGTTTTTCAATGCCTCCTCCGCAGCCTCCTGAGCTGTTATGGGGGCACACAGCATGGAATACTGGTGTATTTTCATCATGGCGTCGATGATATCCCGGGGACCGCAGGCGTATCCGATACGGAATCCGGTCATGGCAAATGCTTTTGAAAAGCCGTGAAGAAAAACGGTTCTTTCCTTCATGCCGGGCAGTGAAGATATTGCCGGTAAGATATTGGAGTCGTAGATCAGTTCAGAGTAGATCAGATCTGCCAGTACGATCAGATCATGTTTTATGGCTGTTTGTGCGATCGCCTTCATCTGCTCCATATCGATCACAGCGCCGGTGGGATTGCAGGGAAAGTTCAGGAGTATTGCTTTGGTTTTGGGCGTGATCGCCTTTTCAAGGTCTGCCGGATCCAGAGCAAAACCATTTTTTTCGCAGGTATCCACCGGCACGGGAACTCCCAGTGCCATTTTTATTTCAGGGGCGTATGAGACATAGCAGGGCTCATGATAAATGATCTCATCCCCCGGATCTGTAATGGCACGAATGACAAGGTCAAGTGCTTCACTGACGCCCACAGTGATGATACATTCGTTGACGGGATTGTATTGGACATCGTAATTTTCTGCAACATAGCTGCAAACTGCCTTCCGCAGAGAAAGAAGCCCCAGATTGGAGGTATAACTGGTTCTGCCGCTGTCAAGGGAGTAGATGGCATTTTCACGGATCGTCCACGGTGTTACGAAATCAGGTTCTCCGACGCCGAGAGAGATCACATCATCCATCTGGTTGACCAGTTCAAAAAAATCCCGGATGCCGCTTTTGGGCAGTTTTGCGATATGTTCCGCCAGACGGGGGCGGGGGTCAGGGGGTGATATTGAGTCTTTCTTTATATTCTTCATCTTGCATCATCTTTCCAAGTTCTTTATATTTTTTCAACAAAAACAGTGTCGAAGTGGAAACGACACCGTCTATTGCAGCAAGTTTGCTTGCCACGAATTCCGCCACATCTTTCAAGGATTCTCCCCGTACTTCAAGAAGCAGATCATAGCTTCCGGAAACAAGGTAAACAGATTCGACCTTGGAAAATTTGCTGATCCGTTTTGCAATACGGTCAAAGCCGCTGTCCCGTTCCGGTTTTGTTTTTACTTCGATGATCGCCTTGACCGCAGTTTCCGGAAGGACTGTTTCATCAAACATGGCACGATAGCCGACGATAACGCCGTCAGCTTCAAGTTCACCGACGGCCTTTTGTGCTGATTTTTCTGTAATTTGCAGCCTTTCGGCAATATCGGCTGCACTGAGACGGCCGTTTTCAGCGAGCAGTCTCAAGATCTCATTTTTTAATTCCATACTGAGTTTCCTTTTTTTGGGATTATGGGATACCCCGGGATGTTTTGAAATAACCTTTCCTCAGAAGTAATTTCAAAACGCCTTGAAATCGTCAGGGCATCTTTTTAACTTTTAAACAGTAAAGGGGGCGTGCTGCTCCTTTTCCGGATCAAACGCGCCCCCTTCACAGCTCCTGGTAAAAGCCTCCAAACTCTTTTGGGGTCAGCCTTTACCTCAAGCGGAAAAAATCACTTCACTTCCACCAGACGCACATTGTCGATCCAGACTTTGCCGGTGGCTTTGCGCAGGTTGAAGCTGATGTATGGTTTTGAAAGTTTCCCTGTATTGGCAGGGGTGGTGAACTCCAGCTCCAGCCGCACCCAGTCATTGGTACCGGTCATGGCGGCGGAGGGGACAGCAAAGTACTGTTTGGCAGGACCTGCTCCTCCCAGACGGACACAGGCGTAGAATCCGCTTGCGGCGGTGAGCTGAGCTTTCACATTTTCCAGCTTCACAGAGAAGGAAAGCAGATATTTGGTGGAAGGCTTGAATTTGGGGAAATAAGTGAGCCCTTCGCCGGGAGTGATGAGCACGGAAGCTCCCGCTGTGCGGAATGTTTTGTTGTCGATGGTCAGCTTTTTGTAACCGTACCACATCCCCTGCTTGTGGTGGCCCAGATAGCGCTCTTTGCCCTTGGGACCGTAAGGTTTGCGGTCAAAGTCGCCGAAAAGAATGATAGAGTTGTCAGGCACTTTGTCGGCAAGAAGGATGACACCGCAGTTTTCAGGGTTCTGTTTGGGGAAGGGAGCCCACACATAGTAGGGCTGAACATTCTTGCCCTTGAGCATCCGTCCCCGGGTAAAGTTTGCCATGAAGCTCTTTTTGCCCTTGAGTTCGGGCATGGAACTGCGGGGGATACGGACTTCTGCGATCCACTTTTTGCCGGGGATGATGCCGGATTTGTATTCCACTTTGCTGTTCCACTTCATATCGTGTTTGTTGACCACCCAGCGCAGATCGGTGACACATCCGTTGCTGCCCAGCATGATCTGATAGAGCACTTCGGATTTGCGGTCATCGCTGAAAAAGAGTTCCACCAGATTGTCCCGCCACAGATCCATGGCATCAAAGCCCCGTTTGGCTTCAAGAAGGTTGGAGGTCTCAGGCTCTTCGCACTCAAAGGCGAAATAGAAGTTATCCTTGTCGCAGAGCATCCGGACCTGAGTACCCACTTCAATGGGGATATCCTTTTTCTTGCTCCGGGTTATCATGTGAACGGGAACAGAGCGTTTCCACTCTTTTTCGTTGAGTTTGCCGTCAATGGTGATCTTTGCTTTGGTTTCAGGCATGGCGGCGGTCCAGATCTTCCGGTCGTTGTTTGCTTTGTCGAACTCGTTTCTGCCGTCAAGGACCTTGCCCCAGATCTCTTTGCGCATGAATTTCACACGGGCGAGGGCGGCTTTGTCTTTGGCAACAGCTTTTTCAGCTTTGTTGAAAAGATCTTCGATGCGCTTCATCTCAGCGGGGGAGTAGATCTTGTTCCAGATGTCATAACGTGAAGGCAGCGCCGCCTGAGGTCCGATGGCGGTTTCACGGATGTTCGCCATGATGTCTTTCAGCCAGTGTTTTTCCCAGGTGCGGTAGATTTCCTTCAGCATGGGAGCGGCTTTGCCGTACATGAGAGCGTAGTGTTCTTCCATAATGGCGTTGACATCGGCTTTGCTGTCCCAGAGGACTTTGCCCAGAATGTAGAAGTTCATAGCGCCGAACATCCAGTGGTCCGTTTCGGCTTCAAAGAAGGTTCCGAAGGAGTGGGGAGCGCTCTTTTTGAAGAAGCTGCCCACAGCGTAGGGGGTGAATCCGGGAATGTCGCTGATAGCGTTGCCGCACTTGGTGGCGTAGGTCCAGAGATAGGTCTTCTGTCCCAGTTTTTTGTGCCAGTCGGCAAGGAGTTCAAGATCTTTTTTCTGGACGGCGGGATTCGCCTCTTTCCAGGGACCGGTGAGCGCCAGATGGACGATCATATTGTTTGGGATGGCACGGCGGGGGATGGATTTGTACTGGGCGTAAGCCATAACGGTGATGTATCCGGGGATCTTGTTGGCGGCAAGACGCTCGGCAATGTCGATCTTGAAGTTCCAGATCAGCTCAGAGATCGCCTGAGGTCCTTTGGCATAGACCGCTTTGCACTTGGCACACTGGCAGGCGAACATGCCGTCGTTGGGCATGATGTTGAAGAATGGACGTGAGAAGTAAGCACCGTGCCACCCGGATTTACCGTTA
The DNA here is from genome assembly GCA_017457065.1 of Lentisphaeria bacterium. GTDB lineage: Bacteria > Verrucomicrobiota > Lentisphaeria > Victivallales > Victivallaceae > UBA1784. The sequence goes on from JAFTIE010000107.1 coordinate 13,884, forward strand.
GGCATGAGAGCGCCGGTGGCAGTGGCGGGCTTGCCCTGGAGAAAGGCGGCGGCATCCTGATAGATCACCTCTTTCACAGGAGAGCTGAAACAGAGATGTCCCTGACGGGTGCTGGGAGCGGTGACATGGGTGCCGTCCATACGGGAACCGTCACCTCTGAGAGCAAAGTATTCGGGGTGGCTCTTGCGGAATCTCTGGACCAGTCCCAGTTTGGCAAGACCGTGGCAGTTGGGGATACGCAGCGTGCTCATGCGCTGGTAGAGATTGGTCATGCGGGTAACAGGGAGTTTCGCCATGGATTCAGGGAGATAGTCCTTTTTGTTTCTGTTGAGATCTTTGAGCTCAATGCAGTAGATCTGCCGGAACTGGCTGTCAGGACGGTCGGCAATGTCGATGGCAGGAAGTGCCCAGTTCTTTTTGACGGGGACGATGGTTCCCATGGGACCGGGGAAATAGAATTTGATGCCGCCGAAGCGTTCAAGAAAGTCGTAGACACCGTTGACAGTCCCCCGCTGCATGAAACTTTCGCTGAGAGCACGGGGGGATCTTTCATCATTGCCGATGATGATGACGTTGCCTTTGAAGGTTTTGATGAAGAATCCGTCACGGTCAAGTTTGGCAAGGTCGATACCGGCGGCTTTGGCGGCTTTGCCATCCCCAACGATAAAGGCGGGCACTTTGCCTGTGGGGGCGGTCAGGACCTTCAGTTTGGCGCCGGTGATTTTGCCCATGAAATCAGCCAGCTCCTGAGCGGCAAAACGGGCGATGGGAGCGGCGTTCCTGGGAGCGACGATCTCAAAGGCGGCTTAGCCGTTTTTGACCAGAGTGATCTCAGCTTTTTTTCCGATCTTGTAATACCGGGGACTCACTGCCTTGGGAGCGAATGCCTCCATCGCTCCAAAGCAGCCCAGTGTTGACACAGCAAGTGCCAGCAGCAGCAGTTTTTTCATTGATAAATTCCTTTATTTCATGGTTGAAAACATTTATTTACTATACAGCTTCAATGTTTATTTGTCAAGGAAGCAGCAAAAAAAAGAGTGCCGCAAATGATCTGCGGCACTTCGGGAAAAGGTCGGGGAAAATCACTCTTGGGGATTTGCCGTTGTGAGCAGTTTCTTGCCCCGCATTTCAGCCCAGACACCCACGCAGCAGGCGAATGCTGCCGCAATGATGTAGGAGATGTTGAGGGGAATGGTCAAACCCAGAGGAGCTCCCAGAGTTTTGGAACTCAACAGATAGGTGGTGGTGATGAAGAGCATGAAAAGTCCGGGGATCAATGTGATGGCTGTGGGCTTTTGCAGTTTGCTTAAATAGATGGTCGCAGCAAGGAGCGTACAGACCGCGATCACCTGATTTGCCCAGGCAAAGTAGTTCCAGAGCATGTTGAAGCTTTTGGCATCCTGATTTGACCACCAGAGAAGCAGAGCGACAATGACGATCATGGGAACGCAGACCAGGAAGCGTTTCAGAAAGGGCTTCTGGTCGATGTTGAGCTTCTCAGAAAGGCTCAGACGGCAGCTCCGCAGTGCCGTGTCTCCTGAGGTGATGGCAAGGATGATGACGCTGACGACCGTAATGCCTCCCACCCAGCTGCCCAGAAAATAGTTGACGATCCTGCCCAGTGCCACAGGGGCGGCAAGTTTCATGGTTTCGGGGGCGATGTTGAAAACCGCCAGCGCCGCCGCCGCCCACACCATGGCGATGAAGCCTTCAAGGACCATCATACCGTAGAAGCTGCTCCGTGCCTGACGTTCGGAACGCATGGTCCGGGCGATGATGGGGGACTGGGTGGCATGGAATCCTGAAATGATGCCGCAGGCGATGGTGATGAAAAGCATGGGCAGTATGGGCGCCTTGATCATGCCGCCTTTGAAAGCGGCACTTTCCTGAAGAATGGCAGGGGTCTGGAATCCCTCCATCATCAGCTTGACAAAGATTGCAAGTGTTCCGATGAGCAACAACCCGCCGAAAATGGGGTAACAGTTGCCGATGATCTTGTCAACAGGAAACATGGTGGCGACGATGTAATAAAGGAACACTGCCGCAACGGCGTACCAGAAGTAGCAGTTCTGCAGCGGGTCGCATTTGGTGAATCCTGAGATCATATCGTCGAGAAGATTGGAGGGAACATTGATAAAGACCGCCACCACCAGCAGCAGACAGATCATCATGAAGATGGAAAAAATCGCTCCGAAGGTTTTGCCGCAGTTGTCTTCTATGAGTTTGGGCAGATTGGCACCTTTGCTCCGCAGAGACATCATGCCCGCCGCCATATCGTGGACCGCTCCGCCAATGATGTTGCCGATGGGGATGAGCAGAAAGACGATCTCACCGAACTTGATACCGATGATGACGCCGATAACAGGACCGATACCGGCGATGTTCAAAAGCTGGATGAGCATGTTCTTCCACTGGGGCATGGGGACATAGTCCACGCCGTCTCTCATGGAAATGGCGGGGGTGGGGCGATCATCGGGCCCGAAGATCTTTTCCACAAGTTTTCCGTAGGTGAAATACCCTGCGATCAATATCGCAAGACCGATGAGAAAAAGTGTCATTTTAAGCCTCCTGACAACTGTTGTGAAGAAATTACTTCACGGCAGCGGAATACTGCCTTAAAGATATAAAAATATCCAACTTGTATAATATAACACCTGTTTTTGTTTTTGACAAGTGTGAAAATGTGTGGTATATTAATATAATAAGAATTTTTGAGGCAATTTCAAAACTCCTCAAAATTGTCAAAGCGCCCTCGCTTCGATCTGATAAAGGGAGCGTTTTTCCGCCTTCGCATAAAGCTACGGCGGACAAGCGCCTGTTACCTTACAGGTAGCAAGTGCAAACTACCCTTTACAGCTCTTTGCGAATGGCATCTTTGTCATTTTTTGAATGACTTTTGAAATTACCTCTTTTAAGAAAGGAGCTTGGAGAATCATGAGCGGAAAATTTTATGTTACAACGCCCATCTATTATGTGAACGACCGTCCCCATATCGGTCATGCCTATACCACCATTCTGGCAGATGTCCTGGCTTGTTTCCACAGGTCCATGGGTGACGATACCTATTTCCTCACCGGAACCGATGAACACGGTCAGAAGGTGGAAAACGCCGCCGCCAAAAACGGCATCTCCCCCCAGCAGCATGCCGACGAGACGGTGGTGCGCTTTCAGGAGCTCTGGAAGAAACTGGGGATCACCAATAACGACTTCATCCGCACCACCGAAGATCGCCACAAGGATGTGGTAAAAGAGATCCTGCAGGATCTTTATGACCGTGGCGAGATCTACAAAGCTGAATACACCGGCTGGTACTGTGTGGGGTGTGAACGCTACTTCACCGAAAAAGATCTGGTGGATGGCAAATGCCCCGACTGCGGCAGAGAGGTTTCTGCTCTGAAGGAGTCCAACTACTTCTTCCGCATGTCCAAATATCAGGAGTGGCTTATCGACTACATCAAGAGCCACCCTGATTTCATCCAGCCCGCCTTCCGTGCCAACGAAACTCTGGGCTTTTTGAAACAGCCTCTGGCGGATCTTTGCATCAGCCGTCCCAAAGCACGTCTTTCATGGGGCATCGAACTGCCCTTTGACAGTGATTACGTCTGCTACGTCTGGTTCGACGCCCTCATCAACTACATTTCTGCCGTGGGCTACCGCCGTGACGATGCCGCCTTCGCCCGCCGCTGGCCTGCCGGATGTCAGCTGATCGGCAAAGACATCCTCACCACCCATTCCGTTTACTGGCCCACCATGCTCAAAGCTATGAATGTGGAAATGCCCAAAAGCATTTTTGCCCACGGCTGGTGGCTTACCGGCAACACCAAGATGAGCAAATCTCTGGGCAATGTGGTCAACCCCATGGATATGATCGGACTTGTAGGGGTGGATGCCTTCCGTTACTTCCTCATGGCTGAAATGACTCTGGGCAACGACGCCTCCTTTACCCGTGAAGCTCTGCTGCGCCGCTACAACAGCGACCTTGCCAACGATCTTGGCAACCTTCTTTCCCGTGTGGTGAAACTTACCTTGCGGGCAGGGGGCGCTATCCCTGCTCCCGGAGAACCCACCGGCAACGAAGAGGAGTTCAACGCCGCAGTGGATACTGCTGTCAGCGGCATGAAAAACTGCCTTGAAAATATGAAACTGGATCAGGGCATCGCCGCCGTGCTCACCGCTGTCCGTGCGGGGAACCGTTACGTCGAACAGTGTGCCCCCTGGGCAATGGCGAAGAACAACGATACCGCCCATCTCAATACCGTGCTCTACACCGTGGCGGCGAACTTGCGCCGTCTGGCGGTGCTGCTGGCTCCTGTGATGCCCGGGAAAATGGCTGAACTCCAGAAGGCTCTGGGCAGCGGTGACGAAGTACTTACCATCGGCGATCTGCTTGCCGGAAACTGCCCTGATCCTGCCGGACGGATGGTTCAGGAGGTGGCTCCTCTCTTCCCCCGCATTCAGGACGAGGAAGAAAAGCCCGCCGCCCCCTGCGCCAAACCTGAGAAAAAGGAAAAGGCTAAAGCCGAAGTTCCCGCCCCCGAAGTTGCCGAACTCATCACCATCGACCAGTTCTGCAAGGTAAAGCTCAAGACCGCAAAAGTTGTCGCCGCCGAAAAACTTGAAGGTGCCGACAAACTGCTGAAACTCAAGATCGACGTGGGCGAAGCCGAACCCAGACCCCTTGTGGCAGGTGTGGCAAAGTATTACACCCCCGAAGAGATCCTCGGTAAGACCATCGTCATCGTTTCCAATCTCCAGCCCGCAAAGATCCGGGGTGCTGAATCCCGAGGAATGCTCCTTGCCGCCAAAGCCGGTAAAGAGCTGCGCCTTGTGACCGTTGACGGGGATATCCCCGCCGGAGCTGAGATCGGTTGACACAGTTTATTTGAAAGGTGATTTTTTATGACCCGACAGGCAATTTTTCTCATCAGCACAGCGGACCGCAAAGGGATCCTTGCTGAGACGACCACTTTTTTCTATCAGCGCAGTCTGAACATCCTTGAGTGCCGCCAGTACACCGATGTCAGGGAGAACGCCTACTTTATGCGTATAGCCGTGGAGCTTCCCCCTGAGATCACCCGCAGCGACCTTGAAGGACAGTTTCAGACCCTTGCGGATAAGCTGGAGCTGAAGTGGTCAGTTTACTACAACGGCGACCGTCAGAATGTGGCAGTGCTGGTTTCCAAGACCTCCCACTGCTTTTACGATCTCCTCATGCGTTCAGAAGAGGGAAATCTGGGGGGGAAAGTGGTGGTCGCCGTGGGAAACCACCCCGACCTTGAGGAGGTTGCGGACAGATTCCGTGTGCCCTACTACTGCCTTCCCACCCCCCGGAGCGGCGACCCCGATCAGGAAAACGCCCTTCTTGAGCTTTTCAAGCGCCACCACATCGATCTGGTGGTGCTGGCAAGATATATGCGTGTCCTTTCAGAAAGGGTCATCAACGCCTATCCCGGGCGGATCATCAACATCCACCACGCCTTCCTCCCCGCCTTTCAGGGGGGCAATCCCTACTTGCAGGCATGGGAGCGGGGCGTGAAGATGATCGGCGCCACGGCACACTATGCCACCGTCGATCTGGATGAAGGTCCTATCATCGAACAGGCTGTGGAGCGTATCACCCACGAAAGCACCCCTGAGGATTTGCGTGATCTGGGCAAAGACATCGAACGCCGTGTTCTTACCCGTGCGGTCCAGTTCCACCTGGAGCACCGGGTCATCGTTTCCGGCAGACGGACTGTGGTTTTTGCAAAATGAAAGAGTTCTGTCAGCGCACGACCGGTTGGTGTCTGACGATACTTTTTTTTCTGCTGCCCCTGAAATTCGGCACCATTGCCGCCATGCCGGAGCAGCCCCCCATGTTCCCCACGGATCTTCTGACTCTGGGGATCATCTCATGGCCCCCCCACTGTGCAGGTATCGCAGGCGCTCTGCTGCTGGGAGCAAGTGTGCTTCTGTTTCCTGCTCCCCGCTGGCGTACTCCCGGGGGGCTGACAGCTCTTTTCTGGGGCATACTGCTGCCTGTTGCCGCGCTCCC
>JAFTIE010000108.1 GCA_017457065.1 Lentisphaeria bacterium
CGCCGTTGATTCCTTAAAAGTCACCACATGCGATTACAAATCAGGCTCCCTCCGCGCAGAAGTGACTGCCGACAGATTCTTCCGCAAGGACCGCCGGATCATTTTTGAAATAGACGGCAAAACCGTCCTTGAATCTGTTTTTGCCGGGAAAAGCAATGTTTATGAGTTCAAAGTGCCCTCTTTCAAACTCTGGTCCCCTGAAAACCCTCATCTCCACCGCCTGCGCCTGATACTCGGGGAGTATGAAGAATCATGCAATATCGGCGTGCGTACCATTGAAACCCAGGGAACCAAACTGCTGCTCAACGGCAGAGAGCTGCGCCTTATGGGATATAACCGCCACGACAGCCACCCGGAATTCGGAGCTGCAGTGCCTCCTTCTCTCATGGCTGCGGATCTGCAGATGATAAAGGCTCAGGGCAGCAACTTTATCCGGGGGAGCCACTACCCCCAGAGGGAAACGCTCCTCCAACTCTGCGACAAACTGGGGCTCCTCGTTTGGGAGGAGACTTTGGGGTGGGATGTCCGGGACAAAGAACTTTTCACTTCTGCCTTCCTTTTCAAACAGAAAGATCAGGCACGGAAACTTTCAACTTGTCACTATAATCACCCCTCCATCATCATCTGGGGTTTTATGAACGAAACTTTAAGTGAAGACAAAAGGTGCCGTAAGATCATCCAGAAGGTTTACGACACCTACAAGGCAAACGACTCCACCCGTCTGGTGACTTACGCTTCAAACCGCTACGAAAAGGATATCTGCATGGATATGGTGGATATCGTCGCCATGAACCCTTATCCCGGATGGGGGCAGATGAACTTTGACGAAGTTTACAGTCTGCACCATATCCGCCCCCGGCTGGATGAACTCTGCAAAGCTGTCCCTGCAGACAAACCTTATATGATCAGCGAAATAGGCGCTTCAGCCATTTACGGACACCGGGACCCCTACCGGGTCCGCTGGAGCGAAGAGTATCAGGCTGAACTGGCTGCCGAAGTGTGCAACGTTGTCCTGAGAGATCCCCGGTACTGCGGGCTCTGTTTTTGGCACTTCTGCGATGCCAAAAGCTACCTCAACGGCGGCAGGGTCAAAGGGATCAACGACAAGGGGATCCTCAGCGAATACCGCCAGCCCAAACTGGCATGGCAGACTATAACGGACTCCATCCGTGAGATCGGCATACTGCCCCGGAAAAATAAAGGCAAATAAAAAAAGGAGAGGATCGAACATTATGAAAAAAGTGCCCCTTACCGTCTGCAGACAAAACGGATCTCCTGCAAAAAAATTCACGCTGATCGAACTGCTGGTGAGTAAAACCTGTCAAACAGGTGTTTCTCTGTCGTATTACCTGAAAAAAGAAAACAAAAAAATACCTTATTATGCTTGCGAAGCAAGCGCTTCATGCCCCAAAGGGGCGCTTCATATTTTCCGCAGGAAAATGCTTCATACGGCGGAGCCGTGCTTCATTCGATCAGCGTTCACGCTGATCGAACTGCTGGTTGTAATTGCCATTATTGCTATTCTTGCCGCCATGCTTCTTCCCGCTCTGCAGCAGGCAAGGGATCGTGCCAAAGGCATGTCTTGCGTCAACAATCAAAAACAGATCGGAGTCTCTTTTCAGCAGTACAGCAGTGACAATCAGGATTATCTGCCCGTGTATCACGATGCCAAGGCGAACAGAGAACAGCGCTGGTTCCGCACCTGTGCCTCTTATCTGGGGATCGCCCTCAACGCCCCCTTCCCCAAACTTTACCGCTGCGGCAGTGACAATACCGCCGACCGTGCAAAGTATCTTTCCTACGCCCTTGACAACATGTATTTTTCCCCCAGCTACATCGTCAATCAGGAAAACGGCTACCGCCGGGATAAAGATCCCGCCACCGACACCTGGGTACGGGCAAGAAAGATCAACCGACTTGCTTCTGTGACCCGATATGTCACTCTGGCAGACGGCGGCGTCAAACCCGGAGCAAACTACTTCAACTGGGAGACTGAAAAGCAGAATCAGAATCTGGGGATCGCTCAGCATTTGGGGAAAGGCAACTACACCCACGCCGACGGACATGTTTCAACGCTGAAGATTCCTTTGAGTTCCCAACTGACCAAAGATAAAAACTGGGCGATCTACTTCTTCCCCAACGGGAAGGATTTTGAAAATGGTCCCATTTTCTGAGACCGGAACAAATCATAAAAAGGAATGAATCAAATATGAAAAAAATTTTAACAGCTCTCCTTTTCTCCTTTGTCCTCTGTCTGACTTACGGGGCAGAATTGCGCTTCAAAGATGCGGAGATCGTCCTTTCTGAAAAGCCTTCCTGGACGGCGGTCATTGCCGCTCAGGAGTTGCAGTACCATCTGCAGAAGATGACCAAAGGACGCTTCCCCATTGTCAAGAAATCTTCCGGTAAATACACCTCCTCCATCTATGTGGGGGATCGCTCCAAAGCTGCGGCGGCAGGGTTCCCTGTAAAAAATATCAAAGCCGACGGCTTTCTGAGGGGCGTCAAAGGCAAAGACCTTTATATCGCCGGGAGCGATGACAAAATGTACAAAAAGGGGGATGTCGTCAAATTCTACTTTGAGACCAGACACCGGGGAACGCTTCACGGGGTCTACGACTTTCTGGAAGAACAGGGCGTCCGCTGGCCCGCCCCCGGGAAAGGATATGAATATATCCCTGCCCGGAAAGAGATCGCCGTCTCCGGAGATCTTAAAATGGATGCCCCCTGTTTTTCACAGCGCAACATGACAAAGATCAATGCCTTTGCCAAATACAGCGACAGCAAAGTTTATACCACGAAACGGGCGGAGGCGGTTTTGTGGGCGCTCCGCATGAGAGCCAGCTGTATCCGGGGGATCGGGGACGGCAGCCATACGGAAATATTTCTGAAACTGGGACAGATCTGGTTCAAAGATCACCCCGAAAGATTCCAGCTGATGCAAAACGGCACACGCAACCCCAGATACGCCTGCTGGAGCGACCCCAATTTCAAAGATATCTGGATGAAATTGGCAGATGCCTACTTTTCAGGGAAAACGCCTGCTGACGCCGGATTTCCCCACATCAAATCGTGGCACGGCTGGAATGTCAAAGATGAATTCCTTATCAACGCCATGGACCACGGTTCCAAAAATGACGGCAGATGCCGCTGCAAACGCTGCAATGAATTCCGCAAAAAGAATCCCTGTCTGGATGATACGGAGCTTTACTGGCAGCTCATCGCAGATGTGGCAAAACAGATAGAGAAAAAACATCCCGGAAAATACATCGCCGCTTTAGTCTATCCCCCCATGACCCGTTTTCCCAAAACCGTGAAGCTCCCCGGGAATCTCCGGGTGCGTATCTGTCAGGGAGGGATCAAAGATATGCTGCTGCCCAATGTGCTGAAAGATGATCTTGAACAGATTCGGCTCTGGCGCACTCAGGTGGGATATCACAATGTGGTGCTGGGGATCTATGTGTGTGAAAACTTTGCCGACCGGCTGCCTGCGTTCCCTGAAAACTATCCCCGTTTGACAGCAGATTATTTCCGCACCCTGGCGGGGAAGTGCACCGGTGCCCGGATCGCTTACACTGGTCCCACCCATACAGAGCGTGTTCTTGATATGTATGTCCAATCCAAGCTCCTCTGGAACCCCCATCAGAATGTGGAGCATATCATCAAAGATCACTGCCGCATCATGTACGGACCTGCCGCAGAGATCATGGAAAAGATCTACAGCCGTTTTGAAGAGAATTTCTGCAAATATTACAAAGCTGTCACCCCCAATGTGGCACGCCCCCGGGAAATCGGTATCGACCGGGATGTCAAAAAGAACCGCATCCATGCCTGGACCAAAGTGTACACTGTTGAGGAGATGAAAAACATCCGTTCCCTTCTGGAAAAAGCGGAAAAAAGCGTTGCGGGGAAAGAGCCTTACGCCCGGCGGCTGAAAGCATTCCGCACCTGGGTGTGGGAAATCATGGAAGCTGAAAGGAAAGAGGTGATCGACATTCAATCCAATCCCCTGCAGCTCAAGCTCCGCCGCAACCGCTGGTCCCCCTGGCAGCAGCTCCACCAGATGAGTCATTACGCCAAAGATGCCGCAGGAACAAAGTTCAGAGTGAAACATGACGGCAAAGTCCTCACGCTGCAGATCCTTGCAGATGAACCGGAAATGAAAAAAGTCAAGTTTGACCCCAAAGCTTCTCCGGAAAATCTCTGGAAAGATGATACCATTGAACTTTTTGTGGAAACACAGGGCAAGACACGGCAGATCGTATTTTCCGCTTCCGGGAAATACTCAAGTCGCCTGACTCCAGAAAACAAGTGGGAAACAGTACCGGGACTTGTGCATACCGTCAGAAATCACACATCCTTGCGGCGCCTGGAAATCACTCTGCCTCTGACACAGGAGATGAAGAAGAATTTCAGGTTGAATGTGACCCGTTCCCGCAAATTGACCAACAAACTGCGCGAAAGCTCCACCTGGTCAGAAAATGCAAAAAGAAACTGGCTTGACCCCAAAGGGTATGCAGCGATCGTCATCAAGTAAATTTGTTTGATTCCGGCGGCAGAAAAAACTTCACTTTCTGCCGCCAAACGCAACTGGATGACAACTGATGTCAAATTCTCTGTCCGCAAGATGAAAGAGGGCTTCTTTGTGGATTTTGCCATGCCGTCAATATTTGGGGCATGATCCCTTTTTCGCTCCGGCACGGATCTGTGCATTACGGTAAACTTCGGTTGTTGAACATCATTTCCGTTCAACAACCAAAGAATGACTGCTTTCAAAATGGCTGCGATCGATTCAAAAGCATCAACAGCGGATCGCTTTATTGGACTGACCGGACTCTTTCTTTGAGAGCGCGGCAGATCCCGTCGATGTCGGCGAATTTCAAGATCCCGTAGGGTACCATGGATTGCGGAATGGGCGCCAGAGGATCTGAAATCGCCTGTTCGTAGGTGACAGGGACTCCCCCAACCAGTTCAAGATCCACCTTTTTGTCTGTGAGCAAAGCGGCAAAAATCGCCAGATAACGACTGTTGCCGTATGCCCGCAAAGTCACCTTTTCCGCTCCGTTGGCAAGCAGCAGATTGACGGCACAAAGTATGTCGAAAACCCTTCTGCCCATGTAGGGTCTGTTGAGCATGAGTCCCAGAGCGGCAAAGTGATAGTCGGCGCCGTAGTCAGTGTAAAGACGGCGGAACCGGTCAACGGCGGCGGATTCCGACTCCCCCATACCCCGGGGATCGAGAGCAAAAAGGGAACGGGCGGTTTCTTTGGTAAAGTATTTGACCAGCTCTTCCCTTGCTGAAATGTGGGGCAGCATGAGGACGGCATCTTTGTTGACACGCAGTTCAAAGTCGATGCCGGTATCCATATAAAAGAGCGTGGCGGTGATCCCTTTTTCTGAGGTGATACCCACCCGCTGAAAGAGTTTGGCGTCGATCTCTGTCATACGCAAACAGCGGTAAGGAGGCAAATAAGCAACGTTGCCCACCTTGAGAAGGCTGGCAATTTTTGCACGGAGCGCCTGCAGCGGAAGGGGATTTTTCTCACGGCGGAGCCGCAACTGTACAGCTTGTTCCTTTGCCAGATCCCGCACCGTTTTTTCCCCGGGGATGGAGCGGACGCCCCCTTTCCCCAGGCAGTTGAGAGAAAGAACTTTGGGGGAAAGTTTGTGTTCCTCAGGAAGATTTTTCGACCCGAACACCGAAGTGAAAAATTCATAGGCTTTCATCCGTCCCTTCTGACCATAGGAGTGACGTCCGGGGATCTCGACCATGGAAATATTTTCCTCCTTCCCCAAAAGGCTGTAGATCTTTTTGGCAAGGGCGTAGGTCTTGCGGGCTCCACGGACATCAAAGTAATCCCCCTTCTGGGCGATGATACGGTAGGGTTGGGGTGCCCGGGCAATGATCAGATCCGCCATTTCGCCTCCGGCGGCGAGAAATCCGGCAGGCATCTGTTCGCCGTCGGCGGCAACTTCATTTTGCACATTGTGGCAAAAGGTGGTGATGTAACAGCTGGGAGCTGCCGCCATGATCCGGTGGTCATTGGCGAAGATCAAAGCGGTCATGGTGCCGCCGCCGGATTGTCCGTTGATACCGATGCGGCGGGTATCCACTTCAGGACGGCTGAAGAGGTAGTCCACCGCCCGGATCCCGTCGTAGGTGCGCCAGTCGGAAAAGGTTTCCCCGAGAGCCGTGAGCTGACGGTTCATGCGGTTGTGAAAGGCAGTGCAGTTGAGCTTGGAATCTTCTGCATACTGATGCCGTTCCCCCTGCTGGATGGGGTCGATGGAAAGAACCGCGATCCCCCTGCGGGCAAGGTTTTCGCAGGCTCTTGCGTAACCGCCTGTGCGTTTCCCCGAATTGGAGTGCCCCTGAACAAAGAGCACCGCAGGAACTTTTCCGGAACGTTTGGCTGGAAGATAAAAGTTGGCAGTAACAGTGAAGTTTTTACGGCTCTGGAAAGTGATATTTTCGACGATCAGATCTCCGTAAACAGCTTTTTTCAGGACTTTGGGGGCAAGAGGGCACTTTTCTGCGGGGAAACGCCATGTATTTTTGATCCTTGCCTGAGCGGTGCGGACGATCCTGAGGGCATCAGCTCTTGTTTTTGCCTGATGGATGACCGACTCATAGCGCTTTAAGTTTTCTTCAAAGATCTGCTGATAATAATACTGCAGAGCGCCCCCGTAGATCCGGTGATCTTTCCAGGAGTTATCCGGAATTTCTGCCGCAGCAAGAGAAAGTGAAGCAAGGAACAGTGTAGAGAGAAAAAAGTTTCTTTTCATGTTTTTCTGAATCCTTATTTACTTTGAGCTGCAAGATATTTAAGGAAAAAATATTCGCAATCTGCCCACTGGCTGTAGCCCTCCGGCAAGGGGTGGAGCGCATTGGCGGCACGGGAGACGGTAACAGAACTTGAAGCGTGAACGGGTTCTTCAAGAGAAGGATAGTTGACAGCGCCGTCTGCGTTGTGATATTCGGGCAGGATCATATACTCCAGCTCTCCGGCAAGAGCCATATACTTGCGGTAGAGCAGATCTGCATTGATGAGCCAGCGGCGGCGGCTCTGGAGACAGCCGTAATTTTTGCCGAAGGCATCCTGACTCCAGGAGCCTTTGGGGATCAGTTCCACAGCCAGCACTGCATCAGGGAGCGCTTCGTGAACAGCCCGGATCATCCGCTTCATAAAAGGATAGTTCCTTTCATTCCAGAACTTTTCAAATTCTTCATCTGTTCTGCAGGTGAATGTGCCGTTGACTCCCAGCTCAAAGTAGACCACATCGGGGCGGACACCGCGGCAGACGTTTTCCAGATAAGCTTGAAAATCGAACTCTTTTCTGCCGTTGCGTTCAAAGAGGAAAGGCGAAGGCACATCATAGGGACGTTTGGGATGGAGTCCGTCGTTGTCCAGCTGGGTGGATTGCTCTTTTTCAAAGAAGGTCGCCCAGCTCCAGCCGCCGTAGGCTTCATTGGCGGGACCGCCGGGAGTGACGGGGAGATATCCGGGAGCGTGTGAGCCCAGCATCACCAGTTTCGGGTTGCCGGGGAGCTGAAAGCGGCGGTGAAGCTCTTCGCCGTGTCCCTTTGCCGCCATGCAGCTGGCGCCGATCTGCAATATGGTCAGGTTTTTGCCCTCACCGGCGTTGCGGGGAGTGACGATGACAGTGGTCTCAGCTTCAGCAAGGAGTCCTTCATCGCTCCAGACAGAAAGCTTGAGTTTGTGTTCTCCTGCATCCTCCTCTTCCGGGATCCAGCGCCAGCGCAGCTGATCGCAGCGTCCTTTTTCGCACTCCACGTCAAAAGCGTAATTGGCAGGATTGATAACAGTGACGACATTTTGAAAATAGATATTGATCTCAAACCCGGGAAGAGCATAGATCACCTCAGGAAGGAGCAATTTGGGGTCAAACATATAAAACCTTTCTCTTTATTGCTGAAACTCGAAAACACTGCTCAAAATATAGCATCTGAATCAGAAAATTCAAGTAGTTACTGTACTCAGGAGTCACCTTAAATAATCCTGAACGGATCGGGGACTCCAACCGTTTTGTGGGAGTTTGAAATCAACTCAAAGAAAATTTCTATATTTTTCCCTATACAGCACTTGTATTTTTTCGTTGCAATAGTATATTATATTTAGAATAATCATACGATAAATTCTAATATATGGAATTTGCTGTAATGAATAATACCTTGCATAATGGTTTCAAGCTGCTGGATCATCTGGCGATGGCAGCGAAACCTGTGTCGGTCAAAGAGCTTGCCGAACACTTTTCGCTGCCTAACAGCCATGTCTGCCGCCTGCTTAAAACTTTGACCGAAACAGGTTATGTGGAGCAATATCCCCACAGCCGCAAATACGGCATCAGTTTGAAGATCCTGCATCTGGCTCACGCACGCATACAAAATGAACGTCTGCTTGGATTGGCGCGTCCTTATTTGCGGCAGCTTTGTGAAAAACTTGACGCAGTCGTATTTGTGACCCGTTCTTATTGCGGAATGTCCCTGATCATCGGCACGGAGTATCCCATGCTTTCGCAGCAGGAGCGCGAGACCCTCACCGGAGCGCTGCACGATCCAACCAGCTCCGCTTGCGGCAGGATCTGCGCCGCCTACGCCAGTGGCGATCTGCAGAAAGATCTGATGCAGAAAATCGATTGGAACGCTCCCGGAGATTTTCAAAACCGTCCTGAAGCTTTTATTGAGGAGCTCTCTCTGATCCGCCGCCGGGGGTACACCTGGCGCGCCCCTGCTGACAGCGCAGGGGGTGTGGGCGTTCCCCTTTTTGACAGTGACTGCATCTGCAACGGAGCTTTGGGGGTAATGCTGCCGTCAAGCCGTATGAACAACGCTGATCTGCTGCAAGATGTTATAGAATCAGCTCTCAACTGCGGCAAACTTATTTCATTTGCACAAGGTGCGCCCGCAGAGGGTTATCCTTATACAATACCATCTCAACAACAAAGGGGAAAAAATGACTTCTGCTGAAATCAAAGCGGCGGCACGCCGTTTGGGGGCGGATCTGGTTGGCATTGCTCCGGTATCAAGGTTCGACGGCCTGCCGGCAATAAACGATCCGCGGACTTTTGCTCCGGAAACACGCTCGGTGATCGCAGTTGCCCACCGTATCATGCGCGGAGCGTTCCGGGGGATCGAAGAGGGTACGAGTTTCCAGAACACCTATGGCTGTTTTGGGAAAAACTGGGCGGAACAGTTTTTTCTGGCAAAAACTGTTTACGATCTTTGCTGCGAAATCGAAAATGACGGCGCCGAAGCCGTTCCCCTTTTGAGCCGCAAATACGCTGATAAAGAATTTGAACCCGACTATCAGGCTTATGCCCACGTTTGCGGTTTGGGTTCAACAGGCAAAGGAGGATTTTTCCTGACCCCCGAATATGGACACCGTCAGCGTATCGGCTTCATTTTCACCACACTTGAACTGGAAGGGGACGATATTTTGGAAGTTGACTTCTGCAAAGAGTGCAACGCCTGTATGGACGCCTGCCCCCTGAATGCCTATGAGGGCAGCGGAACTCCCGATCTCAGTTTGTGCGTACATTGCCGCAACGGTGCTTTCACCAACAAAAACAGCTGCGACAAAATCGACCGTTACGCTGCCTCCTGCGGCAGAGCGTGCATGGTGGCACTGGAAAATAAGGTCGGCAACAAATTTGCTGAAAAGTTCCGTAAACGCTCTGTTTGGTCACGGGGCAGAGACGGCGAACAGCTCAATCTCGGCAATCAATTCACCGGCGGCCGCTGCCCCGACAAATTTGAAGGGAAATAAACCATGGATGCAATCAGTATCAAAGAGGCGGCACGGAAATTCGGTGCTGACCTTGTGGGTATAACCTCACTTGACAAATTTGAAGGAACTGCCCCGGAAAATGATCCCCGCAACATCTTCAAGCAGGGCAAAAGCATGATCGTCATCGGCCGCAGGATCCCCCGGGGCACCCTGAGAGGTGTGGAAACCGGCAGTGTAAGCGCTCAGAACGGCGTTTTTGAAGATTTCGGATTGGTTATGCTGGAAGACCAGTTTCTTGCCAAAGCGACCTACGATCTTGTGATCTGGATGGAAAGTGCCGGTTTTGAAGCTGTCCCCATGTTCGGTTATGATGCGGAAGCCGCCGCCAAATATCCTCTGGGCAGCCCCGTCGCCCCCGGCAAAACCGCTCCCAATGTCTATGTGGACTGGAAACTTGCCGCCCGGCTGTGCGGTTTGGGAGAGGTGGGGCGCAACGGACTTTTTATTACTCCTGAATTCGGCACATTGCAGCGGTTTGCAATGCTGATAACTGATCTGGAACTGGAATCTGACAAAATCACTGAACGCAATGTCTGCCACGATTGCAACGCCTGTATGGACGCCTGCCCTCTGAATAACAGTTTGTGCCGCCGCTGCGAAGGGGGAGCGATCCAGACATCTTTCGGACGGTTCCACACCATCGACAAGATTTCCGCTCCCTGCGGCAGGGCTTGTCTGGCGAGTCTTGAAAAACGCAATCTGATCAGCCGCAAATTCTCAACAGCTTTCCGCAAGGAGGTGAAATAATGAAAAACTCTGTCCTGACTTCAGCCATGCTCAAAGAACTGGCAGGAAAACTCAGCGCCGGCGGCTCCGGTGCAGACATTCTCGGTGTCGCCCCCATCGAAAGGTTTTCCGAAGCACCGGAACGGATGCACCCCAAAAACATCTTTCCTGACTGCAAAAGTGTCATTTCCATTGTGCAGCCCATCCCCCGCAGTACCTATCGGGGCATTACAGAAGGCACTTACTGGCCCAATTATACCTACTACAGTTACAACCGCCTCAACAACCTTTTCCGTCCCATGGTAACTTATGAAGTGGCACGGTTCATTGAAGATCACGGTTACGAAGCCGTTCCGGTTTATCCCGGAGTGCCTGAAGCTTATCCCAATGATCCGCAACCGGTAGCTCCTGACCGGCCTGCGCCTGAGATCAATGTACACGTCCGTATTGCGGCAGTTGCTTGCGGTCTGGGTGAGATCGGCTGGTCAAAGGTCTTTATCCACAAGGTTTACGGTCCCCGTGTCCGCATCGGCACTATTCTGACCGACGCCGTGCTGGAACCCGATGCACTGGTAGAACCCGGTACGCTTTGCAAACGCTGTATGAAGTGTGTGCCGGATTGTCCCGGCAATGCCATTCCCCGTCCCGGGGACCGGCCTTCCATCAAGGTCCGCATCGGGGACAAGGAGTACGAATGGGGAGACGTGCACATGGGACGCTGTACGGCAACGCACCACGGAATAAACTACAAAGCCTCCCCCTTCATGAAACGCTTTTTCCCGGGCTTCAATTTGGATATCACCCAAAGCAATATGTCCGAAGAACTGGCATACAAAACAGCTTATACCCTTGCTCTCGGCGGTTGGGGGCGTCAGAATCCGGAATTTCCCGGTGATTATGTCAATCCTTATTACAAACAGATACTGAGTCACACAGGATATTTTGCTGTTTGCGGAGCAAAAGGGTGTATCCGCAGCTGTATGGAGTTTCAGGAAAAAACTCACAATATCGAGCAGGATAATTTCGATACTCCGGTCTTCCCCGAAGGCAAATGGGAATTGCCCCCGCCCGAAGCTGATGAA
>JAFTIE010000011.1 GCA_017457065.1 Lentisphaeria bacterium
AACGCAGGGATGATTGATGCTTTTTCGGACCATGCGTTCTGTTTCTTTGAGCTGCCTTTCTCTGAAAAGAGGATCGGCAAGATCTTCCTCTTTGTTGCCCCATCCCAGAGACTCCTCCCACACCATCATGCCCAGAGTGTCACACATGTCGAGGAACTCTTCATCCTGAGGGTAGTGACACCCACGGATGCAGTTGAACCCCTGAGCTTTGAGCATGAGCAGATCCTGCAGCCGGATGCTTTGGGGGGCGGCATAACCGAAATCCGGATGGGCGTCGTGGCGGTTGGTGCCTGCGATCTTGAGCCTTTTGCCGTTGAAAAAGAGCTTGCCGTCAGCAATGGAGATCTGGCGGAATCCGAAGTTTGAGGCGTATTCCCAGTCGCCGGTCTTCAAGACCGCCTTGTGGAGCTCAGGGCTCTCAGGACTCCAGATCTTGTGGTCGGGGACTTGGAAAACGGCTTTGCCTGTTCCATTTGAGATATTGAGTGTGTGGGGCGTTTCTGAATCATCGAAAAAGAGTTGGGCACTTTCGATTTTTTCAAATTCTCCACCCAGTTTTACAGAAACTTCCAGAGTGCCTTTTTCAATGTCCACTGGGAGCAGTTTCACATATTCGGCAAAGATGCTTTTTGCCTGTGCAATGGTGACTTTGCGGAAAATGCCGCCGTGGGCGTAAAAATCGTAGTTGGGTTTGAAAAGAGAGGAGGGCGCCGTGTCAAATTCGTTGTTGACGGCGATGATAAGTTCGTGACTTTTTCCCTCCCCTGCGTCAAAACGGAAGGTGCGCTTGGAAAAGGGCGCGTCGATCTCACCCAAAAGTTTTCCATCCCAGTAAACAGCTCCTCTGAGACCGATTCCGTGAAGAGTCAGCTCTGCGGGGCCGGAAAAGGTAACGGTTTTGCGGTAGATGCCGGTCCCACGCTGGAATTTGCTTCCGGGGAGCAAATCGAAACAGCCGGGCACAGTTGCGAAAGAGTCAAAGTGTGTGTCGGCAAGTGAAATATTCTCAAGGGATTTTTTAGTGAATGTAAATTCCCAGACCCCTGAAAGATCCTGACACGCGTTTGCAAAAACAGTCATGATATCATTTCCCTTATGGTTTTAGAAACAAAGATAATTTGAATGTTGCCGGTATAATATAGCGGTGATATGCAGGAAAGTCAACAGCAAATCTGCAATATAACGATTCTTCAGGAACAGAGGGCGTGAAAGAATTTTGAGGGGAGAATAAGGGAAAACTTTTGAATTTTTCCGTAATGTGACTTGAAAAAAACTTTTTGGCGTGCTACATTTATCCAGTTCAACAGAACTGGAAAAGTAAAGGATTTTGAAAATGAAGAAAACTTTTGCTCTCTGCGGTGCCATGATGCTGGGAACAGCTCTTCTGGCAGCACCCCCTGCGGCACGCCCCGGTCAGGGAGACCGTAACGCCCGCCCCGGAGCTCCTGCAGCCCGTCCGGCAGTGAAGCCTGCCCCCCGTCATGCAGTGAAGCCTGCTCCCCGTCCGGCAGTGAAGCCCGCTCCCCGTCATGCGGTGAAGCCTGTGCCCCGTCCGGCAGTGAAGCCCGCTCCCCGTCCGGCAGTGAAGCCCGCTCCCCGTCCGGCAGTGAAGCCCGCTCCCCGTCATGCGGTGAAGCCTGTGCCCCGTCCGGCAGTGAAGCCCGCTCCCCGCAGACCACACCATGCACCTCCGCCGCCGCCCAGACCCTGGTGGAAGTTCTGGTGATGCCCCTTCCCGTCAAAACGAGTTCGCTCCGTTCCGGTACCTTCCGGAATGGAGTGTTTTTATAAACAGCCAATGGAGTTTCAAATATGAACAAAAAATTTTACATTACAGCATGGAGCAAAGATGACCCCAAAGGGGGCGTCTATACTTATTCTCTGGAAAATAAAGTGCTCAAAGAAGAAGCCTTTGCTCCCCTTTTTATGGCAGGGTATCTCTGCTTTTCCTCTGACGGCTCCCGGCTTTACGCCACCGGGGCAGAGAAGGGCGAAGAGGGGGTGACCGCTTTTGCTGTCAGAGAAAATGGCGCTCTGGAAAATTTGGGAGCCGTCTCTTCAAAGGGCAAAAGCACCTGCCATCTTTGCGCCGCTCCCGGGGGAAAGTATCTTTATACAGCCAATTACAGCTCAAGTAATTTTTCAGAGTTCATACTTGACGGCAATGGTGCGCTCCTCAAGTTGAACAAAGTCGTCACCCATTCAGGATCAGGCCCCGTTACTGCCCGGCAGCAGTGTGCCCACCCTCACTTTGCCGCCATTACCCCTGACGGTAAATACCTTGTCATTGCGGATCTGGGAATAGATAAACTGGTCTGTTATCCCTTTGATCCCCAGTCAGGCATCGACGAAAAACACCCAAAGGAAAGTGTTATGCCCTCCGGATGCGGTCCCCGGCACATCCACTTTGCCGCCAATAATATCGCCTATCTGGTGACAGAACTGGGGAACTCGGTGTTGAGCATGGAGTACTCTGACGGCTCCTTCAAGGTCCTTAATGAGATCTCCCTTCTGCCGGAGTGTTGTGTCTGCGACACCAAGGCTTCAGCCATCCGCATGAGCGCCGACGGCAGGTTCCTTGTTGCCACCAACCGGGGATTTGATTCTCTCGTGGTCATCGAAGTGGACGGCAAAGGGGGCATGAAACTGAATCAGACCACCCTTTCCGGAGCTGTCAGCCCCAGAGATGTGAACTTTCTGCCCGACGGCAGACACTTTGCCGCCGCCAATGAGTTTTCAGATGTGATCTATTTCTTTGACTTTGATCCGGAAAAGGGTACTCTCACTCCCAACGGGCTCAAACTGGAATACCCCAGACCCCTTTGCATCGCCTGGAGCGGACAATGAAGAAAACAACACTTTTTCTCATTGCCGTCTCTGCTTTTTTCCTTGCCGGATGTGCTTCACGGAGCCTTTATATCGGCGGAAATGACGGGATCCATATTGCCAGATACTCCAATCACGGATTGCCCATCCCCCGCAGCTGGAGCTTGAAAAAACTGGTTGACGATGTCAATATTTCCTATATGGCACTCCACAAACGCACCCTTTATGCCGCCCGGCGGGTCGCCAAAGGGGTATGCAGTGTTGATGTGTTCCGTGTGCGGCGCAACGGACTCTTGAAAAAGAACGATGCCTTTGTGATCCCCGGAAGTCACGGATATTGTCATATTTCCGTCTCAAAGGATGGAAAGTACCTTTTCGGCAGCAGCTACTCCGGCGGTTTTCTGGATGTTCTCTCTCTGATCCCCGACGGGGGAGTCATCAAATTGAAACAGCGCTTCACTTTTTCAGGAGCAAGTATCCACAAGCGCCAGAAGAAGTCCCACCCCCACTTTGCCGCTCAGACACCTGACGGTAAAATGGTGCTCGTTGCCGATTTGGGAACTGACAAACTTCATACTTTCAGTTACGACATCAAAAAGGGGCTGACGCAAAGGGAGAGTGTCTCTCTGCCTCCCGGTTCAGGTCCCCGGCATCTGAGTTTTTCTGCTGACGGAAAATTTGTTTTTGCCGCCAATGAACTCAACAACACCGTCTCTTCCTTCAAACTGGAGCAGGGGAAACTTAAAATGGTTTCCGTGTGTTCACTCCTGCCCCAAGCCTGGAGCGGAAACAGTTACGCAGGCGCCATCAAACTTTCCCCCGGCGGCAAATTGTTTGTCACCAACAGAGGACATAACTCCCTTGCGGCTGTGTCCGTTTCTGCTGAGGGTAAATTGAAACTTGAAAATACCTTTTCAAGTGAAGGGGATTTCCCTTACGATATAGAGTTTTTGCAGGGGGAACTTCTTCTTGTCAATATGAAAAGCGATCAGTTTTCCGTATGGCAAAAAGGGGATGAATGGAAAAGAACGGCGGTTTTCACGCTCCGCCGTCCCATGTGTATCGTTCCTGTGATTGAGAATTAAGATCTGCACTCAGCGGCTTTGGTCTCCAGCTCTTCCCACCGGGAGTAGAGGGAGGCCAATTCTTTTTGTGCCTCTTCAAACTCCTGCTGCAGTTTGACGCTGTCGCTGCCGTGGTTGGAAAAAAAGTCTGGCGAACTGAACATATTTTCATATTCTGCGACCTTCTCTTCTGCAGCGGCGATGCGATCTTCCATGCCCTCAAGCTCCTTCTGTTCCTTGTAGGAAAGCTTTTTCTTTGCAGGAGCAGGAACAGGGGGCGGCGTTGCCCCTTTGGAACGCTCCTTAGGTTCCTCCTGGATCTTCTGAGGACGTTTTTCCAGATAGTAATCGTAATCTCCCGGGGTGAAGAAGGCGTTTCCGTCGCCGTCAAATCCCAGTATGTGGGTGGAGATACGATTGAGGAAATAGCGGTCGTGGCTCACAGCAATAAGACAACCGTTGAAATCAAGGAGCGCCTCCTCCAAAAGCCGCAGTGAAGAAAGATCCAGATCGTTTGTCGGCTCATCAAGGAGCAGAAAGTTCCCCCCTTTAAGGAGGACTTTTGCCAGAGCAAGACGGGCTTTTTCCCCCCCTGAGAGACGGTCGATGCGGGTATTGATCCGGCGTTCATCAAAGAGAAAACGGCGCAGATAGGTCCAGACCGAAATGGTTTCACTGCCCAGCTGGACAGAGGAAAGTCCTTCGCTAATCTCATCAAGGACGCTTTTGCTTTCATCCAGCAACACCCTTGACTGGTCCACATAGTTGAACTGCACCGTGGGTGCCACACGGATCGTTCCCGAATCAGGAGCAAGATCCCCTGTGATCAATCTGAGGAATGTGGTTTTCCCGGCACCGTTGGGCCCCACGACACCCAGACGGCAACCGGGGGAAAATTCAAAGTTGAAATCCCGGATGATGTTTCTTTCACCGAAGTTCAGAGAGACATTTTTCATGTCAAGTATCAAATTCCCCATGCGGGGACCCCGGGGAATGACCAGATCGATCTCTTCATCCCGCACCGGTCCTGACTGGGCGGCGATCTCTTCATAGCGGCGCAGACGGCCCATGTTCCGTTTCATGCGTGCTTTGGGGGAACGGCGGACCCATTCGATCTCCCGGCGCAGAAAACTCTGGCGGCGGTGTTCCTGAGCGTCGGCAGCTTCAAGGCGTTCTGCACGCCCGGCAAGGTAGTCGGCGTAATTCCCGGGATAGCTGTAGATCTTGCCGTGATCCAGTTCCACCACCCTTGTGGCGATCTTGTCCAGAAAACGGCGGTCGTGGGTGATGAAAACAGCGGTGCCCCGCCATGCGGCAAGAAAATTTTCGATCCATTCGATGGTTTCAACATCCAGATGGTTGGTTGGCTCATCAAGGAGCAGCAGATCGGGTTCAGAGATAATGGCGCGCGCCAGAGCGATACGCCGTTTTTCTCCTCCTGAAGCGTTGAGGACGGGGGCGGGATCGTCACGCAAATGGAGTTTTTCCATGATCTCATCCAGTTTGTGTTCCAGATGCCATGCCTCGTAACGGTTCAGCAGCTCTTCGATCCGTTCATGTTCGGCGTTGGGGAGCTTGCTTTCGTAAAGGCGCTGGAGTTCATAGAACCACTCAAGCCCTTTGCGGATATTTTCTCTGGCAGAAAGTGTGTCATCCAGCTGGAAATCCTGAGGCATGACGGCGATCCGCAGATCCCGTTCCCTGGCGATCTTTGTGTCAAGGGGGATCTCGATACCTGCAATGACTTTGAGCAAAGTGGTCTTGCCGCTGCCGTTGCGTCCGATCACGGCAATGCGTTCACCTTCAAAGGCGGAGATGGCGGCATCGTCAAAGATGATTTGTTCCCCAATGCTCAGGTTGAGGTTTTCAGCAGTAAAAAGGTTGCGGGGACTCATGAATCAAGCAAAGCCTCATTTTGGCGCATCGCTTCGTAAAAGACGATGGAAACAGAGTTGGCAAGATTGAGACTGCGGTTGAATTTTCCCGGCATGGGGATGGTTCGCAGCTGCTCTGCGTAAGTGGTGTAGAATTCAAGGGGCAACCCTGCGGATTCTCTGCCGAAAACCAGAAAGTCGTGCTCTTTGTACTGCGTGTCCCAGTACCGTTTTTCCCCTTTGGTGGAAAAGAAAAAGAGTCTTTCAGGGCGGTTTTTTTCCAGAAATTCTTCCCAGTCTTTGTAGATGTGCAGATCAAGGTGCTGCCAGTAGTCCATACCGGCGCGTTTCACATACTTGTCTTCCAGGGAAAATCCCAGAGGTTCGATCAAATGCAGTGTGGCATCTGTCGCCACCGCCAGACGGCCGATGGTGCCGGTGTTCTGGGGGATCTCAGGAGCGACGAGGACGATATTGAAGTGAACAGCTTTCATCGTGCACTTTTCTCCATAATGCAGGCGAACATGTAATCACAGTCCCCATCAGCGGCATTGAAACGGAAACAGCCGTCTGTAAATTGGCATGTAAGGGGGTGGCGTCCCTCTTTGAGGACAAATTCATCGTGGCGTTCAAGGAAATCTCTGATCTGCAGTTCGTTTTCCTCAGGGAAGAGTGAACAGGTGGAGTAGATAAGATAGCCCCCGGGCTTGACGGCGGTGCAGAAATTCTCAAGGATCTCTTTCTGGAGTTTGACATGTTCAGCAAGTTTTTCCGGCGTAAAGCTCCACTGCATTCCGGGGTTGCGGCGCCACACCCCTGAACCGGTGCAGGGCACATCCAGCAGGACCCGGTCACAAAGGACGAAATCCCGCCACAGTTTCCCTTCGTGGGGACGGGTGCGGATATTGAAAAGTCCGGCACGGACAGCCCGGCGGCGGAGCTCTTCAAGTTTGTTGGCACGGATGTCGCCTGCAATGATGGTGCCTTTGTTTTTCATCATGGCACCCAGCTGCAATGTTTTCCCTCCGGCTCCGGCGCAGGCGTCGAGGATCCTTTCCCCGGGGCGTGCGGCGCAGACAGCGCCTATTGCCTGACTGGCAAGATCCTGAACTTCAAAGCGTCCCTTGCTGTAGCTCTCAAGGGAAAAAAGGTTGATCCCGGGGGCGTAAAGAGCTGCCGCACCGGGGATTTTTTCTGAAAGTTCACAGCGCAGGGATTTTTCCTGAAACTCTTTCAAACAGAGCTCCTGCTCTTTGTGGATCCTGATCCACAAAGGAGGGCGTCTGGAAAGCATCTCTGACACCGCCTGTGCATCGGGGATACGCTCCTGAAGCCACTCCGGGAGCAGCATATCCTGAGTGATGGTACACGCTATCTGAAAGGCATTGGCCGCCTTTTGAACCCTTGCCGCAGAAGTCTTGGGCGCCGGACGGGGAAGGGGAGGAAAGTTGTACACCGAAGCAAAGGTGTGGAGCTCAGGGGCATCAGGACGGTCACTGTAGCACCCGATATAAAACAGAATGCCCAGTTCTCTTTTTGAAAAGAGCACCTCACCGTGTTCTACGCTTTTACGCCATTCAAGGGGCAGCAGATGGCGCAGAAAACCCCAGCAGCGCAGCAGAGAGTAGATACAGCCTGAGATCAGAGCCCGGTCCCGGGAACCGCACTGGCGGTTGCTGCGGAAAAATTCAGCAAGAAGCAGATCAGGAGGCATTTTTTTTCCGAAAACGCCGTTAAGGACTCCCTTTCCTGCTGTGTAGAGCAGATTCAGCTGGGACTCCATCTTGCGTTCGCTCAAGACCCCTTTGGAATAATTATTTTTTCGTTCATCCATATAAGATATTTCCTTCGTAAAAAAGTGTTTCAGCCATATCTGGGATCAAGAGCATCACGGAGGGAATCCCCCAGTAAATTAAGTGCAAGAATGAGCAGAAACATCAAAGCGCCCGCACTTCCCAGCTCCCACCAGACCCCTCTCCAGAGACGCTCCTGTCCGGCGGCGATCATACTGCCCCAGCCGGGGATGTTGCCGCCGCCTCCCAAACCCAGATACCCAGCCAGAACTTCCAGCATGACAGCGGCTCCGAAATTCAATGTAAAGTAGATAATGGTCAAATGGCGCACATTGGGGAGTATGTGCCGCCAGATGATCACAAGGGAGTTGACTCCGGCGATACGGGCGGCGCTGACGTATGCGGCGTTGCGGAGCTTCATGGTTTCGGCACGGATCACCCGGCAGAGCCCCACCCAGCCGGTGATGCCGATAGCGAGATAAACTGCCAGTGCGCCGGGGGCGATGTGCAATAAGGCTCCTGTCTTTTCAAGAGCACTGCGCAAGGCAGGGGAGGTTCCTGCCAGCAGGGCAAAAGAGAGAATGAAAAGCAAAGTGGGCATGGAGGCAAAGGTACTGTAAAGCCACACTGTCACGTCATCTGTTTTGCCCTTGAAAAATCCGGCACATACGCCTAAGGTCGTGCCGATGAAAACTGAGATCGCTCCCGCTACGGCGCCTACTTTGAAAGCAACCACAGTTCCCGCCAGAGCCCGCCAGAGAACGGAGCGTCCCTGATAATCTGTTCCGAGGAGTGTTCCGGCGCCGGGGGGAGCGTAGGGGGCAGTGTAAATGCGCTCCCACACAGGAAGCGTGCCCTTTGAAACGCAGACGATGCCGTGCACCTCACAAACAACTGCCGCCACGATCAAAAGGAAGGTGACGGCGGCGGCTCCTGCTGCAGCAGGTGAAGAAATGATACGGCTCCAGACCTTTGTCATAGTTTTTCCCCATGCCGCCGCAAAGCGACCTGGATCAAAGCCGCATCAGCGGGGGTGACTCCATCGATCCGTTCTGCCTGTGCCACAGTTGCGGGGCGGACCTTTATCAGTTTTTGGCGGGCTTCGTTCCGCAATCCCGGCAGGGAGCTGTAATCAAAATTTTCCGGAATGAAAAGATCTTCCTGCCGCTTCAGTTTGCTGATGGCGCTCTGTTCTCTCTGGAGATAGCCGTCATACTTTGCTTCAATAAGCAGCTGGTTCCAGACCCTCTGCTTGAGTTTTGCGTCAGCGGGGAGCTCCGGCAGCAGCTCTGCGGGGAAGGAAAGTCCCGTTCCGGGAGCGGCATTTTCAGGAACGCTTTTAAGCCATACAAGAAGAGTCTTATCGTGATATTTGAGTCTGCGGCACTCCTCAATAAGGGGGAGAAGGGCAGATTTATAACGGGTGAACTCTTCATACTTTTCTTCGGGAAGAAGTCCGTTTTCGTAAGCGAATTCACACAAACGCAAGTCGGCATTGTCCTGACGCAAGGTCAGGCGGTACTCGGCACGGCTGGTGAAAAGACGGTAGGGTTCAATGATTTCTTTGGTCACCAGATCGTCGATCATGACACCGATGTAGCTTGAGTCTCTGCCGAAGCAGACCGGTTCCTTTCCGGCGGCGACCCGTGCGGCGTTGAAACCTGCCACCAATCCCTGTCCTGCGGCTTCTTCATAGCCGCTGGTTCCGTTGATCTGCCCGGCTGAAAAGAGATTTCCATACCTTTTGTTCCGCAAAGAGCGTTCAAGCTGATCCGGGTAGATGAAGTCATATTCAATGGCGTAGGCGTAACGTGAGACCGCTGCCTTTTCCAATCCGGGGAGGGAGTGGACCATTTTAAGCTGCACTTCAATGGGAAGACTGGAAGAAAATCCGTTGATATAGTACTCATCGGTGTGCGCTCCCTCCGGTTCAAGGAAAAGCAGATGGTGGGGGTGCTGGGGGAAACGCTTGATCTTGTCTTCAAAAGAAGGACAGTACCGGGTGCCGATACCCTCGATGATACCGCTGTACATAGGGGACAAATGTATATTCTGCCGCACGATCTCGGCACTTTCATCGGTGGAGTGGAGCATGTGACAACTCATGTGCCGCCGTGCCGCCTGAGGCATTTCAGGGGAAAGCTCTTTGCTCCAGAAACTGAACTCTTCAAACTCCGGTTCTGAAAATTGTTCAGGCATGGCTGAAAAGTCGATGGTCTTCCCCAGAATACGGGGGGGAGTACCTGTTTTAAGTCTCCCCAGACGCAGTCCCAACTGATCGCTCATAGCTTCAGACAGAGCATTGGCAGGGAAATCACCGGCTCTGCCGCCGGGGAAATTTTTCATGCCGTAGTGGAGTTTACCTCTGAGAAATGTTCCCGTGGTGAGGACAATGGCTTTGCAATATATCTCTTCCCCAAAGGCGGTGACCACACCTTGCAGTTTGCCTCCGTTGACAACAAAGCCCGTGACTTCAGATTGGAGCAGTTCCAGATGGGGCGTTTGCTCCAGATAGAACTTCATTGCTCTCTGATAGATCTGTTTGTCACACTGAGCGCGGGGGGACCAGACGGCAGGACCTTTGGTTCTGTTGAGCATCCTGAACTGGATCGCTGCGCTTTCGGCAACGATCCCCTGAGCGCCGCCCAAAGCGTCGATCTCTCTGACCACCTGCCCTTTGGCTATGCCGCCTATGGCAGGATTGCAGCTCATCTGCGCCACATGGTCAAGGTTCAGCGTTATCAAAAGTGTTTCCGCACCCATGCGTGCGGCACTGAGAGCCGCTTCGCAGCCGGCATGTCCGGCACCGACCACCACAACGTCAAAGTTTTTCATCGGCACAGGCTTTCTTTTGAACTTCAATCCACTTTGCTCAACACCACGCAGGCATTGGAGCCGCCAAAAGCAAAGCTGTTGGAAATGGCATGTTTCATGCCTGTTCCGGTACGCAGTTCACGGACCAGATCTGCTCCGGCAAATTCATCGTCGGGGTTTTCCAGATTGATGGTGGGGGAAATAAAATCTTTCTCAAGCATCAGAGATGTGAAAATGATTTCCGCAGCACCGGTGGCACTGACCATGTGCCCGGTCTGGGACTTGGTGCTGTTGACCGCCGTTTTGTCGCCGAGAAGTTTCCGGATGGCATTGAGTTCAAGGGGGTCTCCCACAGGGGTACTGGTACCGTGGGTGTTGACGTAGCCGATCTCCTGAGTTGAAAGTCCGGCATCCCGCAGAGCCATTTCCATGACATCGCAGATGGCGGCAGTGTCGGGAACGACCATATCAACGGCGTTGCTGTTGGCTCCGACACCGCTGACTTTGGTGATGGGACGGGCGTTGCGTGCTTTGAGACTTCTTTCGGACTCCAACAAAACGTATGCGGCGCCTTCGGCGAGGACAAATCCGTCACGGTCACGGTCAAAGGGACGGCTGGCACGCCGGGGATCGTCGTTGTATTTGTGCGAAAGAGCACGACAGGCACAGAATCCGAGGGCCTGGACCCAGTCCAGACATTCGGCACCACCGGCAAGGACCATATCATAGATACCGCTTTCCACCAGACGGGCGCCGATGGAAATGGCAAGGGCGCTGGTGGCACATGCCGCTGAAATGCCGTAGGATTCTCCGCGCAGTCCGAAAATCAGAGACAGATTGGAAACAACACTTGAGGGCATGGCTCTGGGAACTGAAAAGGGAGAAACATTTCTGATCCTGTAGTTTGACTCCAGATAAGTTTTGGTGACTTCGTGCAATTCACGGGCATAAGTACTTGCAGTTCCGCCGATAACAGCGATACGGAAATCCTTTGCCTTATCAACAGGAATACCGGCTTCTGCAAAAGCTTCTGCCGCTGCAATGGCAGACATGACACTGGTTGGCGGACAAAAACGGAGCTTCTTGCGGTCAATGAGGTCCCCCGCTGAGATCTCTCCTACCATGCCGCCCACTTCGCTGTCCAGATGGTTGCTTATAAATTCAGGAACCCGGACGATCCCGCTTTTTCCACTGCGGAGTCCCAGTTCATTTTCTGCAAGATTACGACCCAGCGGGGAAACGATTCCCCGGCCGGTGATATATACGCTTTCCATGCGAATCCCTCTGTTTTTACATATAGTCCCACATAATATAACGCCGGGTCCATGATTTTTCCACTCTATTTTTTTGAAAACAATGGAATATTTTGCTTTTTGGTGCTATATTTGGTAAAAGAACATGTTGTATGCCCCGTATGGATGGGGAGAAGAGGATTGATAAACGATCATGAGTTTGCTGAAAGTTGATTCATTGTCAGTTGGATTCCGCAACGGGACCCGGCTTTTGCCCGTGATAGACGGTGTGTCCTTTGAGGTGGCACGGGGAGAGATCCTGGCTCTGGTCGGTGAATCCGGCTGCGGCAAGAGCGCCAGTTGTCTGGCGCTGACCCGCCTCAACAGCGGTTCTGCAGTCATTTCAGGGCGTTCCTGTACCTTTGAGACCCGGGAGGGAAAAGGTGTGGAACTCCTCTCTCTGTCCCCCCGGGAATTGCGCCGGATCAGAGGCAGAGAGATCGCATATATCTTTCAGGATCCTCTTTCCTCTCTCAATCCGGTGTTCCGTATCGGCGATCAGATCGCCGAGGTGCTTTCTCTTCACCGGCCTGATATCACAGACAAAGAAGCTGAGGTAAAAAGACTGCTTGCGGCAGTCGGCATACCTTCCCCTGAGTCACGGATGATGAATTTTCCCCATGAACTTTCAGGCGGGATGCAGCAGCGGGTGATGATCGCCATGGCTCTTGCCGGGAATCCCGCTCTTCTCATTGCCGATGAGCCCACCACAGCTCTTGATGTGACCATTCAGGCGCAGATCATGGAGCTTCTTGAAGAACTGCGGCGCAGAAACGGGACCTCTATCATATTGATAACCCACAATTTCGGAGTAGTCGCCCAGCTTGCCGACCGGGTGGCGGTGATGTACGCCGGACGTATCGTTGAATGTGCCCCGGTGCCGGAGCTTATCGCTCATCCCCGGCATCCTTATACCCGTGCGCTTCTGGCGGCAGTTCCTGTGCTTGGGGGGCGTACCGGAAAATTGGTGACGATTCCGGGGCAGGTACCGTCCCCTGCCGATTTTCCGGCGGGATGCCGTTTCTGCGGCAGATGTCAGGAGCAGACTCCTGAGGTCTTTGAACTCTGCCGGGAGCAGGTTCCCCCTGCCGTCGAAGTCTCAGCCGGACACCTGTGCAGCTGTTGGAAATGGTATGAGCGGAAAGGATGACGCCGGACTGTGATAAAGAATTCAAAACGCAATTTGGTGATTCTGGGAGCGGTTCTTTGTGCCGTTGTCTACGGTACATTTCTGGTGACCTCGTCAACCACAGTGCCCGTGCGTGAAAAAAACGCTGTTGAAAAATCAGCGGTCTATCTGCGCTCTCTGAAACGGCGGCTTTATGTACTTGTTGAAAAAAAGCAGTTCGTTGAGGCCGGGATCGTTTTCAGACGGCTTTGGAAACTGGATCCTGAAAGGAATATCCTCTGTCTGGGGAGTGTCGTCTGCTACCACAACCGGAAATTCAATGAAGCTGAAAATCTGCTGCGGAATCTGCTGCTGCGCAATCCCGGAGATTTCATCTGCCGCAATAACTACGCCATGGTACTTGCCGCCCGGGACCGTATTGAAGCGGTCAGGGAGCTGGAACAGGCATGGCGCGATTCGGGAAAAAAAGGTTTTATCGGTAAAAATCTGCTCTATTGTGCAGGGCTTTTCAAAGTTCAATTACCCGGCTCTGTATCCATTGACGCTGCGGCAGACCTTTCTGCCCCGCCTGAAGCGATAACAGCCCCGGAGGAGAAGAAGTAATTATGGGACGCATCAAAGTAATGGATCAGGCACTTGCCAATCTGATCGCTGCGGGCGAAGTTATTGAACGCCCCGCCTCAGTGGTAAAGGAGCTTGTGGAGAATGCTGTGGATGCCGGAGCACTCCGGATCGCTATTGAGGTCGAACGTGCCGGCAGCCGCCTGATCTCTGTCACAGATGACGGCTGCGGCATGGATGAAGAGGATGCCCGCAACGCATTGGTGCTTCATGGAACCAGCAAACTGATCCGTGCCGAGGATATTTCAACTGTGATGACCATGGGGTTCCGCGGTGAAGCTCTGCCCTCCATGGCGCAGATCTCACGTTTTACCATGCGGACCAGACAAAAGGACTCCCCGGAAGGTGTTGAACTTTTTGCCGAAGGCGGTCAGATCCTTAAAGTGATCCCCTGCGGAGCTCCTGCCGGAACCTGTATCAGAATAGAGGATCTCTTCTTTAATACTCCCGCCAGAAAAAAATTCATGAAGTCTCCCGCAACAGAAGAACATCATATCGAAGAGACGGTCATCCTTCTTGCTCTTGCCAATCCGAAGGTGAGCTTTGAACTGAAACTTGACGGCAGGATGGCATTCAGACTTCCCCGTGCCTCTATTGAAGACCGGATGCGGGAACTTTTCGGAAGGCAGAATTGTTCAGGAATGATCCCCCTCAGACATAAAGAGGGAAATCTGGAGATCACGGGTTTTATCGGAGCTCCGGGAGTCACCCGTTCCTCCCGCAGGGATCAGCGCTTTTTCGTCAACCGCCGTCCTGTGGATTCCCTGACCATTTCACGGGCACTGAAAGACGGGTATGCCACTTTGTCAGAGCCGGGGCGTTATGTGCCGGCAGTACTGTTTCTTGAACTGCCTGTTCAGGAAATAGATGTCAATGTCCATCCTGCCAAACGTGAGATCCGCTTCAGGTCGGAGTTTTTCATTATCCGTGCCGTTGCCGCCGCAGTGGGGAACGCTTTACGCAACTGGGGCGCAGGAGCTTCAATGGAAAATGAAACAGCTCCCTCTGTGCCGGATATTCCGGAGAGAAACATCAAAGAAACGTCTCAGACTGCGGCGCCCCGCAGTACCGGGGAGGGGACTTTACCCTTGAAAGTCAAGTTCCTTCTTGATGCGGCGGATGTTTCTTATAATGTCGAAAAGAAACAGGAACAGCCGGAGTTTGCTTTTGAAGGGAAAGCCTCTCAGCTGACCGATGAACCCCTGGTCAAAGAGAGGGAGATCTCTCACGACCCCGGGAGAGCTGTTCCGGCGGAATCTTCTCAACTTGAGGAAATGGAGCTTCCCAAAGAGGATCTTCCCGAGCCTGCGAAAGAGGAAAAGAAAACCGTTCCTGAACTTGCCCTGTCTGCTTACCGGGATCTTGAAAAAAAGGAAACAGATGTTTCTTCCTCCCCGGGATTCTGGCCGGAAAAAATCCTGGGGATCTATGATGATACCTACCTTCTGGCAGCAGGGAAAGAGGGGCTTTTGCTTATAGATCAGCACGCCGCCCACGAAAGGATCATGTTTGAAAGACTGCTGGATTCATGGCAGAAAAAAGGAAACGCCCCCTCTCAGGGGCTGCTGATCCCGGAAATATTGGAGCTCCCCCGGGGGCTTTTGACACTGCTGACAAGGAACCTTGAATTCTTTCAACAGCTGGGATTTGATTTTTCCCCTGCGGGAAAACTGACCGTCATGGTCAACGGACTCCCCGCCGGACTTAACAGCAGCCGTCCTCTGACAGATCTTGTCACTGATATGCTCAACGGGCTTTTGGATGAAAATTATACACCGGGCGATCTTGAAGCTGTGGCGCGCGCCGCCTGTCATGCCGCTGTGAGAGCTCACGATCCTCTGAGTGTGCAGGGAGCAGAAGAACTGCTGAGGGAGTTGAAAAATTGCCGTCAGGGAACTTTGTGTCCCCACGGAAGACCCACCATTATAACTTTGAGCTTGCGTGAAATCGAAAAACGTTTCGGAAGGAGATGAATATGGGATATCAGGAATCAGGTGAAGTCCTCATGCGGGGAGAAAAATCGACACTCCTGCCACAGTACCGCAGGAAGTTCAACTTCCAAAGCAGGATCCTTCTGCGTCAGGCGGCAATTTTACTGCGCACAATGCAGAGTTTGACCGCCGCAGAGCCGAACTGAAAAAGCAGATGGCAAGGGATCGTGCCGCCGCTGAATCGGAACTGGTACGCCTTTCCGGAAGATGCGATGTTTTGAAAGAGTTTCTGTTTGAAACCGACTCTGCCGCTGAAGAACTGGAAAATCTCAGTTCCATCATTAACGCTGAAAAGGAATTTGCTTCCAGATTGGAACAGCTGGAACTGCGTTATTACCGCTTTTACGGCAGGTACTCTGACGATCCCCGGCATACTTTCTCCGGAAGTACAGGAAGCAGGGAAACTGTTTCCACGGTGCAGCCTTCTTCTTTCAAAAGCTCTCTCCCTCTGGCGGCAGCCATTCTTCTGGCGGCACTGATCGTCGCCGCCGCCATGGCAATGATCTTCCTTTGAGAGAGGATTTGAAGCATTTCAAAAATCAGTTGCACTCAATTGAAATATTTTAAAATGGTATCGCATTTGGTGATTTTGCAAAAAAATTCCCCGCTCCGGAAAGGAACGGGGAACAAAAGCAGGTGTTCAGCAACAGAAAATCACAGTTTGATTTCCCACTGGCTGCGGTAAACGGCGCGTTTGAGCCAGTTGGGGTCGCCGGTGCCGTTGGCAAAGGTGCAGTTGACGGGATCCCAGTCAAAGCCGGTGTCGTAGACGTAGCTCAAATTGCACAGTCCGCAGAGAATGGAGGAACGGGCGCCCGTTTCGGCGGGACAGATGGTCTCCTCTCTGGAAATGCAGCAGTCGATGAAGTTGGCTTCCTGAAGCGCACTCTTGTAAAGCTGCACCGGAGCTGTTTCCAGTTCAAAGTGCTTCTCAATGGTGTTCAACGCGGTGGTAAGAGCATCATCCTTTTTCTGTGAGGGATCAAAGCCGTATTCGACTCCGGAACAGAAGGCGACAGACTTCATCCGGGTAAAGTTGTTCTCTTCAATGGCTTTGCGGACAGCGGCGGTGGGTTTCACTCCCTTGCCCAGCCAGACGGCGATGCGTCCACGGTTCACGGCGACGATACCTTTGGTGCCGTAGAAGACGGTTCCCCAGAGTCCGAAGGGATTGTGGGAAATGGTGCATCCGTTTTCAAGGATGAACTTCATGCCGAACTGACGGCGTCCGCCGTGGAAAGGATTGACAGAATGAGGTTCTTTGGAACAGATGATCTTCACAGGACCTGATTTATCCATATCAAGACCCCACTGAGCGATATCCAGATGGTGGGCGCCCCAGTCACCGTTGTATCCGGTGCCGTAGTTATCGTCAAATCTCCAGAACATGGGGTAGAACTGCGCTTCGCCACGGGGCGCACACTGGTCGGAATAGGGAGACCAGGGGGCGGGGCCCAGCCACATATCCCAGTCCAAATCGGGGTTGAGAGCGGATTCAGCTTTGATACTCTGCTTTTTCTTTGTTATGGCGTTCCACTGGCAGAAGAAACGGTGGGGATGGGAGGGACCACCC
The DNA here is from genome assembly GCA_017457065.1 of Lentisphaeria bacterium. Lineage (GTDB taxonomy): Bacteria > Verrucomicrobiota > Lentisphaeria > Victivallales > Victivallaceae > UBA1784. The sequence goes on from JAFTIE010000011.1 coordinate 16,978, forward strand.
AGATTGAGGGGGAATTTACCGATCTCTTTGTTGTCCTGGGCGGAAGCTCTGCCGTAGTTGCAGTCCACATAGTTGATGTCGCCGATGAAGCCGTTCCGGACAACCATACAGGCGGTACGGAACTCTCTCCATGAACGCTGCATGGAACCTGTCTGGAAGACCCGTTTGAATTTCTTCTGCGCCTTCATGACCAGCAGAGATTCTTCAACGGAGTAGGTGAGGGGTTTTTCGCAATACACATCTTTCCCCGCCTTCATGGCAGCACAGTAGATATAGGCATGCCAGTGGTCGGGGGTGGCAATACAGACCGCATCGATCTCAGGATCTGCCAGCACATCACGGAAATCTGCAATACTGCGGCATTTGGCAAGTTTGCTTTTTTTGTTCTCTTTGTAGTAGTTGTTCACCATATCTTCAGCGATCTTGCAGCGGACTTTGTCACAGTCGCAGACCGCTTTGACAACGACCTTTTCCTGTTGGATGAAGTGGGGGATCAACACTGAAACAGCCTGGATACCGCAACCGATAAAGGCAACGGAAATCTTTTTTGTTTCAGTTTTGGCGGCAGATTTCTTTTCCATAATAAATAAACTCCTTCAATTGTAATATCAAAGAAACAGCAGAAAGTTGCCGGATCCTGCCCGCAACTTTCATGTTACCTTACTCATTCCGTGCTTGTAATATAATACCCGGAGAGGGAAATAGCAAATCAATATACGGTTCACACCTTTGTTTTTTCACTTTTTTTATACATGGGCGGGGAAAGACGAAATGTTTACAGTACACCTTCTCATTGCTCTTGCATTTATGCGGAAAGCAAGTGATATTATACTTCCTCTCAAACCCTTGAAATCGGCTCCCCCTGAGAGTGAGCTCTTTTCAGATGCCCGCTTCTTTCCGTGCCTGAGCCAGATCGCTGAAAAAGCGTCCGGTGCCGGGGAATTGATAAGAGGCATAACATTCGGCAAAAGGCGCATGGCAGCGGTAGCCGTTGTAGGTATCTTCAGTTCTTTCCCGTTGTGCAATCTCAGCGCCATTCTGGCACTCATACAATTTGAGAAGTTCACATTTGGTGTTCATGATATCTTCACCGAAGGTGACATAGAAATCTTCGGGGAAGTTGCGGCACTGACGGTTCTGCCTGTAGAAATAGAGCTCCGCCGGAGACTTTGCAAGGGCAAGGGCTTTGAAGACCGCCGCCGCACACATGACATGGTCGGGGTGGTTGTCTACGGGCCAGTGGGTGATGACTGCTTCAGGAGGTGTCTCCTGGAACCACTGGGCAATAAGACGGCAGGTATCGATGCCTGCGGCACAGCTGCCGTCGTCTCTTTCGGGGAGGAATCGGGGAACGACGCCGATTCCGGCACAGACCTTTTCCTCTTCCAGAGTCCGGATCGCCGCACATTCGTCAAAGGGCACTCCCTGTTCCTTGAGACCGCCTTCTCCCCGGGTGTAGGTACAGATGTGCACCTGATAACCGGGAAGATCTTTGAGGATCAAAGCAAGAGCCAGCCCCGCATTGATATCATCGGGGTGAGCGTTGAAAAACCATACATTCTTTTTCATGAAAAACTCCTTTAAATTTGAAATTTCGCAAGATAATATATCTCCCTGAAAGGTGGCAGTCAAGCATGATTACAGAAATTTTCCATAAAAAGCGGAAAAATTTTCCTTATGGTGTCGCAAAACAAACACTCCGGATATATATTAAAATGCAAACGATCATACAACATAAGGACAAATTGAAGAAAATGGCTTCCTCAGAAGAAAAAATTTCCCCCCGGAAAGACGGAGTCCTTAAAGGCAGACGTCTTGAATTGTTCCACCATGATGCTTTGAAAGAGTGGGGCGGCGAAACAAATCAAACCGACTCTTTTGCTGTTCTGCATCCCTTGAAAAAGAAACGCAAACCTGGGCTTTATGTGGTACTCCACTCTGCGGGACACGACCTTTATTCCTGTATCGGATGTACCTCCTACAAGGGCAATCACGATATCTACCACACGCCGGAGGATCTTTTCGGGCTTTATCTGGATTGCCGTGCCCACGAAGCTCAAGATTTCTGGTGGGGCGGCATCAATGCCAAAGGAGAAGGGGCTCCCGAAAGGAAAGAGACTCTTCAAAGTGTGGAAAAAAGGATCCTTGCCACTGTCAGGTGGGTCATTGCCAATTACAGTATCGATCCTCAGCGGGTCTATTTGTGCGGCAACTCCATGGGGGGCAGCGGCGCTCTGGGCATCGGCATGTGCCGCGGAGATCTTTTTGCCGCTGTCAAAGTCAACGTTCCCGCCGGTGTGGAACACATGCTGGACCGCTGTGTGCGCAGCACCGGAAACATTCCGGATCCCCCTGTCTGCATCAACTATTCGGCACAGAATGACATCTGGTCGCAGGGGCATGAGAAGTTCTATAAAACAATGCGGGAACAAAAGTATGCCCTCTACGGCTACTGGGCTGATTTCGGACATGCCAACAACGATGCTGTCATGCTTGAAAAAAATGATCTGATCCACTCCTTTGACTGGCTTTCTCTGGTGCGGGATCAGGCGTATCCGGTTTTTACCAACGGGGAGTGCGACACTCCAAACCCCTGGGAAAATCCTCAGGACAAGGTTCCTGTTTCCGGACAGGTCAACGCGTTCTTCCGCTGGAAGAACGGCAGGGATCTTTCTGACTGCCTTACCATGAAACTTTATCTTCTTTCCCCTTCTGAACTTTCTACATCCTTTACCATGCCGGAGCAGGCAAGAGCTGATGTATCCTTCCGCCGTCTGCAGCAGTTCAAGGTGCTCCCCGGGGAAAAGATCTGTTACGCTTTCGGGGAGGAAAAAGGAGTCGTGGAAGCCGATGGCAAGGGTGTTGTCACATTGAAGCAGCTGCTTTTGACCCGGGATAAAAAAACGGTGAAACTGACCCGTTTCAAAGAGAGGAAGATGAAATAAGGGGCGGCAGATGGGGCGTGTTCCGTTGAAAGATAACACCGCAGGAAATATTGATTTGACAAAAAGTTTTTCCATGCTATATTACTGTGAATGATATTCAATTTCTTGAGGTTTTTTGATGATCAGACATGTTGCTTTTGACTTTGACGGGACTCTGGCTGACAGTGTGGAGTTCTGTCTGGCGGTCTTTGATAAAGTATTTGAAAAATATATGGGTGAAAAGGCACCCGACCGGGAGGCGGTGTACAACAACTTCGGTATGAATGAACCGGGAGTGCTCCGCTTTTTTATGGGCAGAGCCAATGCAGCGGCAGAAGAGGATTTTTATGCCTTCCACCGTGAACTGCACTCCCGGATGTGCCCTGAGCCCTGTCCCGGAGTGATGGGGCTCCTTGACTTTCTGAGAAATAACAACGTTCCCATGACCATCCTGACGGGAAGATCCGACACGACCTGCAATATTTCCCTTGATTTTCTGGGGATGCAGAAATATTTTTCAGGAGCCAAATACGGTTCCCCGGAAAAAAATGACAAGGCAGGGCAACTCCGTGAGCTTATGGCGGAGCACGGACTTTCTGCCGGTGAGGTGATCTATGTGGGGGATGCTGTTTCCGATGTGACCGCCTGCCGTAAGGCGGGAGTGACATGCCTGACCGCAGCATGGGCATCCTCGGCACGTCTTGAAGAGCTTGAGAAGGTCAACCCCGGACTGATATTCAGAAAAGTTGAAGATATGCAGTCATATATTGCAGAACGTCTTTGATAGCAAATAACTTAAGATAAAAGGGTTTTGATTATGGAATACTTTAACGTGAGTGCCGCGCCCTGTGTGAAAAAATGTGAAGCAGGGGAGATCGTTTACGAAAACGAGTACATCCGCTGGAGCCATAATGCGGATACAGGAGAGCTGACCGGCGCCGTTGTGAAAAACGGTTCCGGTGAAAATCTGCTGACGACCCCTTTGTATTTTTCCATCAACTGCGACGGGGAAGGGGGGAACAAATGCTACCGGAGCGGGTGCCGTGTTTCCAAAGTTGAATTCAGTGACAAAAAGGTGGTGGTGGAGTCCGCTTTCACCGATGATGAAGGCAAATGTGTTCCCGGATTGACCTTGCGCCACACCGTTGAATACGGCGAATGGGGTGATGCCGCCCATACCCTTGAAGTGATCCCTGAAAAACCTGTGACGGGCATTGCTTCCATGCTGCCGGTGCGTTTCGGCGTCAGGGACACGGTGGACAATCTGGGTATCCGCCGCCGTCTTGCCGCAGGTGTGGGCGCCTGGAGCCAGAATCCTATGCAGTGGCAGAAACTTTCCCCCGGCAAAAGGCACAGCGACACCGTGCCTGTCCTTGAGTGTCATCTGCCCCTTTCCATGATCTTTCTGGATGCAGGAACTGAAGCGCTCCAGATCGAACTCGGGGACGACATCGCCGCCTGGGAGATCAAAGAAGGGTATCAGGAAAACGCTGTGCTCTGGAACAGGGACACAAGGGGCTTTGATGTGCGCTGGTCTGTGTTGTGCGACCGTGGCAATGATGTGCTTGATAAGCCTTTGTGTCTGAAGTTCCGTTTGTCTCTGCCTCTTGTGCGTAAGAACATCGTGCCTTTGCGCCGTGTTGCCTCTGTGATCTACTTCAAGCGTGGATTTGAAAACCGCTGGCCCACGGAAGAGGATCTGAAAGCCATGAAAGATGCCGGTATCGATCTGCTGCGGCTCCACTGCGACGGTGACAGTTTCAAGAACGGGATCTACTGGCGTGCCACCATTTATCCTCCTTTCCCTGCTGAGGAAATGGAAAAGATGGCGCGTTTTCTTGAAGCCGCCCACCGTTACGGGATCCACGTTGTGCCCTATTTTTCAGTGAAGGAGTTCCACTTTGACGCTCCCGATTACCCCGACAACCATGCCAAATGGGGAAGACGGGGATGGAAAGACGCCAAGATCCGCACCAACGGCACCTTTGGATCGGTCATGTGCCTTTGCTCCCCATGGCGTGAAAAGCGGCGCAGTTCCATCAAAGAAGTTCTTGCCAAACATCCCTTTGACGGAATCTATTACGACTGGTGCGCCGGATTGGAGTGCGACAACCGTGAACATGGAACAAGTGCCCACTGGGACAACGATCAGCTTCTTGAACACATCCGGTGGACGGCTGAGGAGTTCAAATCCCAGTCTGAACGCTATCTGCACACCACATCCGTTGCCTCTCTTGCCGTTGAGAACGCCGCGACCATGGTCATCACCGAGGAGCAGGGATTCCCCTGTATCGGACCTGAGATGTTCACGCCTCATGTGCATTTCGTCAATGTGGCGCCCCGCCAGATCTGCAACATGATCCGGAACGCAACGCCTCTTGAGAACCGCAAAGTTGCCATGGCGGCTTTGCTGCACCACGCCACAGTTTCTTCCACAGAACCTGAGATCCTTGAGTTTTACGCCTCTCTGGAGTGGATCGACGAGCTGCCCAAATACACCGCCCACACCGCTCCCGGCGAAGGATTGGCTGTGAGCAGCAGAGAGGATGTGGGTGTAAGCGTCTACTGGAAGGATGATGAGGCCTTGATCGTTTGTGCCAATTTCAGTGAAGAAGCTGTCACAAGTGATATTGCCATCAACCTTCCTGACAAACCCGGCATCGAAGAAACAGTGGAACTTGCCGGACTTGAAGTCAGGGTGATCCGCTGTCAGCTGCTTGTTGAGGAGTGCTGAAAACCCTTTCCGTCCCGGGAAAATCCGGGGCGGAAACCTCAAAAGGTGTGAACTTCTGAAAAAAGTTTGAAAAACTCCTTGACATTGCAGCAAAGAGGTATTATATTATTAAACAGGTTGCGGGTGTAGCAAAACGGTCATGCCCCAGCTTCCCAAGCTGGTCACGCCGGTTCGACTCCGGTCACCCGCTCCATTTTTTTTGCCTTTTTTTTGCATTGAGGAAGATACGCAAGGAGGTTTGACCATGAAAATGAGACTGCTTTTACTTTGCCTTCTGGGTCTGCTTTGCGGCGGATGTGCCACCAAACTGCTGCCTTCTGAGGATATTGAAGCGCCCCGCCTTTATGCGAATCTGGTAGATGTCCTGAAAGATCCCAAGATCCCTCCGAACAGTAAATTGAAATATGATGCCATCCGCAAATTGATCCGAAAAGTGGATTTTTCTTTTACCCGTGAGACCAAGACCATCAACGAATTTCTCGCCGCCAACGATGCCATCATCGACATACCTGAGGCGGTTGACCGCCGGATCACCTTCAACTACCAGTACCGTGACCGGTACGTCCGTCTGACCTTTTTCACCTACCGCAACTTTGTGGTGCGCGTGGACATCAAAGAGAAATGAGCGACCTTGAATTCATGGCAGCTGCCATGGAAGAAGCATCAGCTGCGGCGGCAGCGGGTGAAGTTCCCGTGGGAGCGGTCGCCGTCCGTGACGGTGTGATCGTCGCCCGGGGGCGCAACTGTGTGGAATCCCGGGGAGCGGTGGATGGGCACGCTGAATTTGAATTGATGCGTGATCTGTGCCGGAAAACCGGAGACTGGCGTCTGGAAGGCGTAGACATCTATGTGACTAAAGAGCCCTGCTTTATGTGTACGGGCATGTTGATCAACGCCCGTGCCCGGCGTATCATCTACGGATTTTCCGACCACGCCGCCGGGGGGTGCGGCGGGGCATTGGATTTATGTGCTCATCCGGGTAATTTATGGCATCCTGAAGTGGTTCCTGATTTGTGTGTTGAGGAAACTTTGGAGCAATTCCGGCAATTTTTCAAAGAAGTTCGTAAAAAAAAGAAAAAGAGCCCTTGAAAAATTGATTTTCCGGCGTTATAGTATGCATTGTAAAACTGTGACGAACTGAGGGTGAAAAGCTGTAAGGTTTACCTGAAGAAAGTCGGAACCCAAGGGAGCCTGAAAGAACATGAGACACAACAAATTTACGCTGGTGGAATTGCTGGTGGTAATTTGCATCGCCTCTCTTCTGATGGGCGTTGTGCTTCCCGCCTTCAACCGCATGGTCACGGGCAGTGCCGTCGACCGCCTCGCCTCAAACCTGAAACTCCGGTTGGAGCGCGCCCAATCCCAAGCCGCCAGCTCCCGCCGCCACGTCGCCCTCATCCTCCCCCACGGCACCACAACGACCTGGGCTGATTCTCAAGAACAAGCCGCCCGTCTCGGCGGTTCCCGCATGTGCTATGTTGATTGGAGTCCTGAGTCAAATGTTGCAACCTTCAAAAGCTGGGTCCCCGATGAGGAATGGAGTACTCCTGAACGGGGGGCTTATCTCGTTTACGTTACAAATCAATCCTCACAAATTGCCGCAACAGGAAGTGCTCAGAGCATGGGGACAAATTCCGGGCTGGATACATTGGTTTATAATGGTTCTGCGGCAGCTGATGCCAAACCCCTCAAGGATGTGAGCGGAACTCTTGCGCCAAGTACAACCAGCTCTCCTGCCAGCTGTGCAATCGTTTTTTCTCCCAATGGGAATGTCAGGAGCTCTGATGATGTGTATCTGGTTGTTGCGGAAGCAATGAATGATGGCTCTTCTTTGATTTTTCCCGGCGGAGCCATACATAACTATCGGGTGCTGAAAGTTAATCGTGTTACCGGAAAAGTGGAGTATTACAGATGATCAGAAGATTTTATTTCAATATGATTGAGATCATCTTGGCAATTTCAATCATTGCGATCGGTATTTCCAGCGTAATGGTTTTGTTTACTTCCGGTCTGCGGTCAGGCAATGATGCTGTGCAAATGAACAGTGTGCCTGATGCTGTTGAGAGCATATTGACTCACGTCCGCCAGAGAGCGGCTGCTGAGGCAAGTTCCAACAGTTGGGGCGCGATCCAGACGCTTTTCCCGCTCTTGAATTCCGGCAGCTGGGGAAATGAAGCTGGAGTCAGCCTTGCGGCTTTTGGAACTGCTCTGGACACAAATGAAAACAGTATTGTTTCTGCAAATGGCGGCAGAGATCTGCTCTACCGGCAGTTGGTTGTTACAGAGGTCGATGGTACCGGGGTGCCGATCCGTTACAGTCACACATTTTCTGCGATCGCTGAAGTAAGAAGCATTCAGCCTGCGGATATTATGCTCACCCATCCTCACGATCCGCAGAGAAACGATTTGCAGACAGCAGGCGGTGCCGGTGCAGTTGATTTGCGGGATGCTGATTCTCAAAATGCACAAAATTTGTGCCGCAGAGTGGTCGAAGTCCGGATTTCATATCCCGCTGATGTGGAAATGGCTGCCCGTGAGAGCAAGATTTACCGTATTGAAATTTTCAACGATAAATACAACAGATTTTTGCCATGAAAAAATATAGCAGAAAATACAGTTTTACACTGGTTGAACTTCTGGTTTCACTTGGTGTTTTCAGCATATTGCTGGTGCTGTTTATGCAGTTTTTCAGCGGTATGCGTCTTACATGGACTAATACTGAAAAACGCAGAGACGTGAGTTCAGATGCACGTATTGCCATGAATATGCTTTCCACCCTGATCGGTGCAACCTATTATTCAACGGCAAGCCTTGCTCCGGGCGAGATTGGACATTTTCCGTATCAAATCGATCCTCTGACAAGTCGCCCGGGAAAGATGTATTTTGCTGTGAAAACAAATGTTGACTTGCCGGGGAGTAATCCGATACGTTTTATCGGAGTGCAGTTGCCAAACGCAACAGAGCCCTTCGGTTTAACAGCTGCCTCGCCGTACAATAGAGACACAGACCCTTTTTACAAGCTTTATCTGACAGTACTTTCCAATGATAATTCTACAGGAAACGGGAATGTGTTTTCACGTTATTTTCCTGAATTTTTGAATAGTTCAGGAAACACGGTGGCGGCTTCTGCCGCATTGGTGGATCTGCGAACCAATTTGAACGGAAAATTGTCAACAGTTTCCAATCACAGGATCGAGTTGATGAAAAATGTCACAGATTTCAGAATAAGAGCTTATGATTATTCCGGTAATCTTCTCCCCACAACAGGTGATATCTTCTGTGTGCCTGCGGCTGTTGAAATCGAGCTGTCTGTTTTAAAGGATGAGGACTTTACCGCCTGGATCACAATGAAGGGGGGCAGTGCCACAGGAACTGAAACTGCTGCCGCCAGAGATCACAGACTTCAAAAGCAGTTAACATTTGTGCGCCGTATTTATATCGGAGACCGTTGGAAAGTGGAGGCTGGATATGACCAATACTGAACATCAGAAAGGTGTTGCGCTTCTTTTTGCGTTGGGTATCCTTTCACTGATCCTTGTTATGGGATTAGCTTTTCTGGGGAACTCTCTCATCTCGCAAAAAATCGCATTCAACAGTCAGGAGTCAAGTGTTTCAAGATTTTTAGCACGCAGTGCTGTTGATCGTGCCCTTGCACATTTGACCTTGTTCAATCTCATTCAGGCACGGGATCATGCGACTTTTTATGCTGCAGATGCATCAAGTGTTTTCAGCCGTATCAGCGCCGGCAATTTAAATGTTGCAGGAGATACTCAAACAACAGGGAGTGTATTAGCTGCTGTAAGTCAGGATCAGTTATCAGGAAATGATTCCAAGCTGAATGTTGAAAAGAAATATGATACTCCCTGGTATTGGGGAAAGAACAGCGCTGCCAAATGGATTTACGTTCATCAAAATGGCGTTGAAAGTGCCGGTGATACAACGACCAATACAAGTAATCCTATTGTAGCGCGTTATGCTTATCAGGTGTTGCCTCAGACATCTCTTTCAAGGATTTCTTTGTATGGTGTGACTTCAGGAGCCAATGGTATTGCCGGTACAACCCCTGCCGCCACCAATCCGAGGATCCCCCATTTTCACCGTTGGGGAGCTGATGTTGACGAACTTATCATTCCCGGTCTGAACAATATGTTCCTCACATACTGGGGAGATGAAAATTCTCAACGCGTCGATGGGCAGTATGAGTTTGATAATTTTATCAATTTGCTTTCCAGTTCCAATACGCCAAACCCTTTTTATGGAAGTTCAAAGGATGTCGAAAATAGAAAGCGCTGGCTCAGAAACATATTTGTTGAAGGAAAAGGCAGAGTTGCCCGTGAGGCTTATTCTGACGGTTACAACTGGTATCCCCGTTTCAATTTAGGTAAGCACAGCAGCGGTACAGATCCATGGTATTCAAGATTTTTACGTTCAGGCGAGAATGACAGCAATTTAGCTGCCCTGCGAAACAGTGCCCATGTCCTTGACCGTTTGACTGCTCCTGCTGCAAATTCGGCTGACTGTAAATTTGATGACAGCAAAGTGAGAGACAATGATTATCTGACTGCCACAACTCCCAATCCCATCGGTCTGCCGTTTTTGCGCAGTATCGGAGATAGAGGGACAGGAGCTGTTGATGCTGAAATTGGTGCATTTCCTTCCGTAGAGTCTTTGCGTAAGCAGATCGCTGCCAACTTGAATGATTACTGCGATGATGATTCTATCCCCACCAGCGATAAACCTGCTGATACATGGATTACGGATGATGAGCCTACTTCAACTCCTCCAAAGTACACAGGAAATGAGGCAACACCTTATATCAATGAGATCGGTTTTGGTTTTCAAATCAAAAATCCCAAGTTTAACCAAGGGGAGAAATATACATTTTCTGCTGAGGCACAATCAGAAGCTTGGGTCGAGCTGATCAAAGTTTATCGTAATATGATTCCAGATTCAATTGCTTCATACGGTTTTGCTGGAAAAATCACCGATTTGGAACTTGTGCTTAAAGTTACTATTGGCGGTAAGGCAACCTTTTTTGAAAAGGTAAATGAGGGGGGACAAGAGGTTGAAAAAGTATTTTTAAAAGATCAAGAGTTTGATGACGTCTCAGCAGAGAGTACTGGTGGGGGGTTTGCAAGCAACACAGCTCCGTTTGAACTGTCGATTAAAAAAGGGGAATTTTCCGGGGGTGGTCCCTATTGGCTGAAAAATATCCAGTTTAACAAAACAGTTTCACTGAATGCTGACTTTACTGATGGTATTAAAGAGAAAGTTGCACATGGAAGCGTTTTTGATGGCAAGGTTATTTCAAAGATAGAGGTGGAGTTGTCTAAAATCAAAATTGAAATTTCTAAAGTTAAGTTCAATTTGGGCAATTTGGTGTTGTACGATGACAGTGGTTCATCGAAAATAGGCGTTGATTTTGTGACAGTTGAAAAAGAGGGCTCACCAAGGGAGGTTGCCCCGGGGATTACTTTATGCGATGGTGACAAGGATAAATTTAATGAGGCGTTTGCTCCCAACAACGCAATAATTGCTTTTGCAGGAGGCATGGAGGCAATTGATCCAAGACAAAATCTTAATGCAAGATCCGTTCAGGATAAAATGAATGATTGGCGCAATGTTGATAAGCCATCTTTTGCCTATGTGCCGGTAAAAGGGGAAACACAGCATCATTTCCCTGTTGATGATTGGAAGTGGGATCTTCATCCTACTTCTACACGTGTTACAGGAGGGAGCGTAAACGACAGTTCCAAACCCAATGCTCCAATGTATGCAGATG
>JAFTIE010000109.1 GCA_017457065.1 Lentisphaeria bacterium
GCTACCGTCTTGAGGACTTTTTGTCAGGACTTAAAGATGATCTTCTTTCAAGCAGATTTTTCAATAAACTCAAGAGTGCTCCTCTGCCCTGGGATTTCTACGGCGAACTCGGGAATACCCACGGCCCCATGCTGAAGCAGCTCCTGAACTCAGGAAGACCTGTGAATGTACTCTTCTACGGCACCCCGGGAACGGGAAAAAGCAGTTTCGCCCGGAGTCTGGGGGCAGAGCTGAAACTTGAGTGTTACAACATCGCTCAGTCCTTCAGCGACTGCAACCGGAGCAGCTCCGACTCCTCCACCAACTTCCGTTTTGCGGCACTGCAGCTTTGCGACAAGGGATTGGGGAACAGCAGGGGATTGCTGATCGTTGATGAGGCAGACGAAATGCTCCAGGGCAGCTCTTTTGGCGTTTTTTTCGGCGGCAGCGCCACCAATGAAAAGGGCAGACTCAATGCAGTGCTGGATACCCTCAAACATCCGGTGATCTGGATCACCAATACTCCCCCCGGGGCATTGGATGAATCCAGTCGCCGCCGGTTTGACTACTCCATTTGTTTTGAGCCTCTGAATACGGCTCAAAGAGTGGCGATCTGGGAAAACAACATCAGGAAGATGAAGCTCAAAAGGTACTTCACTCCTGAAATGCTTTCCCGTCTGGCAGCCCGGCTCCCTGTGAGCGCCGGGGGGATCACTCAGGCTCTGAAAAATCTCGCCATCCTCGCCCCCCCGAAAGCTGAAGCTGAAGCCGCACTCAACAAACTCCTGGAGATCCACTGCGAACTCATGGGCATTGACAGCAAAGCCGACGACAAACTGATGCCTGCCAAAGATTACTCTCTGGAAGGACTCAACATCAAAGGGGAGCTCAAACTGGAAACCATCGTGGGTGCCGTACGTAAATTCTACAGCGAATCTGCCGCCAATTCTCCTGACCGTCCCAGAATGAATCTTCTGCTTTCAGGTCCTCCCGGTACCGGTAAGACAGAGTTCGTCAAATACCTCGGCGAAAAGCTGGACAGAAAGATCCACGTCTGTATGGGCAGTGATCTGCTCAACATGTATGTGGGCGGCACCGAACAGAATATCAAAAACGCCTTTGCCAGAGCTGAAGCGGAAAATGCCATCCTCTTTCTGGATGAGATCGATGGCATGGTTCAGAGCCGTGAACGCTCCATCCGCAGCTGGGAGGTGACTCAGGTCAACGAACTGCTCCACCAGATGGAAAACTTCAATGGTGTCATGGTGGGTGCCACCAACTTTCTTAAGAATCTTGACCCCGCCATCATGCGAAGATTCACCTTTAAGCTGGAGTTCAACTTTCTTTCCGACGAAGGCAAGAAAATCTTCTTTGAAAGAATGTTCAAGACCACGCTGACCCCGGCAGAAACGGCACGGCTCAACGCCATTGAAAACCTTGCCCCCGGAGATTTCAGGACGGTACGGCAGGCACTCTACTACATTGAAGGAGACTCCAACGCCATGCGCCTGGAATCTCTTGAAAGAGAGAGCGCCGCCAAACCCGGCTGTCTCAGAAATGCCGCAAAAGCCAAATTCGGATTCTGATTTCTTTCAAATATGATCTGATCCCGCCTTGCAAAAACGCACAGGCGGGATTAGATTATATATTGAACAGTCACTATTCAAATTTTGGAAGGCAGAAGATGAAAACGCTTATATTGACCGGATGGTTCTGGGAGGATTACGCCTGCGCCGCAGCTATCGCACTGCGGAAAATCAAAGATGCAGATATACTGGGTATCAGTACCCGCAGACTCCCTGAGTATCTGATGGAACTCAAAGGATATGACGAAGTTGTGATCCTCGGCGTCGGCTTGATCGGAGATCCGGAACTTCTGGGGAATGCCCTTGAAAATTTAAAAAAAGAGCAGGTCAAAGTCCGCTGGATCAGCTCCATGGAGATCCCCGAAAACATCGGCGGTACCGTCAGAAAAAATCTTGACATTTATCTGAAAACCGACGGTTCTCTCACCGAAGCCGTCAGTGCCTGTTTCGATATTCCCTGCAAAGACATCCTGCCCCTGACAAAACAGAGTGTCAAACTTGCACCGGCGCTGAAACATTATAGAGAGCTTCTTGATGCCGCTTCTTATTACTACCGCAACTATCAGGATGAAGCAGCATACGGCAAAGCGATCCGCCACCTTGCCAACGGCGATCCGGAATCCCGCTGGAGTGAAACTGAAAAAAATATGATCGAACAGTGCAAGCGTTTCGGACACCGTGAAATACAGGGAAACAGCCCTGTCGTTAAAGCGCTCCATGCCCGGATCGACCTCATCGCCCCCAAAGAGCGTGCACGGGTGCTGATCCTGGGGGAAAGCGGTACCGGTAAGGAGACCATCGCCTTGCTGGTCCACTCAAAATCCCCCCGGCGGGATGAACCCTTTATCGCTTTCAACTGCGCCAGCGTCAACCCGAGTTTACTTGAAGACCGTTTTTTCGGACACGAAAAGGGGGCATTTACAGGAGCCAATGAGCTGAAACGGGGACTCTTTGAAATGGCAAACGGAGGAACCCTTTTTCTGGATGAAATAGGGGAACTCCCCCTTGAGGCACAAGGTTTGCTGCTCCGTGTCCTTGAGGGCGGACGCTTCACCCGTATCGGCGACAGGGAAGAAATTTCTGTTGATGTGCGGCTCATTACCGCCACCAACCGGAATTTGCCCGCCATGGTCCGTGAAGGCAAATTCAGAGAAGATCTTTTCCACCGTCTCAACGTGGTCCAGATCCACGCCCCTGCCCTCAGGGAACGCAAAGAGGATATCGGCGCCATCGCCAACAGCACCTGGCTGCGGGAGTTCAGAAAACGGCTCACTCAGGAGCAGATCAATGCTTTGCAGGAGTACGATTTCCCGGGCAACGTCCGGGAACTGGGCAACTTGCTGGAACGCGCCATCGTGCTGGAGGAATATGATTTCAGAAAGCTGCTCCGGGAACACAAAGCAACTATTGAAGGGCTTTTTTCAGCCGAAACGGCACAAGAGTACCCCGATGAACTGGATGAAGCGGTCAAATTCCATGTCAATCGGGTCTACGAAAAAAACAATCACAATCTGAGCAAAACTGCCGAAGTGCTTAAAACTGCCAGAAACACAGTCAGGAAATATTTGAAAAAATGAAAACCTGCTTTGAAATGCTTGAAAGGGCAAACCGTGTGTCTGTCCTCACCGGCGCGGGAGTTTCGACCTTATCCGGGATCTCCGACTTCCGGGGCAAAAACGGATTCTACACTAAAGGAGATCTGCTCTACGGAGTCAAACGGGAAGAACTTTTTGACATTGATCTTTTCCGGAAGAAACCTGAAATATTCTACCGTTACGCCGCAGATTTCCTCTACCCCATGCTCTCAAAAGAGCCCTCCAGCGCCCACAAAACCCTTGCCGCCATGCAGAAACGGGGGCTCTGTCAGGGGATCTTCACCCAGAATATCGACACGCTCCATACAAAAGCCGGAGCCCTTGACGTGGTGGAACTCCACGGCACCATGGGGAGCCATTACTGCACCTCATGCGGCACAGAGTACGCATTGTCTGAAGTGCTCCCTCAAGGGGAAAAGGGTGAAGTGCCCCTGTGCAAAAGCTGTTCCGGAGTTATTAAGCCCAAAGTGGTCTTTTTCGGAGAAATGCTCCCCGAAGATGCCCTTGAACGTGCCTTCAGGGAGTGCGGCTCAGCCGACATATTGCTGGTGCTGGGCAGCAGTCTGACAGTGACTCCCGTGGCAAATCTGCCCCGGATCACACTGGACCGGGGCGGTAAAGTGGTCATTGTCAACGACCAGCCCACCCCTTATGACCGTTATACCCAGTTCCGGTTCCCGGACATTGCAGGATTCTGTCAGGCTCTTTCAGAGTATTTTAAGTTCACACTCTGATAAAATTGGTGGAAACACGCTCTTCCGGCTCGGGAAAAGGTATCCCCGCCGCCGCCTGACTCTTGAGGTAATGTGCCATGTTCCGTGCCAGAACACGCATGGTCTGCAGCCCTTCAAGGTCCTGTTTCACCTCATCAGGAGTCATGCCGTGGGTGGAGTTCCAGTATTGGCTTGAGATCACCGGCATCTGGAGCAAAGTAAAATACTTGTTCAGCCGGTCAAAGGCGGCACTGGCGCCTCCTCTGCGGCAGTTGACCACGCAGGCACCGGGCTTGCGGCTCAAAAGTGCGCCTTGAGAAAAGAAAACCCGGTCAAGGAGCGCACACAAAGATCCGGCAGGTCCCGCATAATACACAGGAGAACCAAGAATAATGCCGTCGCACTCTTTGATCTCTCTGACAAGAGCTGTGTAGACTTCGTCCTGAAAGACACATCCTTCATGCCCGCTGCGGCAGGCGTAACAGGCGGCGCATCCCTGCACGGGCTTGTTACCGATCCAGAAGATAGAGGAGTCAATGCCTTCTGTTTTCAAAGTTTCAGAAATCTCAGAAAGAGCAGTAAAGACACATCCCTCTTTATGGGGACTTCCATTGACAAGCAGTACCTTCATAAAAATTTTCCTCCTCAAAATTGCTGAACAAGTATCATATAGACCACCGTCCCCGCCAGTATGGAAAGAAGAGGGTTGCGTTTCCACAACTGCAACCCCACCACAACGGTGCCTGCAATAAACTCCGCTCCCCCTGCCGGAACGCCCCGGCTCTGCCAGTGGGAACAGAAACAGTAGACACAGAGCATGGCAATGGCGGCGGGAGAAATAACGCTCCCCAGATAGCGGATCAGAGGGGGCGTCTCCTTATTCCTGCCGAAAGCGATAAAGGGGAAAGCACGGAGCAGCACCGTGGTCAACGATGCAAGAAGTACGATCAGAAAAGCGTATGTGAGAGTTGAATTCATTTTTTCACGCTCTCTTCTTCAAATTTCTTCCGTGCCAGCAGAAAGACCAGCGTCATGACCGCCATGGCGGGTATCAGCATACGGTCAACGCTGAAGAAGATCCTTGCCAGCAGTGCCGCCCCGAAGCCGGTCAACGCAGGCAGACGGTTGACTTTTTCACGGAGCTGATCGGTGAGGATCACCAGAAACAAAGCGGTCATGGCAAAGTCGATCCCTTTGCAGTCAAAGGGGAGTGCGCTCCCTGCCAGAGCTCCCAGAGTGACTCCTGAGATCCAGTAACAATGATCCAGAAAAGCCACCTTGAGACAGTAGTCCACGGAGTCATTTTTATCCGCCCGTTTGTCAGCACACTGCAAAGCATAAGTTTCATCGGTCAAAGTCCAGATGAGATACCACTTTTTCCACCGGGGGATCCCTTCAAAGCGCTCAATGAGAGAGAATCCGTACATGGCGTAGCGCAAATTGAGGAAGATGGTCAAAAGCACCACATCGGTCAGGGCGATGCCCTCTTTGATCCACCCTACCATAATGAACTGCAATGCGCCTGAAATACTCAAAGCGCTGCTGACCGTTCCCCACAGGGGCGTTGCCGGCAGCCGGGGCAGAGTCCCCGCCAGCACGATGCCTGCGGCGGCGCCCATGGCAAGATATCCCATCATCACAGGCAGAGTGTTTTTAAAAGCGCTCTGCCAATTTTTCTTTTTCATCGTCAACAGTTGCTCCTTTGTCAAAAGAGGTAATTTCAAAAGTCATTCAAAAAATGGCAAAGATGCCATTCGCAAAGAGCTGCAAAGGGTAGTTTGCACTTGCTACCTGTAAGGTAACAGCCGAAAACGCTCCCTTTGTCAGATCGAAGCGAGGGCACTTTGACAATTTTGAGGAGTTTTGAAATTTCCTCAAAAACAAAAGATACATCCGCAAAAGGATTTTGTCAAGGGAAGATGCTTTTCAAAGGTTATTTCCGCTGCGGTTTTCATTTTTTGGCAGAGTAAAGTGCGCCTTACGGAAATGCTCAGGAGAAACGCCGTAGCGCTCATGGAAGAGCCGGATGAAGTAACTGGTGTAGGAAAATCCGCTGGAACTTGCGATCTCGCCGATGGGCATGGAGCTGTTCTGCAGCAGCCCCAGAGCATACTCCAGACGGTGATCGTTGAGCATTTCACGGAAGGATTTGCCGCTGTTTTTCAATATGATCCGGGAAAGCTGAGAAGGGGTCACTCCGGCGAACTCCGCCACATCCGCACGGGTAATGTCACCTCTGAAAAGGTTGTGCATTGCGTCGCAGATCCGCCCCCACTCCGGGGAGCGGGGCGCCTGAGCCGGGATCTTGCACAGAGAGTCCGTGATAAGCTCCAGCAGTGTCCGCAGAAGCTGCCGGCTGATTTCGGGGGCATCCCCTTTGAGTTCAAGTATCGCCTCAGCGATCTTGCCGTCCCCTGAAATGTACTCTTTGGGGATGTGGTAAAAGCACTTTGCCACAGGTTTTTCGTTGAGTTTGCGGCAATGGTCGATGTAGATCACCCTTGTGTACGAACTCATAAAAACGCAGGAGATCATGGTATGAGGAAGATCCCATTTTTCCTCCTCCTCCCCGTTGCCGGGAACAAAGACAGCATCACCGGGCAGAAGAAGCCGGTCGCAGACCTTTTCTCCATCACCGTAAATGATATGTTTTCTGCCTTCCAGACAGAAGATAAAACGGTTGTAGTTGTTGACCCCATTGCAGCATCGGGGGGCAAATCCGGCAAAAAAGATATTGCCGGAAACTTTCTCTGCGGCGCTCCGGCAATATGCCGCTATCTTGAGAGGGGTGGATTCCATAACAAACCGCCTGAATGCAAATTAAAGTGAACTGCAGATAATATAAACACCTTCCCCGGATTTTTCAAGCGGAATGAGGTAATTTCAAAAGTCATTCAAAAAATGGCAAAGATGTCATTCGCAAAGAGCTGTAAAGGGTAGTTTGAGGGTGCTACCTGCAAGGTAACAGCCGAAAACGCTCCCTTTATCAGATCGAAGCGAGGGCGCTTTGAC
>JAFTIE010000110.1 GCA_017457065.1 Lentisphaeria bacterium
CCGCAATGATCCGGATAATAAACATGACGGGAACCCGGCGGATAATACCAGATCCAGCCCGGACGCAATATGTTTTTATTGCCGAATTTGTCATGGAAAATACCACGACCTTCCAAACACCAGAAAATCTCTCCGAAATCCGCTTCCTTCTCACGCTGCCTTTTATCCGGCGGCAGGTAAAAGTGTCCGATCGAGCGGACAAAAAAGTCAAATTCACGCGGATACATGGAAAAACGGCTGTCAAGTGGTAAAGAGTTTCGTTCAGAATGTGACATGATATGCTTCAAAAGTGCTATTGTTATTTGTATATTGATGATGTATAATATATCACGTTATAAATAATGTGCAAATTTTTTTCATGTTTTTTTTATTTTTAAGGAGGCAATATGCGGTTTTTATTGGATCAAAACAAACTTAAAGAACATGTTCTGGCTGCTGTCGGCTGGCTGACCGGTCCGGGGTGCTGCCATGAAAACACTCCGGTAGGAGAACTGGGGAAGGCTATGAACTACAAGGAGTGGCGCGGAGCTATCCGCGGAGAATACAATGCCGCGGAAAAAAAATGGGGCTGCTGCTGCCCTTACTGGCATACCGGACAGGCGGTGAAAGCTCTGGTCATGGCCGCTGATGCCCTTGAGAAAAAAGATCTGCTGGCAGATGCCGTTTTTTCTGCCGGGTTCCTGCTCGCAAATCAGCGCGAAGACGGACTTTTTCCGGCAAGAGAGGTCAAGGCGGATGAAATCAATACCTCGGCTTCTCTGGAAACTCTTGACGGACTTTTCATGCTTGCCGATGCAACCGGCAATATGCGTTTCCGCGAAGCGGCACTCGCTGCTCTTGACTGGGTCGCAAAAAATGCCTGGATGCCGGATAAGAGACTTTTTAAGGATATTTACAACTCAGAACGTGATGAGTTTGTTTTCGGTATCATATCTTCACAAAACCGTCCTCTCCTTGATGATGCTGTGTTTCTCACCGGATATCGCCTCACCGGCAACCCCGCATACCGCAAGATCGCTCTGGATACGGCGGAACATCTGCTCGAACTGGAAGATCCGCCGGGTAACTGGATGAGTTTTATCCCCTGTTCCAGGTCTTTGGAACGCATCCATCCGCGTCACGCCTTCTGGTGGGGGCTGCCCATGCTTGAAATCTGCAAAGAGACCGGAGATGAACGCTTCAGAGAACTCTTTTACCGCTCCGCAGCATGGTACGAAAAGGCTTTGCGTAAGGATGGCGGATTGTTCCGCGCTACTTACAGCGATTTCAATACGGACAGTTTCGGCCATGCTACCAGCGGTTCTGCTTGTGCCGCAAGATGTTTTATGGCAGCAGGAGGTGACAGCGGCGATGAAAAATGGTTCAGACTGGCGGAACGCGCGCTGCAGTTCTGCTGTTCGATGCAGCTTACTGAAACCGTTGATCCCAATTTGAGGGGAGTGATCATTGAAAAAGTCTTGCCCCCGGACGGAACCGACCGTCTGCCTTATCATGTGCGCGACTTGGGAACGATCTTTTTTATTCAGGCAGCATCTCAATATTTGAAACTTTGCCAAAGAAATCGGGAGGATAAAAATGAATAAATTTGAGAAACAAATTGATTTTGTTCTTCTGAGTACTCTCCCCGGTCACGGGCTGGTGAAGCTGGGCTTCACCCTCATAGAGCTTCTTGTTGTCATTGCGATCATCGCGATCCTTGCGGCGATGCTGCTGCCTGCGCTGCAGCAGGCGCGGGAAAAGGCAAGGGTGGTCACCTGTCAGAACAAGCTCAAGCAGTTCGGTCACGCTTACACGCTTTATGCTGAAGCCTACGCCAACTACAAAATAAAATCGCGCAAAGTAAATTTTACTGTCGATCCGAATAAAAATAATGCAGTCGGTTATTTCTATGCCCAGCTGGGGGGAACTGAGAGAAAACCATCTACCTTTGCTCCCAATGCCTTTACCAGTGATGATAAAGGCGATCGTGAGAAAGGGTACTGGGTATGTCCTTCCACAGAGTACAGCGGTGTAGGTAACTTTCCCCGCAGTACTTACGGTCTTAATTATTATCACGGCGCAGATCTTCACTTGAAATATGACAAAGCCATGCGCCGGAGAAGTGTTCCCAGTCAGCTTGATACGGTCAAGAATTTTGCAGCGTGTTCGATCATGTATTGCGGCGTGAGCTATCACATGAATGCCAAGGTCAAAGTGAAAGCCAAAGCCGCACCGGGCTGGGGAGAAAATGAGCTGCGTGTCCAGCACCGCAGCGGTAAAACCGTTCCGACTCTTTTTCTTGATACCCATGTGGCAAATGTCGATTATCCGTTTTTAGCTTCCTGTTTCAATACCGACGAGAACAAACCTTTCAACCGCAAGTTCTGGGGATTGGCGGGAAATCAGTAATTGATCTATGGACAAACAAATTATGAAAAATAAGTTTTTTTCAGCAATTCTACTGTTTTGCGTTGCATCGCTTTCAGCAGGGACCGTATTTTTTGATGCCAACGGAGACGGTTTCCGCAACAATAACGAACCGGGCATTTCCGGTGTTGCAGTGACCGACGGCAGGACTATCGTGAAAACTGCTGCCGACGGAACCTTTTCTCTCGCTCCGGCTGCGGGTGCCAGACACATTTATATCAGTGTTCCCGAAGGATACCGGGCAAACGGCAGATTTTACCGGACAACCGGTGAAAAAGCCGATTTCCCGCTGGTGAAATGGCAGAGACCTGCCCGTTTTGTCCAGATCTCCGACGGCGAGATCGCCGCTGAACGCCGCTGGATGCGGGTCATCGAAAATGAACTCCGGAAAAATCCGGCTGATTTTCTGGTCTACACCGGTGATATTGCTCCTAACACCACGGCGGGCTTGCAGTTTGCGGCAAAATATTTTACATTCAAAAGGATGGGAGTCCCTGTCCGTTTCACCATCGGCAATCACGATTTCACCAAAGGGAAATCCGGCGACGATGCCTACCTGACCCACTGCGGACCTCTGTGGTATTCTTTTGACTCAAACGGCATCCATTTTGTCGTTGTCCCTATGATCTGGGACGGCAGAGGACAGCGCAGTGATAAACCTGTTTCCTACAAAATTGAGGATTTTGACCGTTGGGTCAAAAAAGATCTTGACCTGATTCCCCCCGGAAAGAAGATCGTGTTTTTCGGACACGCGACCATATTCGATCACAAAGAAGCCGTTGACATCATTCAGCCGCAAAAATATGAGATCATCGCTTTTATCCACGGGCATAATCACATGTGCGGAACTTATGAGCTTGCCGGGATCCGGCATTACGGGGTCTCATCAGTAAAAGGCGGAATGCCCTTCGCCGCTTACGGGGTTTATGAATTTGACCGCCACGGAGCTTTCCGCCGTCTGCACAGCCTGATCGATGCTTCCTTCTCTGCTCCGGCAAAGGATAAAAGAATGCTCTGGCAGTGGAAAAGTGAGGGCGGCAGTTTTATTTCTGCGGAACCCCTTGCCGACAAAAATCAGGTTTATGCCGGACTCAGTGATGTGCTGAACGGCAAGCATCACGGTATTGCCGCCTTTGACCGCAAAACCGGTAAAAAAGTGTGGCATTTCAAAACAGCCAATTCGGTCATAGGTTCGATGCAGCTGAAAAACGGCACGATTATTGCCTCCGACAGTGACGGAAACGTTTACGCTCTGGAAAGCAAAAGCGGTTCTTTGAAGTGGCGGAACCGTTTTTCTCCGCAGAACGGCGTGTTTTACGGTCAGGGTGTCATCCTTTTTGAAAACAAAGTGATCGCCGGTTTCGGAGATCATTTGAAAGCCTTTGATGCCAATTCCGGAAAAATTCTCTGGAACACCCAAAACAAGCAGGGCAAAAAGCCGCGCTGCGGCTCCGGTGCGTTGAACGTTCTTGCCGGAAAATATGTCATCGGTAATGATGCCGGCAAACGCTGTGCTGTCGATGCCGCAAGTGGAAAACTGCTGTGGCAGTCCGGAAATTTCAACTTTTCCGCTCCGGTTTACAGTTGCGGCAGACTCTTTGCCGTGAACGGTGATCTGTTATGCGAACTTGATCTTAAAACCGGTAAGGTAAAGCGTACATATCCTGAATTTTCCCCCGGCAAGGGCGGCAGATTTACTCCTCTTGTTGTCAATGAGCTCCTTTACTCCGGCACTCCGGACTCCGGCGTTTGCGCCGTTGATCTTAAAACCGGCAAACTCAAGTGGAAATTCATGCCTGCTCCCGGCAGAGCCGCAGCGGGCAAGGCGCCTTTGCGCTCAGTTGACGGAACTCTTGTTTGTTCCGGAAAAGTGCTTTTCTGCGGAGCTGCGGATGGAAATGTTTACGCTCTTGACACGGGGTCAGGAAAAAAGCTCTGGAGCCGGGACTGCGGCAGTCCGGTAAGCGGAATAAAATTGGATAACGGCAAACTTTTTGTTACCGCCTATGCCGGTGAACTTTCCTGTTTTGATGTCTCTGATATGGCAGTCACTTCATCCCGTAAAACCGTGAAAAAAACGGTTCCCGGAACTCTGGATTTGAGTGCTCCGCTTCTGGTCGTTCCCTGTAATGCCGCTGAAACCACCCGTCTGGCGGCGGATGAATTCCGGTATCACTGGGGACTTATCACCGGCAAACGCCCGCAGGTGTGTTCCGAAGATAAATTGCCGCAAGGAAAATTCAGCGCCCGCATTTATTTCGGACCCTGCCGGAGAACGGCAAAAAACGGTCTTACCGCTGACGGCATGAAAAACTTTGAATATCAGATCGACGGACGCGGAAATGAACTGTTTTTCATCGGCAATGACTCCATTGATTCTCTGGCGAGAAACCGCAAAAACGGCGGAATCGGTATTTCCGCAGGAACTCTTTTTGCCGTTTATGATTTTCTTGATCGGGAAATGGGAGTCCGGTATATCTGGCCGGGCAGATCAGGTATCTCATTCCGGCGCGATCCCGCACCGCGGATAAAGGTTCCCTTTGCAAGAAAAGGCGGTCACTGGAGCAATACATCCCGCTTCGGCACTACCGCAGCTCATCCGTCATACGACTATAAAAACTGGAAGAACGGGAAGAAATTTGATGAAGCCCAGCAGCGCTGGCTGTGGCGTCAGAGATTTTGTTTTCCCATCCGGCAGTTTTCTGCCAATCACAGTTTCAAAGGTTATTGGAAGCGTTTCGGCAAAACAAATCCGGAGTTTTTCAGTTTGCTTCCGGACGGCAAAAGAAGACCCCTTGATGGTGATCCGACCGGGGCATCTGTCACGATGTGTGTTTCAAGCAAAAAACTGCTCCAGCAGATAGCAAAAGATTACAAAGCCATATACAACAACAAAAAATTGAGACCCTTCAACCGGGGCAGGATGAATGTCGGGGAAAATGACGCCCCCGGCATGTGCGTCTGCGCCGGATGCCGTGCCTGGGATGCTCCGGAGGAAAAGGCGAAATTTGATGCGCATCCCTATTGGAACGGCTCAAGTATTCCGGTGGTGCAAAAGCGTTTTCCCGCGCTCAGTGCTGTTGACGGGGGCGGCGGTACTGCCGATGCCCCCTCCCTGGCAAAGCGGTACAGCAGATTTTATCTTGAAGTGCAGAAGGAATTGCGTAAAATCAATCCGGATGTCCTGGTATTCGGCTTTGCCTATGCCAATTACGCGTCAAGACCGTATGATGCAAAATTGAATGACAAGATCTTCATCAGCATCGTGAATGTCGGTTATTTCCCCTTCACAGATGAGAAGATAGCTGCTTTCTGCCGGAACTGGGACGAGTGGAAAAAGACCGGAGCCTCTCTGCTGCTGCGCCCCAACTCCACCCACAGCGGACACAATATGCCTCTTTTTTACGGGCGTAAACTGGGAAATGCTTTTCTGCATGCCAAAAACAACGGCGCTCAAGCGATCACCTACGATTCTCTGATCGGACAGTGGGGTGCCCAGAGTGCCAGTTACTATTGCATCGGCAGACTCAATGCGCGTCCGGATCTCACGGTGGATCAAGTGCTTGAAGAGTATTACAGCGCATTCGGACCGGCACGGCAGGATATAAAGAAATTTGTGGAATTCCTTGAACGCAATTCCGATGCCGTAACGGAGAAAATGTTTATGGATCATGTCAAAAGATTCAAGATCAAGCGTGTTCCGACACATAAAAACTGGCTTCAGGCGGCAGATCTGGTTTTCTCTCCTGAATTTTTCTCCGAAGGTGAAAAACTTTTGAAGCGTGCCGCTGTTTCCGCTGCCAAAGATCGGGATGCTTCTGAAAAAGTCCGTTTCCTTCAGGTGGGTTTTGAACACGCCAAACGGACTTATGAAGTCCTGAAAATATCCCGCAGCGGTGACAGAGAGGCATTGCGTCAGGCTGTGGCAAAACTGATGAAATACCGAAACTCCATAGATCATCTGTTCACGGCTGACATGGCTTATCTGCAGATGCGTGAAAAGACCGGTTCCTGGAACCAGAAGTGACCGTTTTCAATCCCTGAAAAAGGTGTATGTTTCAAAGCATACATCTTTTTTTTGTGCTTGAGGATTCATGTTTTTCTCCTTTTGATTGTCGCAGAGAAAAAGGTAGCATGATTCCTCTTTGAGGAGTTTTGAAATTGCCTCAACAGTGAGAATGAAGATCAACTGACGGAGATCTTCATCCCCGCCTTTTTAAGCGTCTCAATGATTTCAGGTATGTCCGTGACAGAAAGAATATCCCGGGGCAAAATGGAAAGAGGAGAATCTTCATCTTTCGGGCAGTGGATCGAAGCGATTTCTCCCCAACTGCAGGGTAGCCCTTCAAGGCGGAGTTCCGAAACAAAGGGAGAAATCACCGCCGTAAGCAGAGCATAAATGCAACCGTGACCTTTGGCTTCAAGAACCACTTTTCCGGTGGATGAAACCGGCGCAATGAGTTCCAGGGCGCCCAGTATATCCATGACCCGCTTGCCACACATATCCTCACCCCAGAGAAGATGGAGCGCAGGGAAATGGTAGTTGACTCCGTAATAATAATAAAGATCCAGTTCCGGCATCTGGTCGCACGCCGTTGAAATACACTCCCCTACTCCCCGGCAGTCCAGACTGTAAAGAGCATCACCGGGGGGAGGCTCCCGCAAATCAAGTTCTGAAACAGAATCCTCATGAGGAATATAGAGACAGGTTTCTCCGGAAATTTGCTCAAAAAGGTAAAACAGAGCCTTTTTCGCAGACCTGTGCAGTACACACATGACTTCGCCGGATTCAGTTTCCAGTCCGAAGCGGGTGTAGTTCTGGAATTCTCCTTTGCTGGTGTAGTAACGGTAAGAAAGTTTTCTGTATTCAGGTGCGGTAATCTCTTTGATACCCATAAGTTTTTTCAGACGGAGTCTGAGAAGCTCAAGGGGAAGAGCTTTGCGCTTTACTTTGAGTTTCCGGCACCTTTCCGCGGTATATTCGTGAAATTTTCTTTCACAGGGAAGAGCAAGCACTCGCCCATCAGGAGCTGCATAAAGTTCTTCCTCAGTGCAGACAGGAACTTCGCCCTCCTCTGTACAGAAATTGGGAACTCCTGCACAATGGCAGAGAAATTCGTATCCTTTTTCCCGGAGAGGCTGATAAATGCCATGGTGATCTTCGCCTATCATGTAATCAAAGGCTTCAGCTTTGCCGAGAAGGGTGTAGATCTTTCTCAGTTCAGCTTCAATTTCCGCAAAACCTCTGGGATCAAAGAAATCCCGCTTTCCTCCAAGCAGCAGCATGGGTTTGGGCGCTGCGGCAATAAGAAAGTCGGCAAATTCCAATCCCATGGCAGCCGCCCCGGGCGGAATTTGTTCCGTATCGACAGCCACTTCATTTTCCACGTTGCGGAGCCAGGTGGTTGCGACACTTGAAGGAACGATCCAGGCGGCACGGTCCTCAACGGCAGCCATCCAGGTGGTCAGAGTTCCGCCGCCCGATTCGCCGCAGATACCGACCCGGAAGGGATCGACTTCAGGGCGCTCCAGCAGGTAATCCATGGAACGTACCGCATCATAGATCCGCCATGAGAAAAGAGTCTCCCCTGTCAGATGAAGCTGTTTTCCCATAATATTGTGCTGCCGGGTAGGTGGGTATTGGGGATCAAACTGTTTGCGCTCTCCCTGACCGATGGGATCAACGATAAGGACAGCAAAGCCCCGTTTGGCAAGTGAACGGCAGAATTTCTGATACATGGTGGAACTCTTCCCGTTGTGGGCGTGTCCGCAAAGGTAGAGGATCGCCGGGAGGGGAGAGACGACCGGAGCATCAGGCAGGTAGAAATTGGCTGAAACAGTAAATCCGGGACGGCTCCGGAAAAGAACCTTTTCAATAATGCCCCCCGGGAAGGTAAGTTTACCTGTGATCTGAGGAAGAAGGGGAGATTTTTCCCTGGGAAATTGTAAAATGCTTCTGATCTTTTTTCGCACTGAAAAGATATATTTTTCTGCATCAGCTTTGTTTTTCAGTGCATCAATATGTTTTTTTCTTGCTGCACTGTGACGGCGGAAGCGGTTTGTAAAATAGTTTTGTAAAGCATTTCCGAAGGTTATGGAAGGCATGACAAGATCACTCCTGATAATTATTTTGCTGTTTTTACAGTTACTTGAACAACTTTGTTTGCCGGTCAGCCGGGAATTTTTTCAGAGCCATCCACAATGCGATCCCCAACAGGGTGGAAG
This sequence comes from Lentisphaeria bacterium, assembly GCA_017457065.1. Taxonomy (GTDB): domain Bacteria; phylum Verrucomicrobiota; class Lentisphaeria; order Victivallales; family Victivallaceae; genus UBA1784. Next base: position 8,632 of record JAFTIE010000110.1, read on the forward strand.
TCAGCAGATAGGAGACCGGAAAATTCATAATAAGGACCCAGTAGTTTTTTGTAAAAAAGGGGAAAAGACAGAAAACCCAGAATACCCGGAAGAGACAGATCCCAAACATGGAAATAACTGTGGGGAGCACTGAATACCCCAACCCCCGCAGAGTTCCGGAAACAACATCAAGGATCATAAAAAGAAAGCCGGGCAGCAGCTGCAAAGTCGCTCTGATACGGGCGAACTCCAGCATCTCTTTGCTGGGATTTTTAACACAGCAAGGCAACCAGAGATCCAGAGTAAAACGGGCGATCCAGCCGATGGAAATTCCGATCAGGAGAGCGTAACCGATGCCCCAGAAAAGTCCTTTCAGAATACGTCCTTTATTCTTTGCCCCTGCGTTTTGCCCTGTGAAGGTGATCATAGTCTGATGCTGGGCATTAGCGATACTGTTGATCAGACCGCCTGCAGCGAATCCGATAATGGTAGTGGCAGCAATAGCTCCCGGACCGAATTCGTTATTGGCGTGGACAACAAGAACATTGGAAATAGCAAAGCAACCATTCTGAAGTCCTGCCGGGAATCCGTTGTAACAGACCTTGTTCAATATGGAAAAATCTATCTTAAAAAGTTTCCCGGGAAGAAATCTGTAAGCGCCGTGAGATCTGTAAAGTACCCCCAGGATCATTGCAAGAGAAAGGAACTGTGCCGTTACAGTGGCATAGGCAACCCCCAGGATCTCCATATCAAAGCATGCCACCAGTATGATGTTCAAAACCACGTTGACGATCCCCGATGCACACAAAATCACCATAGGCAGATTGGGTTTCCCCACTGAGCGCAGAACGCAGCAGCCGAAAGCATAGATCACCACGGCAGGCATTCCCCGGAGAACGATCTTGAAATAGGCAAGAGAGTCCTCCATAATAGCCTCCGGAACCTTGAGCAGCTGAAAAGCGGCTCTGCCGAAAAGATGGCCCATGACCAGTATGAATATACCGCTGGCAAGCCCCAGCACGAGAGAGGAATGGACCGCCCGGCTGACATTTTTATAATCTTTTGCCCCCATGAAGCGGGCAACCACCGCACTTACGCCTGCCCCCATCCCAAGAAAAACTGTCATCAATATGCTTGTAACAGGAGCTGAACTGCCGACTGCCGCCACGGCATATTCCGCATTTTTTGCGAATCGCCCCACCACGATGACATCCGTCGCATGAAAAAGGATTTGAGTGATAAAAGTAATGGCAAGGGGAGTCATAAACTTGATGATCTGGATCGGGATGACTCCCTGCGTGAGATCCATTTTTCTAAGCTGCGCCATAAGTTCCTGCTCTCTCCCCGCTCTTTCTTTTATGCGAAATGCGGCTGAGATTTTTGCTGATTTTTGCAACTGCCGCTATCATTATTTCCAATGTACCACTTATCGGGGAAAATTACAAGCGCTTTCTTAAAAAAAGTACTGTTTGCCATCGTGATATTCTGTCTCAAGCAAAAAAGGCAACCGCCTGAAGTGCAGCTGCCCATGTATCAGCGGAGCGTTACTTGTTGTTGTAGTCGTAGATCCACCGGTCCGCATTCTGATATATCAACGCAGTTTTCACAGGCGCCGGGGCGACATGCCCGTCAATAAAGCTCACATTGCGGGCAAGTCCGTTGTGCACCACTTGTTTCCATGCGCCAGAACTTTCATTGAAACTGCCGCGTACCAAACCTTCACTTTGATTCCGGAACAAAGTCAGATTGCTGTCACGGTATTCGATGGCCATAATATATATGGAAGGACGGCGCAAAGAACCGGGTTTACGGCAGTAAACCAGAGTTCCCCAAAGTTTAGTCAAAACTTTAAGTCCGTTGAGACAGTTTGAACCGTATGCATTGAATCCGTAGCTCTGAGGATAGAGTTGGGAGCGTTTGAGCGTATCCCCCGGACAATAGAAGGGATGTCTGTTTCTGCCGTAAAGAAAGCGATTCAGAGTCATGCCCAGATAGGGAGCCAGCTGCCCGGAGATACCGCCATTGTATTTCGTAGAACCGCCGGGGAGAGTCCAGGGAGAATCACCGCTGGTATAAAAGCCTTTGTTATCATCAAAGTATTGGACCATAGCTGTCGAAATACTTTTGAGATTGTTGATACATGCGGTCGTTTTGGCACGCTCCCTTGCCTGCTGCAAAGCGGGCAGAAGCATAGCAGCAAGAATAGCAATTATTGCTATAACGACAAGAAGCTCTATTAAGGTGAAGCTGTACAGCTTCACCTGCCCATGGGCAGGTGAAAAACCTTCTTCTTTGCCATAAACACGATCACAGCAGAGATGGGATCTTTTCACAAGAAGTTCGATCAAGGTGAAGTTCCAACGCCGACTTGCCGCCTCCGGGACAACTGAATCACATTTTCCTATCATCATTTTCCTCGCCTCAACAATTCACATTATTTTTCACCCTTTTGTCCGGGAAAACTTCTCCGCCGGATATAGGGCAACTGAAAATCAACAGTCTGGGAAGTAACTTTTCCTTCAATAGCCGCCAACAGCAGTTGCGCTGAAAGTTTTCCGATCTTTTCCCAACAGCTGTCAACGGTTGAAAGAAAGGGAGTATCAGAAAAAGAGCCATTGGCTTCAATATTATCGAATCCGATCAAAAAGAAATCCTTCCCCAGTTTCCAATTGTTCTCTTCAAGAGCATCCATGATCCCCAGCGCCGTCAGGTCAGACGAGCACCAGAAGATCCTGTACTGTTTCAGTTCAGCGATTTTCCGGCGTGCATCCAGATAAGCCGAGTGTCTGACTTCCGCAAAGTTTTTGCCGGAGTCGATAAGCAGCAAAGGCAGATCCACATTTTTTGGGGCACTCTGCCGTGCCATCTCATAGCGGTTCAACACTCTTTCCTGAGCGCAAAAAAGCACCTGTTTGTATGTTTCAGGGGAAATATCTGCCCAAATTTCTCTGAACGCACTTTTCATATCACGCCTGACGATCAGAGCTTCACCACAGTCTGTCTGCTGTTTTTCCAGAAGCAATACAGGCACTTTACAGTTTGCGATCACCTTAGCGACCTTATCGGTGATAAGAGAAGTACCGATAATGTAACCGTCCGCCACATTTGAGCGCAGAAAATCAATGACCCGGTCATCGCATCCGGAACTGTGGCGGGAACCGAGAAGAAGAAGATTGAAGCCGGATTCCTGCAGCTCAAAAGTCACGCCCTGCATAAAAAATCCGAAGAGCTGATTTCCGCAGTCTCCGGCAGGATCGGCAGAGATAAATCCGACCTTGAAACGTTTTCCCGTCACAAAGGAACGCCCCGCCATATCCGGGCGGTAATTTTCTGAATCACAGACCGCAAGGATCTTTTCACGGTTCTCAGCCTTCACCCGCGCCGCATAACGCGGATCAAGGGCACGGGAAACTGTCGCCGTGGAAAGCCCTGTCAGTTTGGCAACTTCCTTTATTGACAACATGAAACTTTTCTCCGGTTCGATTGTAAACGTTTACATTATTACAATATCACCTTTAACCGCTCTTGTCAAGTATGAAAATGAAAAAAAACTATAATATTGAAAATTATGCCCTGTCACCAAACCGGGGCATCAGAAGCCCAGATAACGGAAGGTGTCCGCCAGACGGCGGATCGAATATCCCCCCGCAGGCGCAAGGAGTTCGCCTGCCCAGTTCCTGCCTGATTCAAAACTCACTTCAGTCTGATAGTCGATCATGCGGGGACAGGAAAAGAGTTTGGGCATGAGTTCCGCCCAGTTGATGGTACCGTCAAAGGGCATACCGTGCAGGTCGCCAAGACCGAGATTATCGTGGATATGGCAGGTGACGATCTGATCTTTCATGATCTCGATGGCGTTATCTTCATAGACAAGTCCCCCTTCCCACCAGCAAGTTGCAACATAGGGCTCATATTGTTCCAGCGTTTTTCCCGGAGCTGTGGCAAGCATGTGAGCGTGTCCGGTGTCGTAACAGGCACCCACATTGGGATGGTTGTTGAAATGATTTATGATCATCATGACTTCGGCGGCAGTATTGCTGCGCTCCTGACTGTTCTCGACGGCAACGATCATACCCAGTCTTTCGGCGGCAGGGAGAAGCTGTTCCACTGCATCGATCGCAAGAGGACGCAGAACTTCAAGGGGAACATGGTCATAACAGTACTCTGCCGCTCCTACATGTACCACATAAGTCCTGCACCCGAAAGAGGCGGCGATCTCCATGGCTTTGATGTGTTTTGAGATCATGGCAGGTCTGAGGTCAAGAGCCGTATAGTTCAAATCGTGCCCTTTCCCGTACAACCCGTGGACTGAAACAAATTCAACCTCCATATCGGAACAGAGTTTTCTCAGAAAACAGACCTTTTCCTCCGAATCGATCAACTGTTCAAGGAGGGGACCGGTGATAACAAAACGGCGGCAGCCATTATCGACGAACTCCCGGACTGTTTTATAAAAAGCTTCATCGCTGAGGGATGTCCAATTATAGTAGTAACTGAGATTTTTTTTCATGTCTGGTTCAAACTCCTGATATTTGAGGTAATTTCAAAAGAGGTAATTTCAAAAGTCATTCAAAAAATGGCAAAGATGTCATTCGCAAAGAGCTGTAAAGGGTAGTTTGAGGTTGCTACCTGCAAGGTAACAGCCGAAAACGCTCCCTTTATCAGATCGAAGCGAGGGCGCTTTGACA
>JAFTIE010000111.1 GCA_017457065.1 Lentisphaeria bacterium
CGCCGGGTGAAATCCATGGTGCGGTTAAAGCCGTTACAGAGGGCATCGTAGCAGTAGTTCCACGGCGTGAAACACTTTTCAACAAAGGAAACTTTACCCTGTTCCTGTTTTTTCAGCAGAAGCATTGCCAGAATCGGGGTCAAAGTGAAACTGATGAAAAGAGAGATAATGGTCGCCACCACCATGACCCCGGCAAAGGGAGCCATCATCAATCCGGTACGGGTGGTCATCATTGCCACTGGGACGAAGACCACCACGTTGGTCAGGGCACTTGCGGCAACAGCGTTGATAACTTCATTGGTTCCACGTTCAGCAGCCGCTTTGGGAGTGTCACCTGCATCCAGACGTTTGAAGATGTTTTCAATGACCACGATAGAGTTTGTGACCAGCACGCCCACGGAACAGCCCAGAGAGAGCAGTGTCATGATGTTGAATGTATAATCCAGCATCTGCATGGCGGCAAAAGTCACGATCACAGAGATGGGCATTGAAATAAGAACGATCAATGTGGAACGCACTTCATGGAGGAAGAGGAAGAGAAGGACGCCTGTCAGGATGATACCGGTGAGAATACTGCTCCAGGAGTCATCCACAGAGGATTGGATGAAGTCGCCTGAGTCACTGTACCAGACCATCTCCATTCCGGAGGGCAATTCCCCTTTGCTGACGATCTGGTTGAAAGTTTTACGGACACCTTTGATAACTTCCATCACATTGGCATCGCTTCGTTTGACGATACTGAATCCGGCAGCAGGTCTGCCGTTGACAAAGGCACGGCCCCGGGCTTCACGGGAAATAAGCTGAGCTTTTGCCACATCGCGCAGGTAGACGCGTTTGCCCTGATGTTTACCGATTTCCAGAGATTCGATGTCATCAAAGCTTTTGAATTCACCGTCAAAGGTGATATTGGTTTCCTGATTGTTGCCCCGGATACGTCCGGCAGGGATCTTGACATTGTTTTCCTGGAGCTTTTTCACCAGATCATCCATGGTCAAGTTGGTAGAGGCAAGTTTCTGGCGGTTGACAAGTATGTGGATCTGCATTTCGTTGGAGCCGCGGACACGGACTTCACCCACGCCGGGAATCGCTGAAAATTTGTCTGCCAGCTTGTCATCGGCATAATCATAGATCTCATCAATAGGCCGGTCGCCTGTCAGAAAGATGTAAGCCACAGAGGTGGCGTTGTTGTCGATCTTGCGGATCGTAGGCTCATCGACGCCGTCCGGAAAGTCATCCCGGATACGGTTGAGCTGTTCACGGACTTCCGTTGCGGCAATATCGATGTTGGCACCCATATTGAACTCAAGGTTGACCCGGCATTCATTTTCCATACACATGGCGGAAACGTGACGCAAACCTTCGAGTGAGGAGACCGCATCTTCGATACGCCGTGCAACTTCCACCTCAATTTCTTCAGGACTGCCGCCCTGATATTCTGCCCGGATCAGCACAAAGGGAGAGTCGATACTGGGCATCAGGTCAATGCTCAGCTTACGGTAGGAGTTCACCCCCAGCATGAGAAGCACGATGATGAATGCGGTCATTGCAATAGGTCGCCGCACCGACCAGGTGGTCAGAAACATCTTTCAGTTCTCCATCTTGTTGGAAATGACCTTGTCGCCATTGTTGACGAATGTGTGACCGGAAATGATGACGGAGGCATCTTTCAACTTGCTGCCGCCGACGATTTCAGCATAATGGGATTCAACGATTCCTTTTTTCACTTCAAGAATCTTTGCTTTGCCGTTTTCAAGCAGGAAAATGACTTCCCGACCCTGTCCGCGGCTCATAATGGCATCGGAGGGGATCCCGTAGCCTTTGCGCTCCTGAAGCATCAGATCCACATCACAGAGCAGACCGCTGACAAGAGGCGTGTTTTTGGGCAGAAGGATCTTGATCTTGAAAGTTCTGCTCAGGGGATCCACGCTGGGAGAACGGTAGGTGACGATCGCTGAACCGGCATTTTTGCCGTCCAGTTTGAAGTTTGCTTTGGTTTTGCCGGGAACGATCATATTGTAGTAAATGGAACTGATGAAGCATTCCACTTCAAGAAGGCTTTGATCTTCGATCTTGAGAATGGCTGTGCCCTGACTCACATATTCGTTGGGTTCAAAGTCACAGAGGGTGATGATCCCGTCAAAGGGAGCGCGGACTTCGGAGTCCGAAAGGTTTTTGCGGGCGATCTTCAAATTATTTTCCTGCTGCTCCCGTTTGGCAATGGCGATTTTAAGTTGAGCGCTGCTGCTTTCGACCTCGGCAATGGCGCCTTTGAGATCCACTTCGGCGCTTTCATAGTTTTCCTGAGAGATGGCTTTGGTCTTGTACAGCGTATCGGCACGTTTGAAGTCAAGTTCGGCTTTGCGTTTTCTGATCTTTGCAAGGTCCAGGGCGATTTTTGCGGTTTCGACCTCAGAACGGCACACATCAAACTGCCGCTGGGCAACTGTGACCTGATTTTCCAGATTGGATTTATCGACCTGGAAGAGGAGGGCATTTTTTTTCATCCTCTTGCCTTCTGAAGCTTCGAGGATATCCAATGAACCGGAGGTCTTGCTGGAAAGTGTTGCGTAACGCACAGGAACAACTGTTCCCTGAACCGGGATCCGGTGCTGAAAAAGCTTGTGTACGGGTTTCATCACGCCAACACGGATGACCCTTTCTTTACGCTCTTTAGCGGCTTTTTTCCGGCATCCGGTGACACAGGAGACAGTTAAAACTCCCGCCAACAGAAAAAATAAAAATTTTTTCATTACTCACCTCTTCTTTTTACTCTGAGTCTAAGGAAAAACATAAAACTCCCATAATATAATGACCGCACGGTCATTTTGCAAGAGCAAAATAAAAAAATCCGGAAATTTTTTTTGAAATGACTTGAAAAATCTAAGAAGATGAGTTATCTTATAAACATGGACAAGCCGGAGTGGCGAAATGGCAGACGCGCTAGACTCAAAATCTGGTTTCAGTGATGAAGTATGGGTTCAAGTCCCATCTCCGGTACCAAGTTTGGTATTCCGATTCCCGGTGATTTTTCTCCGGGTTTTTTTGTGCCCGGCAGTTCGTAAAGAATGCTGTAAATGATAAGTATCGAGGTTGAGCAAGATGAAAATTTTGGAACTGCTGGAGACTTTGGCAGAAGAACATGTATCAGATATCCTTCTTGCTTCGGGAGGATACCCCCGGGTCAGATGCAAAGGAAAATTGGTCGAAAAAACAGAATCCGGTCTTGTTGAAACATCTGCAATAGATGAGTTCCGCATGAGTATCGGCGGGACTAAGGGGGAAAACGAATACCGGGAAAAAGAGGGGCTTGATGCCTCGGTGGAGCTTTCCGACGGTCGCCGCTGCCGTATCAATTTTTTCTCTACGATCCACGGTTCCGGCATGGCTGTGCGTCCCATGCGAAGCGGTGGCAATGTAACTATGGAAAACTCAGCTCTACCGGATGTCCTGAAAGAGATCGCTTCAGCTCAGCGGGGATTGATCCTGATCACCGGTGCCACGGGCAGCGGTAAAACGACCACTCTGAGTGCCATCGTGAACCATATCAATGAAACTTTTGCCAAGCACATACTGATGATCGAAGACCCTGTTGAATATCTTCACACCGGTAAAAAATCCATGGTGACTCAAAGAGAGATCTCTTCCGGAGAAAAAGGACGCTTTCTGCAGGCTTTGAAGTTCGCTCTCCGGGAAAATCCTGATGTTGTTGTGGTCGGTGAGATCCGTGATTCTGAAACAATGGAAACAGCTTTGAATGCCTCTCTTACCGGGCATCTTGTCATCGCATCACTTCATACCACAGACACTGTGCAGACTGTGGAACGTGTGCTGGGGCTTTTCCCTGAGTCCTTGCGCGAGCAGGCGGCTTTGGATTTTTCTCTGGCTCTCAATGCCGTCATTTCACAAAGGCTTCTCCCCAAAGCTGACGGCAGCGGTGTCATTCCGGTGCTTGAGATCCTTTCCGGGACACCCACTGTCAAAAAGCAGATCGCGGAAAGAGACCTTGAAGCTTTGGACTTGACTTTGCGTTCCGGCAGAAAACCCAATATGAGCACATTCAACCGTTCTCTTCTTGCCAAATACAATGCAGGAGAAATATCCTTCGAGACGGCGATCGGTGCCTCATCCAACCCCGATGAATTCAAACTGCTGATCCGGGGCATGGAAAACGGTTCTGCAACCATGGTTCCCAACTACGGAAGCGGAGATGAAACAGAGAACATCAATGAACAGATCGATATGCGCACTCTTTTGCGTTCAGCGGTCAGAAATAAGGCCAGCGATTTGATCTTGACAGTGGGCTTGCCGCCTATGGTCAAGATTTCAGGGCGACTTATGAAACTGAATCTCCCGGCGCTCATATCAACGGATATCGAAAGACTTGTGTTCAGCATACTGACCCGTCGCCAGCGTATCGTCCTTGAAGAAAAGAAAGAGCTGGATTTTGCTCTTGCTGTCCGTTTGGCAAAGATCCTTGACGATGAAGCAGAAACGGTCTGCCGTTTCAGGCTTAACGCTTTCTATCAGAGGGGGGCTCTGGGCGTTGTAGCCCGAGTCATCAACAGCCGTATCCCTGATCCGTCAACCTTGAGATTGCCTTCGGTCTTATCGGAGCTTATCCGGAAAAAACAGGGATTGATCCTGGTGACAGGACCTACCGGGAGTGGTAAATCAACTACTCTTGCCAGTTTGATCCAGAAGATCAATCTGGAAACTGCCTGTCATATCGTCACTATTGAAGATCCTATTGAATACGTTTATGAAAACGCCCGTTCTGCAATAGAACAGCGTGAACTCAATGAAGACACCATGAGTTTTGCCGGAGCATTACGCTCCGCCATGCGTGAGGCGCCGGATGTTATTCTGGTTGGAGAAATGCGTGACATTGAAACTATAGGAGCAGCTTTGACTGCTGCAGAAACAGGACACCTGGTTTTGGCAACGCTGCATACCAACAGTGCTGTTCAGACAGTTGACAGGGTCGTTGACTCTTTCCCCAGCGGACAGCAGAATCAGATCCGTCAGCAGTTGGCGGCAACGTTGCTTGCAGTTGTTTCTCAGCGTTTGCTTCCCCGGAGTGACGGTGCCGGAGTGGTCGCCGCTTTTGAGATCATGACCGGAACGCCTCCGGTACGGGCCCTTATCCGGGAAAATAAGACCCATTTGCTTCAGTCCACTTTGGAAACCAGTTCCAAAGACGGTATGCTGACCATGGAAAGTTCTTTGGAAGAGCTTTATGCAGCAGGACTTATAGCACAGGAGGAAATGACCCGCTTTGCTGCCGATTATGCTAAGGTCAAAGACTTCTGATCTGAAAAGAAGGCAGCAGTTTTTGAGCTTCTTCAGGCAGAAAGCTTCCCGGAGTCGCATTGAGACAGTTGGCGCTTGCTGCTGCAAGGGCACGTTGAAATGCGGAAAAAAGCGGTGTGCCGGAACAAAGTTCTGAAAGCAGTACGGCGCTGGCAGTGTCTCCGCACCCCAGCGGACTTACGACTTTGGGCAGTTGCGGGAGGAGGTATTCGGCGAGAGAGACTCCGTCTGAGGCAAAAGCATTCTCAGGACCGTCTGTGATCGCCGCATATTTCAGTGACTTGTACATGGCAAAAAGCTTCTTCAAGCCGGTACCGGTCTCTTTTTCTCCTGAAAGTTTTTCCAGTTCCTCTTTGTTGATCTTGAGCACTGTTTTTTCTGCTGCACCAAAGACCTCTGAGAGATCCCGGAAAGCATCAATAAGTAAAAGAGCGTGGTGTTTTGCTGTAAGGGCTGCTGCCTGGACATAGAGGGAAGGATCTGTTCCATCAGGCAGAGAGCCGCAGAATGCTGCTCCGGCAGCACCTTCCAAAACTTGATCAAAGGCATCAAGAAGCTGTGACGATTCTTCATGAGAAGCTGGAAATGAGGGCTCTATAAGTTCAGTCATCACCTGGGCGCTCTCATCCAGACATGTGATACAGCAGCGGGTCTCCCCCTTGACTTTTATGGAAACAACATCCATCTGACATTTTGCAAGAGCCTCATCAAGAAGGCGTCCGTTGTTGCCGCCGCTGAATTGGAGCAAAGTGAAACGGCTCTTTTTTTCACAGCTCAAAGCACGGCAGAAGTTGATCCCTTTACCTGAAGCAAGAGATTCCATCGCCCTTGCACGGTTGACGGAGCCTTTATTGAAAGTTGTAAAAAAAAGGGTCTTCTGCCATGCGGGATTTGGACCGAGAACTGCGATTTTTGTCATATCAGTTTTTCCAGTAATGCGGCGACCTCTTCGTCACTGAAAGGTCTGGGGTTGCTTTTCATGCTGCCTGAGCGGCAGTTTTTGACCACAAAGGGGAAATCTGCCGCCGCAAGTGACCAATCCTTGAAATTTTCAGGCAGTCCGCATTTGCAGCGCAAGGCGGCAACGGCATCAATAAATTGTTCCGGCGTACCGCAATCCAAACGCCGGGAGAGTTGGAGCATTTTTTCATGGACCACAGGAAGATTCCATTTGAGGACCTCTATAAGCAATATGGCACAGCAGACGCCGTGAGGGACTCCCTTCGATCCGCTGATGGGATGTCCGATCCCGTGAGCCGCCCCCAGACCGGAGCGGACGAAGGCTGCTCCTGAAAGCATACAGCCCCGGGCGAGGGCTTCAAACACTCCGATCTCTCTGTTCCCTGCGCTGTATTGCTGCAACCCCTGCCAGGTAAGAAAGGTGCCTTCTATGGAAAGCATCATAGTCATGGCATCGGATTTAGCTGAGATGGTACTTTCGATCCCCTGGGTCAAAGCGTCAAATCCCGAGGAATAAATAACATGGTCAGGAGCCCCCATCAAAAGTTCCGGGTCAATGAGCGCCGCATCTGCAAACATGGCAGAACCCCTGAGTGATTTTTTTACGTTGCTTTCCGGATCACAGAGCACGGCATTCGGGGTCATTTCTGCGGCGGTCCCGGCGGTGGTCGGGAGTGCTGCAAAAAAACATTTCCGCTCATTCAAAGGAAGATCGGAACGGAACGCTTCCGAAGCGCTGATGCCGCTGTCAAGAAGTGAAGCCACTGTTTTGGCAGCGTCAATACAGCTGCCCCCGCCCCAGCCGATAATGGAACGGGCATTGACATTGCGGGCGGCGTTGAGGGCGTGATCTGTTATATCCAGAGGGGCTTCAGCCGGAAAACCGGTAAAAAGTTCCACTTTTTTACCGGCAAGTTTCGGGAGCAGTTCTTTTTCAAGGATATTTTTTGAGTGAGCTCCGCAGATGATGAAGACATTGCCTTCCGGGAGAAGTTCCGGTAATTGTTCTCTGACTTTTCTGCCGAACAAAACTGTTTCCGGGGACCGCATTTCAAAAATCATCTTTTATCACTCCCTGATGCCGTAAAAATTGAAAGAGCAAAGCGGCGGCATTGAATTCAGCCTGTTTCCGGCTGCGTCCCCTGCCGATAGCTGTGTAGCGTTTCAAATTCAGTTCAACCTCATAAAGGGGCATGTGCTGAGGACCGCTGTGGCGCAGAACGGTGTAGTGCGGCACTTCATTCCAGTGCTGCTGGGAAAATTCCTGAAGTTTGCCTTTGGGGTTCAGTTCCTGAAGCAGTTGTCTGGGATCCGGAAAATGTGTTTTTATGAGTTCAAGAAGAAACTCCCGGACAGAGCTGAACCCCAATTCAAGATACAAAGCTCCGATAAAGGCTTCAAAAAGATCTGCAAGAGTGGAATCCCGTTCAACTCCTCCTGCTCCCTGTTCTCCTTTGCCGATCCGCAATAAGGGACCGAGTTTCATTTCTCTTGCAAGCAAAGCCAGTGAACTTTCACACGCAAGGGCAGAACGTGTTTTTGTCATGTCGCCTTCAGTCATCGTTGGATAGAGCAGGAACAGGTGTTCAGTCAAAACGATTTCCAATACTGAATCTCCGAGGAACTCCAGGCGTTGATTGTCGTATGAAAGGTTATGTTCCACTGCATAACTGCGGTGTGTAAATGCCTCAAGCAGATGTTGAGATTTTACTGAAATGTTGAATTTGGATGCTATCTGTTTCAAATGTTCCATCGTTTTATTCCTCTGGAATTTTCTTCCTGTCCAAAAGCGGGAAGATTTTTGGGCGATGCCTGCATCCGTGAGCTGAAGACCCGTAAAAACTGATCTCCGGGTCACGCACGCCGGCGGTGGTAAAGATAGTTTACTTTAGAATCAAGTTCGGCAGAACTCAGGTCGATACCGCAGCTGTTTTTGTAAAGTTTCAAGAACATTTCTTTGAAATCATCGACAGAAACATCCTGATTGCACTTTGCGGCAGAACTGATGACTCTTGCCATTTCTCTGAGACGGACTCTGTTGTTGAGGGGAGCTTTTCTGACATGACAGCCGTCAAGGTCGATGACACCGATCCCGCCGGAGCCTGCGGCATAAAGATTGCGCAGACTCAAATCACCATGCTCGATCCCGTTGTTGTGGAGTTTTGCAACGCAGTCAACGATTTTTGCCGCAGTCTCTTCCGGGGCATCCTGTATCAGTTGCGGAACGAAAACCGTGTTTTGAGAGAGCACGTCCGTGAAGAGATAGTCGCGGATGGGCAGAAGAACACCGTATTCACGGAAAAATCCCCAGGACGCAGGCGTGGGGACTCCGGCCTTCTGAATCGCCAGAGCGGAAAATGTTGCATTTTTTGCCCGGGAAACACGGAATTTGTGACGGATCTGATTGTACAATGTGTGATAAAAATAACACTTGATAAAGACACCTTCTGCAACTGCAGAGGTGATCTTTGAACCTGTTTTGCAGACCCGGACCTTGTCCTTCCGGAACAAAGCGGCAGATTCAAAAAGATTTACCGGGGAGTCCACACGGCACCAGCCGGAAAGATCACCTTTCCGGCTGCGCTCAAACTTGACTTCCCCGGTATTCATCATGTTATCAGACTCAGAGAGCCTCAACGACCAGGTCGCCGACTTCAGAGGTGGAGTACCCCATTTTTCCGGCTGCCATGGATTTCAGTTTGTTTCCGGTGACAAAAGCCATCGCCTTTTCAACGGCAGCGGCGGCCTCTTTTTCACCGAGATAGTCCAGCATCATAGCCCCGGCGCCGATGGCAGCCATGGGGTTGATGACATTGAGACCGGTGTATTTGGGGGCGGAACCGCCGATGGGTTCAAACATGCTGACACCTTCGGGGTTGATATTTCCGCCTGAAGAGATCCCCATGCCGCCGGCAGTCATGGCGGCAAGGTCGGTGATGATGTCGCCCATGAGGTTTTCGGTGACGATGACATCGAACCACTCAGGATTTTTCACCATCCACATGGTTGTGGCGTCAACGTGGCAGTAAGCGGTCTTGACGGTGGGGTACTGCTTCGCCATTTCATTGAAAGCACGTTCCCACATGCCGCAGACGTAGGTCAGAACATTGGTTTTGCCAACCAGAGTGAGCTGGGAGGTGAAACCTGCCGCCTTGTCTTCGTCAGAAAGCCCCTTCCAGGGATTTTCTTTGGTGTGGCGTTTTTCTGCCAGTTCAAAAGCGTATTTGAGGCAGCGGTCAACCTGTTTACGGGTGTAGACCCAGTTCTGGCAGGCGACTTCATCAGGAGTACCCTGCTGGACACTTCCCCCCATGCCGGTGTAGACTCCGCCGGAATTTTCACGGACGACCACATAATCGATATCCTCAGTGCCTTTGTTGGCAAGGGGAGTTTCCACGCCGGGGAAAAGTTTCACCGGACGGAGGTTGATGTACTGGTCGAGTTCAAAACGCAAACGCAGAAGGATCCCTTTTTCAAGGATTCCGGGCTTCACTTTGTTGCTGCCGATGGCACCCAGCAGACAGGCATCGAATTTACGGAGCTGATCGGAAGCATCATCGGGCAGGATCTCTCCCGTAGCCAGATAGTGATCGGCGCCCCAGCAGAACTCTTTGCGTTCAAGTTCAAAGCCGAACTTTTTACCGGCGGCTTCAAGGACCTTCAGAGCCTCATTGACGACTTCGGGACCAGTTCCGTCACCGGGGATGACTGCGATATTGTATTTCTTCATGGTCAAACTCCGGATCAGTAACGTTTCTGTTTGCTGCGGGCAAGGACCCGGAGACGCAGAGCGTTGAGTTTGATGAATCCGGCAGCATCTTTGTGATCGTAGGTGTTGCCGTCTTCTTCAAAGCTGGCGATGGCGTCGTCATAAAGGCTGAACTCGGAACGGCGGCCGGTGACATGGCAGGCGCCCTTGTAGAGTTTGACACGGACATCACCGGTGACATACTTCTGGCTTTCGGTGATCATGACCTGGAGCATTTCACGCTCAGGAGCAAACCAGAAGCCGTTGTAGATCATATCGGCGTAACGGGGGATCAGACTGTCGCGCAGGTGCATGACTTCACGGTCGAGGGTGATCTCTTCCAGACCGCGGTGTGCCTTGGCAAGAATGGTCCCGGCGGGAGTCTCATAGACACCGCGGGATTTCATGCCCACGAAACGGTTTTCAACGATATCCACACGGCCCACTGCATGTTTTTTGCCCATGGCATTGAGGGTGCGCATGATGTTGGCGGGGCTGTATTCTTTGCCGTTGATCTTGACGGGGATACCCTTTTCGAAGGTGATGACCACATCTTCAGCTTCGTCGGCAGCCTTGGAAAGGGGCTCGGTCATGACAGCGATCTCTTCGGGAAGTTCCTGCCAGGGATCTTCAAGGATACCGCCTTCAAAGCTGATGTGGAGCAGATTGCGGTCCATGCTGTAGGGCTTCTTGGCGGAAACGTTGATGGGAATGTTCTGGGCTTTGGCGTACTCGATCATGTCAAGACGGCCGGTAAAGTGCCAGTTGGGGTCGCGCCATGCGGCAATGATCTTGATGGAGGGATCGATGGCATTGGCGTTCAGCTCAAAACGGACCTGGTCATTGCCTTTGCCGGTAGCACCGTGGCAGATGGCATCAGCGCCTTCGGCCTTGGCAACTTCGACCAGACGTTTGGCGATGAGAGGACGGGCAATGGAGGTACCCAGAAGGTAGTTGTTTTCATAGATGGCTTCACCCTGCAGCATGGGGAAGATGTAGTCGCGGGCGAATTCTTCGTTGAGGTCATCAATAATGCACTTGCTGGCACCTGTGGCGATAGCCTTGGCTTCAAGACCGTCAAGTTCCTCCTGCTGACCGACATCGGCGCAGTAGCAGATAACTTCGGCATTGTAGGTCTCTTTGACCCACTTCACGATCACTGAGGTGTCAAGACCGCCGGAATAGGCAACGACAACTTTCATTTTCAGCTCCTTCAATTTTTGTTGTGAGACAGAGTCCAGAGAGGAGTACTTGCTCCCTTGTACCTTCTGCCCTTGTTAAATGTCATTCAGATAATATAATATCTGAACGGTTTTTTTTCAAGGGCAGGACTTGCAAAATACCCTTTCCTGTGGTAAATTATCCTTTGGAACATAAATCAAGGGAGCTGTTAATGACCGAATTTTTTACACAACTGATAGAATCTTTGCAAAAAGAAGCGGCAAGACGTCCGGGAATGAATGCTTCTCAGGAGACTTTGAAAGATCTTTTTACTGAGGTCGCCAAAGCACCGGAATTTTCTGTTTCTGCTGCTCAAACCGCTCTTCCTCAAGAGCCTGTTGCTGTCAGAAAAGAAGAAAAAAACAGCTTTGCGCCCCCGGAATTTACATCTGCTCACTCCGGCGGAGAACAAAAGAGGAGTTCCGCACCGGCGCTTGTGCCGGGGACTCTTGAACATCTTGCGGCAACGGTCCGCACCTGCCGGGGATGCCCTCTTTGTGAGACCCGGCTCAATGCTGTGCCGGGAGAAGGAAATCCTCATGCCAGACTTATGTTTATCGGTGAAGGTCCCGGAGCGGATGAAGACCGGCAGGGGCGTCCTTTTGTGGGCGCCGCCGGACAGCTCCTTGACAAGATGATCCTTGCCATGCAGTTCAAACGTGAAGATGTTTACATTGCCAACATCGTCAAATGCCGTCCGCC
>JAFTIE010000112.1 GCA_017457065.1 Lentisphaeria bacterium
CACTTGATGTTCTGCCCCCGCGCTTTGGCTTGCTGCAAAGCGGGCAGCAGCATGGCAGCCAGGATAGCGATGATGGCAATCACAACCAGAAGTTCAATCAGCGTGAACGCTGATTGAGTGAAGATGTGAAGGTGGGAAGAGCATTTTTGACGGTTGTCAAAAATGCGTGAAGTGCGCCCTGTCGGGCGTAAGGATGTGTCGTTTTTATAAATTATTTTGAGGTAATAAAACGGCAAAACCCTAATTTTGCAAGCAGCACTCACAAGAAGTTCGATCAGGGTAAAAGTGAACTGTGTTTTTCCGGGAACAGGTGAAGCAGATGAGATATCCAACATTTCAAAATTCTCCTTGAAAATTTTTTATGTTTCAGCCTTTTACCGATGCGCCGTAAGCATACTGATCGCACTGGAGCTTTTCTGGAAGTTGTTCGTTTTTTTACTGATCAGCGTGGATGCCCGCCAGGCAGAACCCTCTGGATCAAGCCGCACCCGGCATCACAGAGGATCTGCGAGTAATATACCACCACTTTTTTGAAAAGTCAAGTTTTTTTGTCGGACAAGTCCGACCCGTCAGACACGTCCGACTTTACCACAAAAGGAGCAGTATGGCACGAAGTTCCTGCACCGGTTCAGGCACGCAAAAGAGCGGAAGGTAAATCATTACGGACTTTGGTCGTAAAATGCCGGAAAGACAAAAAAAATGGCTCCGGCGCTTGGGCTCGAACCAAGAACCAAGTGGTTAACAGCCACCTACTCTACCATTGAGCTACGCCGGAGCATCATATACTCTGAAATGGTACACCCAAAGGGATTTGAACCCCTAACCTTCTGGTCCGTAGCCAGACGCTCTATCCAATTGAGCTATGGGTGCACGTTTGTCACTGCTGAGCAATGCTCGCAATTGACTATGTTCCTAATATACACTCCGTTTTTTATTTTTCAAGTGAAATTTTGAAAAAAATATTGAATTTTTCTGAAAAAGATGGTATTTTATGATGTGTAATGAGAAAAATGAATAAGACTCCTGCGATAGAATTGAGGTTTTTCTATGAAATACTTTATCCGTACTTACGGTTGCCAGATGAATGAACGGGATTCAGAGGCTCTGGGCGCTGCTTTGGAAAAGGCAGGTTTTCTTCCCGGCTCCGAAGAGGATTCCGATCTGCTCCTTTTCAACACTTGCAGCGTCCGCGATGCCGCAGAACGCAAGGCAAAGGGGAAAATCGGCTATATCCGTAAACTCAAACAGAAGAACCCCAACCTTATCATAGGCGTCACCGGGTGTATGGCTCAGCGTCTGGGGGAGGAACTTCTCAAGGAACTTCCCCACCTTGACTTTGTTCTGGGTACCGGACAGATGCAGCGCCTTGTCCCCCTGGTCAACGAAATCGCCGCCGACCGCCGCAGACGGGTGGAAACTGAACCCTCTGTTGAAGTCCTTGAAAGTATGGGGGACCATGATGCCGCTCCTTCATGGCACGGACAGATCGCCATTACAAGGGGCTGCAACCGCTTCTGTTCCTATTGTATCGTTCCTTACGTCCGGGGCAGGGAGATCAGCCGCACGAAAGGATCCATTATCACCGAGGCAAAGGAACTGGTCGCCAAAGGTGTCAAAGAGATTATGCTTCTGGGGCAGAATGTGGCTGCTTACGGGCTCAACGGTGATACCCGCCCCCCTGTGAGCGGTCACTCCCCCTTTGCGGAACTTCTTGAAGAGATGAACGAAATTCCCGGACTCCTCAGGATCCGCTTTACCTCTCCTTATGTGAGTTATTTCAACGACCGTCTTATCGACGCCTTGAAAAATTGCTCCAAGGTGTGCCACAACGTCCATCTGCCTTTGCAGTCCGGTTCAAACCGGATCCTCAAGGCGATGAACCGCCAGTACACCGCTGAAAGTTATCTTGCCAAAGTGGATGAGATCCGCGCCGCCATCCCTGATGTCACCTTTTCGACCGATGTGATCGTGGGATTCCCCGGAGAGGAAGAATCAGACTTCCTTATGACCCGTGAGGTCATGAACAAAGTCGGCTTTGAACAGGCGTATGTTTTCAAGTACTCTCCCCGCCCCGGTGCTCTTTCCGCACTTCTGGCGGACTCCATCCCTGATGCGGTCAAGGAAGAACGCAACCAGATCCTTTTGGGGGATTTGAAGGAGCGTGTGGTGCAGAAACTCAAGAGTCTCAAAGGTGAGACCGTTGAAGTGCTTCTTGAAGGAGTCAGCGCCAGAAATGCCGCCCGCTGGAGCGGACGTACATCAACAAGTTTTGTGGTCCACTTTGAACCTGATGCAAATTGTTGCCCCGGAACACTCCGGAAGGTCAGGATCACTCAGGTCAATACAGTGTCACTCTTCGGAGAACTGCATCCTGAGTGATTCGATCCTTTTCCGGATCGCTTCTTTCTCCACTGCCGGGTAAAATCCGGCGCGGGAATCCCGGGTGAGCTGTTCCAGAGCTTCGGCGCAGTTCCCCAGTTGGGTCTGCCAGTCAGCATAGCGCAGCAATATGGTGAGATTCAGCTCATGATAACGCCAGTTGCGGTTGGCAAAGTAAAAGTGGCAATCTGCCACTGCCCCCTCGGGATCCTGCATGTCAGTTGCGTGGAGCTCCGCCAGCATAAGGGCAAGTTCGGGAGAACCTTTGAAATTCTGACGCTGGTTGATGAGTTCCAGTTCCGCCAGTTCAAAAGCGCCTTTTTTGATCAATCCCTGTTGACGGGAAAGAAGAGGGGGGGATTTTTTCAGGTAACGTTTCGGGTAAAGAAGGAAATCGGTCAGATTGTCGGCGACAGTGCCTGAGAATGTATACGAAAAGGACAAACCGAACAAATACAATGCCGCCAACAAATAACAGCCGTCAGCAATGACCATTGCACTGGAGTTTGTGTGGAGCATTGCGTAAATGAGCCAAATTCCCCAAGCCCCTGATACAATGGTCAGTGACAGGGTGAAAAGAAAACGCAAGGACTTTTTTTCGTATGCTTTCATGTTTCCTCTTGGAGTCGGGGGAAAGAATGCCGAATTTAACACAGCATCTTTCCCCGGGGAATACTCAGAATTGCTTGAGCCATGTTTCCGCCAGTTTGGGCCAGACGGAAACATTTTTATTTTTCAGATGCAGTGAATATCCGTGTCCGCCGTCGGGGAAAAGGTGCATTTCGGCGGGGACTCCGGCACGTTTCAGAGCCAGATACCAGAAAAGTCCGCACTCGACTCTGACACTGTCGTCCTGAGTCTGGACAATAAAGGTGGGGGGGACTGTGCTGTCAATGGTGAACTCTTTCATGATGTTGCACTCATCATCCACCAGATAGGCAGGATACATCAGCATGGCAAAGTCAGGAACAAAGGAAAGTTTATCCCACTCATCGGCGGCAGGGTAGGGGATCCGTGCGCCGGGGGCGGAAAGAGAGGCCGTGAGGTGTCCCCCCGCGGAAAAGCCGATACAGCCCACTTTGGTCACATTGAAAAGTTCCCTGTTCGCCCGGATCATACGCACGGCACGGGCGCCGTCAGCGAAGGCTGCTTCACGGCGTTTGGGGCAGCGGTACTTGAGAAGAAAAGCGTGGATGCCAATAGTGTTGAGCCAGTTGCAAATGGCGATACCTTCATGCTCCCACGCCAGATATCCGTAGCCGCCTCCGGGGGAAACGATAACGGCGGGGCGGGGATCGGGACCGGCGACAGGGAAATAGGTCACAGTGGGCACAGTAATATCTGTCAGGCGGTTGAAGCCGCCGCCTTTGAGATCGTTGAAATGCTCAACGAGTGTTTCATCCTCCGGAACGCTGACAGGGGCTTTCCCTTCCCAGAGACGGAACTCTCTGTAACGCAGAAGCAAACGGTCTTCGACACTGTTGCCTGCCAGTTCCAGATTTTTAAGATCGACGGGGCTGAAAATTTCAGATGCTATGTTTTTCATAATAAGACTTTTCCTCTTTACGCTTATGTGCTCAACTTGTCTCAGGCATACTATACAGTTGTGCTCCTTCTTTTTCAAATACCGGGAAGAAAAAATTTTGCGAAATTAAAATCAAAAACATGACCTGCTCTCTTTTTTTGAAAAAAATCTGCTTTCCCCTTGCTGCGGCAGCTTGAATCTTTAATGAGAAACTACTATATTAACAAGGACAAATAAAAAGGAGAATAAAACAATGAAAGGCGAATATTTAGGACATCTGCCCCAGAATGACCCTATGTTTGATTATCTGCGCTGTGAGATTTTCAGTCAGCTGGGGAGTGATTGTTCTGAGGGGATCCGGGTTTTTGGCACCAATGGTTCCAATGCGGTCTATATTTACGAAGACAGGAAAAGCTGTCAGAATGTGGTGGGCAAATTTTTCTACTCCGAACGCAACACCGATTGGGAACTTGCACACCGCCGTCTGGAACGGGAGTACAACAATATCCGTAACTTCAGCTCTTATCTGGGCGACAACCATTACGTTGCCCGGATACTGGGGCGCAACGATGCCCTTAACTGTCTGCTGGTGGTGGAGTATTGTACCGGAACTCCCCTTGACAGGATCATCATTGAAGCCGTGACTCAGGATAAACCGTGGCTTTTGCGTGAAAAACTGACTGCACTGGCAGATTTTCTTGCCACGGTCCACAACCGTTCGGCACGGCAGGAAAAGGTGGATTTCAATACGGCGTGCGACTACTGCTCAGGGATCATCGGCAATTTGAAGCACCTGCTTTCAGAGAAGGAAACGGCACGGTTTCATCAATTGAAAGAGAACTGGCGCAATGATCCTGTGATGTGGGAGGATAATCAGGTGCTGGTCCACGGAGATGCGACGCCTTCCAACTTCTTTTTCGGAGACGGCATGTATGTGATCTCCTTTGACATGGAGCGGGTGCGTATCGCAGACCGCTGCTTTGATGTGGGGCGCATCGCAGGGGAACTCCACCACTTTTTCATGAGGACCGTGGGCAACCGTTACGCCGCCGAGGAGTTTGTGGGGCATTTTCTTTGGGAGTATGCCTGTCGTTTCCCTGACAGGGAGGCGGCGTTCAATGCCATCACCCGGCGGATCCCCTTTTACATGGGGACGACTCTGCTCCGTATCGCCCGCAACAGTTATCTCGAACATGACTATCGCCGTGCCCTTGTGGAAGCGGGCGAAAACTGTCTGAGGAAACCATGAAGAAATTCAAAGCCCTTTTGTTTGACATCAACGGAACTGTTTCCAATATATACACTTCAGAAAGTGATGAGGAGCTTTACCGGGTCACAGCCAATTTTCTGAAATTCCACGGCGTGCAGATATCCCCCGGGGAGCTCAAGGCTCTTTACTTTGATCTGAACCGTCAGCAGCGGCACGAAAGTTCTGAGCAGTTTCCCGAATTTGATGTGGAAAAGATCTTTCAGTCTGTCATTGATGAATATGGAGCTGATGCAGCTTGCGATCCCGGTCTTGCCGCCCTTGCAGCAACGGTTTTCCGTGCGGCGTCCATGTACTTTCTTGAACCCTACACCGGCGTTACAGAGGTGTTGACCATGATGAAAAAAAGCTACCGTCTGGCGGCAGTTTCAGACGGGCAGAGCCTCTGGGCACGACCGGAACTGCGTATGGCGGGACTGGATAAATTCTTTGAGTTTGCCATCGTTTCAGGAGATCACGGATTCCGCAAACCGGACAAAAGGATGTTTGAACTGGCTCTGAAAAAGCTGGAAATCGCCCCCCATGAAGCGGTCTATGTCGGCAACGATATGTACCGGGATGTTTTCGGATGCAAAAATGCGGGGCTCAAGAGCATATTTTTCAAATCCAATCAGGGGGAACACGCCTTTGCCGGGGCGGAGCCCGATTATATCATCTACAACTTCAACGAACTGCCCCGTGCCGTTGAGTTTCTGGAGCAGAACAGCTGAAAGCCATCATGCGTTATTCCAAAGTTACAGAGGGAACTTTTCTCAACCGTCCCAACCGTTTTATTGCCGAAGTGGAAATAGGGGGAGAGCTTGAACGTGTTCACGTCAAAAACACCGGGCGCTGCCGGGAGCTGCTTGTCCCCGGATGTCGCTGTTACTTGAGCGATTCAGAGAATCCGCAGCGCAAGACCTGTTACGATTTGATTGCCGTCCAAAAAGGGGAGCTGCTTATCAATATGGATTCTCAAGTGGTGAACTCCCTTGTTGAAGAATATTTGAAAAAAGGAACTCTTTTCTCAAAAGAAGCTCTGATCCGCCGTGAGGTGACTTACGGGAACTCCCGCTTTGACTTTTACATTGAGGATGGATCAAGGAAAATCTTTCTTGAGGTCAAAGGTGTCACCCTTGAAAAAGAAGGGATTGCTTCTTTTCCCGATGCCCCCACAGAGCGGGGCGTGAAACATTTGAAAGAACTTTGTGCCGCTTTGAAAGAGGGCTTTGAGTCTTATGTGTTCTTTGTGATCCAGATGAAAGGCGTCAAGTTTTTTACCCCGAATGATGTGACCCATCCGGCTTTTGGAGAGACTCTGCGCCGTGCTTCAAAAGAGGGAGTGAAGATCATCGCCATGGATTGCATGGTGACTCCCGACTCTTTGTACATCGACGCTCCCGTGGAGATCAAACTGTAAAAAAGATAACGAATTCAGTAAAAAAAATTTGAATTTTTTATAACGTGGTGCTAAATTATTGGGAACTTGATTTCATTTTAACAGAAGGAACATAAGAGAGGAACTTATGAAAAACAAATTTACCTTGATTGAGCTCCTTGTTGTTATAGCCATTATTGCCATCCTCGCTGCTATGCTGCTGCCGGCTTTGAATAAAGCACGGGACAAGGCCAAAGAAAGTTCCTGTCTCAGCAATCTCAAACAGCATGGATCAGTCCTCGGACTTTATGCCGATGATAACAAAGATTATATTCCTCAGGGGAAAAACAGCACCTTGTCTTCTCCTTTTGGAGGGCTGTGCACATCGACCAACTGGGGATGGTTCGTCTATACGGCGCCTTACTTCGGCGGTCGTGCGAACGGGTTCAACGCCATTGAAGCACCTGTCCCAAAAGTGTACTATTGCCCGGCGGAAGACGGCAAAGTTGTGACGATTGCCTACTGTCCTCCCTGGAACGTCGCTTACGACGCGCCAGTTTCAGGGATCTATCTTTGGGGCAAACTTTCAAGAGTCAAGACACCTTCCAAAAAAGTGTGGCTGATGGAAGCGATCCGTCCCCAGTGGTTCAATCCGAATGACAGAAATCAGTACGGTTCAGATCACTATGACGGCAAGCGCTCAATGGCTGTCTTTTTTGATGGTCATTCAACAGCTCAGACGACTAATTTTCTCTGGGATCACAGATTTTCCTATCTGGACGGATATTTCTGATAAAAAACTGAAATTTATATATATCGAGGCAATTTCAAAACTCCTCAAAATTGTCAAAGAGCCCTCTTCTTCGATCTGTTAAAGGGAGCGTTTTTCCGCCTTCGCATAAAGCTACGGCGGGACAAGCGCCTGTTACCTTACAGGTAGCAAGTGCAAACTACCCTTTACAGCTCTTTGAGAATGGCATCGAAAGCCATTTTTTGAATGACTTTTGAAATTACCTCATATCATCAAAATATAAAGGTTCTCTTAATGAAAAAATCACTCTCTCTTTTTTTGTTTTCTTTGCTGCCGCTTTGCGGCGGGGAGCTTCTCCGCAACGGCGGTTTTGAAAAGCCGGGATTCCCTGATTTCAGATTCCGCAGGATTTCAAAGTCCCCACTGTGTCAGGTGGAAAGAAGTTCCGTCAAGGTAAAAAGCGGCAGCTGGTCTTTGCGTTCATTTTCAGCCGACCCAAAAATCGGACCCGCTGTGGAAATGCCCCGTTTGCTCACGGTGCCCGGGAAAAAATACAGATTCCGCTTTGCTTTTTTTGTGGCTTCCCGTGAAGAGGGAGCCAGAATTTCTGCCCGTTTCGCCTTTGTGAATAAATCCGGCAAGGTAATCCGCTATATGTTCCCGGTTTTCAAAAGCACTCCGGGGGAGTGGCATACGCCGGAAGTGGCCTTCTTCCCCCCTGTTGACAGTGTATTCACCGGTATCACAGTGTGGCTCAACGGCAGACAAACGGTCTATCTGGACGATTTTTCCCTTACGACCATTGAGGAAAAAGAAGCGCCCAATATCCATGCCGGAGCTCTTTCGCTCCAGGAAAATGCCGAGTGCACCATCTGGAAAGAGGCCCCCTACCTCAAGGTTCCCGCCTCCGGTGTTCCCGACCGTTTGAAAAAGGGCGGCATCGTCACCCTTTCGGCGGCAGCCAATGAATCTGAACCCTTCCAGATCATTGTTTCACCGAAAAAAGATCTCGCCGATGTCACCTTGTCTTTTTCTGCTCTCAAAGGAAAAAATCATCAGCTGCCCGCTTCCGTTTTCAGCTGGAAGAAAGTGGGTTTCATCAATTTGAAAAATCCCGACAATCCCGCCATGAAAGGACTCAACGCCGATCCGCTTTTTCCTGAGGTGCGTTCTGCCGCCGTTAAGGGGCAGAACCTGCCCTTTTTTGTACGGGTCAATGTGCCTCCCCGCACCCCTGCGGGTATTTATACGGGCGAGTTCCAACTTCTCAACGGGACCCGCAGTCTGGGGCGGTTTGGTTTGAAACTCAGAGTCTTTGACTTTGAACTGCCTCAAATCCCCCATTTGAAAACCTATTTCTACGCCCGTCCGTTCCCCGCATACAATATGTGGGATAAACGCCCCTCACTCTGTAAAGCAGAAAATTTCCACAAGATCATGCACGAACACCGCATGACTGGCAATCAGGCACTTTTTCCGCCCAATCCCAAGTGGCACATCAAAGACGGCAAACTGACCATCACCGACTGGAGCGCTTTTGACAAAGAGGTGGAAAGGCGTCACAAACTTTACGGTCAAACCAATTTTGCCGTTCCGACATGGACGACAAAGGGGTTCAGCGGCGGCTGGGCATATACAGGAGGCTCCGGAGACAAACCCGGAAAAAGTCCCTACGGCCCCTTCAATCTCGTTTCTCCCGAAGGGCTCAAATACGCCGGCCAGTACGCTGCTGAATTTTCAAAACATGTGGAAAAAAAGTTTCCCCACCTGGATTTTTTTGCCTATATATTTGACGAACCCCCTGCCAAGGTGTACGCCGACTTGAAAAAACTGCTTGATGCCATTCATGCTGCAGCACCAAAATTCAAGGTCTTCATCACCAAAAACGTTTCAAATGATGTCGGTCATGTGCATACTTTCTGTGTGCCTCTTGCTCAGGGGTACGTTGACTTTGCCCGCCATGCGGAACACAAGAAAAATGGGGGCAGGATCTGGTACTACAACTGGCGGGTAAATCTGGGCAATCACGGATATATTTCCAACCGCCTCTATCCCTGGCAGGTCTACGCTGCTGATGGCAGCGGCGCTTTGCTCTGGGGATCGATCCATACCAACATGGGCATCAACCCCTGGACCGATCTGGACAGAACTTACAACTGCGGCGCTGCAACCATCTTTTATCCCCCCCGCCGGGCTGAAGAGGGCAATATCCCCTCTCAGCGGGCGGCGATGATCCGCGAAGGTATCGACGACTTTGACTACATGCAGATACTTGAAAAACTTATCGACAGCCATTATCCCGGCGCAGGACGGCAGCGGGTCATGGAAAT
Organism: Lentisphaeria bacterium; assembly: GCA_017457065.1. Lineage (GTDB taxonomy): Bacteria > Verrucomicrobiota > Lentisphaeria > Victivallales > Victivallaceae > UBA1784. The sequence continues at coordinate 9,610 of JAFTIE010000112.1, forward strand.
CGTCAGGGAACTGATCCCTGTCCCCCCCTTCAAGTTTGTCAATGACCCCCATTTGCTCGCCAGGATAAGAGAAGATCTTGCCTGTGAAACAGAGGAATTCAAGAAACTTCCTGTTGTCCTTCTTTCCCAGCCTGTGCCCAATACGCAAACGGAGCTTGCCGCAGTCAGGTTCAAACTTCTGGCGCCTGCGGGGGCAAAGGTCACAGTTGACGGCAGAGCTTACGGCACTGTGCAGGGGAAAAAGCCCATGGAAATCCCTCTGCATTTGAAGAAACTTGGCAAAAACACCTTCCGTATCGAAGTTGCCGCCAAGGGCAAAAAAAGAATATTGACCCGGAATTTTGAACTTCTGCCCGATCCCCTTCTCAAAGAGCTTGACCAGCTTGCAAAGCGGGCAAAGGCAGACAAATTCGATGTCAGTGCCGCTGAAAACTTTTTGAAGAGCCTCCGGCAGGGGAAAGCCTACACAGCTGCTGAGCAGCGCAAAGCTGCGGAGCTGACTGGAAAACTGAAGTACCTCATTGCTGATAAGAGCCTGAAACAGGCACGCAGTTTTGTCAATCCTCTTGAAAAATTCTGTTTCGACCGTGCCCGTGAGGTTTTCAAGTGGAAACAGTTTGAACGTTCTGAATACTACCTTGCTCTGGCAGCTGAGGCGGCGAAGTTCGGCTCCATGAAAAACTTCAAGGTGAAAGTCACTCCTGTTGAGTTCAAAGGACACAGCGCCATTGCTCTTGACAACGGCATCATCCGTGCCGTGATCCTTGAAACCGGTGCCACCGTCGTTTCTTTCAAGGTCAACGGCGTGGAAACACTGCAGGCAGGTGCATTCAACAAACTGCTGCCGCCCGGGGAACGGGCTGCCCGAAAGGTCCATCGCGGCATGATCACCCGGCTCTGGGGGTACGACGGGTACTCTGATGCAGACGGTATCGGTATCTGGCCTGTTTCCTTTGTGGACTGGAATATCAAATTCAAAGAAGTTTCACCCAATAAGGTCTCAATACGTTTTGAAACGCCCCTTCCGGGAAAATCCTTCCTTTTCAGCAGGACTCTGACCATGAGTAAGGATTCTGCCGATTTGGTCATGGACTATGAGATCTGCAATCAGCTTTCTGCAGATGCGGGTTCCGACGACCCTGAACATTTTCAGCTGCCCTGGCGGGGCCGTGCCGTTCCTGCCATCGGTTCCGGGAAGCTGCCCCAGCTGGATGATACTCTGGTTGTCCCTGTCAAGTTCCCTGCCCACAAACTTGCCCCGGCCAACTTCAACACGGTGGAGCGCTCCAAACAGGTGCTGCCCTCGGTCCGACTTAAACATCCCTTCCTCGGGGCTTTTGATACGAAACTGCGCAAGGGGATCGTTTTCATCGGTGGAGCTGTGACAGGTCACGGTTCCATCTGGTTTGACTCCAAAGGCAATAAGGAGGGTAAGGGCAGGATCTATACTCTGGAACTTCCCAGAAGTTATTTCGGCAGAAAGTACGACGATAAAGAACCCAATAGTCCTTTGAGTATTCCTCCCGGCAAAACCCTTCACTTTACAGTGACGCTCCGGGGACTTCCTCATGTGACCGGAGTGGAAGACCTGATCCGTCAGGCGGGATTCTGAATGGTTACGGAGCGGCTTTCTGAAATTTGACAATCTCCTTCGGGGCAGGTGATGTTGCTGAAAGCCGCGCTGCAGCTGCGGAACGTGTTCTCAAGGCAGCTTTTGACAGGAGTTTTTTATGGCTGATCCGATTTTTATTTCAACTGCCGGTGCCGTTGCTTCGCCGGAAGAACTGGTGCGTGCCGCAACTGCCGGGGGCGTTTCTCCCCGGGCGGTCCATCAGGCACGGTATCTTGACTTTGCGGAAAAGATCGTCCGTACTGCTTTAGCGTGGCAGGATCATAAGACAGGCTGTATCATTGATCCTTACGTCCACCGTGAAACTCCTACGGCGACTGCGCGTTACACAGGAGCTCTCGGTGCCTTGATGCTTCAGGGGAAATGCCGGGATCTTGCTGAAAGCTGTACCCGTGCCATGGAAAGTGTCCTGAGGGAACTTGACGCTGCCGAGGTCAATTACTGTGAATTTCTGGTCAAGGAGTCCCTCTTTGCCTTTATGGCTCTGAGAGATAAAGGAGATGTTCAAAACTGTCAGCGCTGGGGAAAGGTTTACTCTGCCTTTGATCCCGAAAAGAGCTACGGCAGGACCCGTTACACGACTCCGGATGTGGAACAGCGCCAGAACTTTGTCACTTTCGCTCTGGCGGGGGAGGCGATGAAAAAAAACTGCCGTCTGGCTGACAACAAGCTCTTTTTCAACACCTATCTGGAAGAACAGCTGGCACGCTTTGATGAACTTGGCATGTATCGCGACCCGGGGGCTCCCATGGTTTACGACATCACGGCACGGATGAATCTGGAGATCACCCAATATTTTACCGAGGGTAATGATCCTCTGATCGACTCTCTGCGTTCCAAACTCCGCAGTGGCGCCTTGTGCAGTTTGCTCTATCAATCCCCCACAGGAGAAATGCCCTTCGGCGGCAGAAGCAATCAGCAGAACTTTGTGGAAGCAAGTTTTGCACTCGTTTGTGAACTTGAAGCCCGCCGCTGGAAGGCGGAAGGGGATCTGTTTATGGCAGGTGTATTCCGCCGTGCCGCCGCCCGTGCTGTCAACTGTGTGGAGCCCTTTCTGGAGTGCTCCCCCATACGCTTCAACAAAAACTTCTTTCCTCCCGAAACGCAGCACGGCAGACAGTTGCATTACGGTTTTTACGGAGCTTATACTTTGCTCATTGCAAGCCAGTTGGCACTCGCTTCATTTTTTGCGGATGAAACCATTCCTTTTGCTGAAACGACTCCGGCTGAGAGCGGTTCATTTTTATGGCGCACCACGGATCAGTTTCACAAGGTTTTTGCCGCAGCAGGCGGTTCCCATCTGGAAATCGAACTTTTCAACGAAGGAGAATACGATGCTGTGGGGTGGGGCAGGTGGCATGTGGCGGGAGCTCCGGCAGAACTGGCGCTTTCGACGCCTGTTCCTGCGGTGCAGAAATTTGTGTCGGTGGTTCCTTCAAGCGGCTCTTTGAATTTCGGACCCGGCAGAGCTGATGAAGGATTTGTTTCTGATCTGGTTCCGGAAGAACCCTCTTTGATCCAGCTTCATGATGCAGAGGTCAAAGAGGGAGAAGTCGTTTTTACTGTTGATTGGCAGTTCAAAGCAGGTATTATCAGTGAAAAGATCCGTTTGACACAGGACTCAGCTGAAGTTGAAGCCGTTGACAGGAGTGGGGCAGCTGTCAGTTATCAGGTGCCCATGATCCTGACAGACGGCAGAACATGGAGCGTCATCCGGGAAACGGCTGATGGTTTTGAACTTTTTTACAAAGGATATTCCTTTTCCATTTCCGGCAGCGGCGCAGAAAAGATCAGAGAATCCCGTATTGCCGCCAGCCGTAATGGACTCTATGTTCCTGCTCTCTTCAATTCAAGGAACAATAGTGTCAGGATCACCCTTGATATCTCTCAAAAGGAGATCCCCGATGATATTTGATTTTCACACACATAATTTCAGAAAAACACTCCCTGAGACAGTCATTGCTCTGGAAAACACTGCGGACTCCTTTCTGTGTCTGGGGGATGTATTTGCTTTCGGAGCTGACCCATCGGCAGAAGAGATACACAAGATCAATGATGATGTGCTTGAGTATACATCTTGTGACAGCTCCCACCGTTTTGCCGCCTGTTTCATCAATCCCTGCAACAGTGTTGACTCCTGTATCGGAGAGATGCGGTTCCGAGTTCTGAAACAGGGATTCAAAGCCATCAAATTTGAGGTCAATCTCCCCTGTTCCGATCCGGCAATGACCCCTTTGATGAGAGAGATCGCCCGCCTGAAGGTTCCTGTTGTCCACCACTGCTGGCGTAAGAGTGCAGACCGCTGCCCCGGGGAATCCTTCCCCGAAGATGTGGTGGTATTGGCGAAGAGAAATCCTGATGTGAATATCGTCATGGCGCATATTTCAAGCTGCGGATATCTGGGCGTTGCACAGATAGCTCCTTTGAAAAATGTTTATACCGATACCTCAGGGGGCGTGCCGGAAGGCTCCATATTGGAATATGCTCTGGCGCTTCTGGGACCTGAACGCATCCTTTACGGCAGTGATGTTCCCTGCCGCAGTGCGGCAAGTCAGCTGGGGAGAGTTCTGGGAACTGTCAAAAGCCGCCGTGCGCGTGAGCTGATACTTTATAAAAACGCAGAAAGGCTCCTTGGATTATGATTTTTGATGTGAATATCGGTTACGGGGTGTGGCCTTTCCGGACAACGCTCAGGACAGCAGCGCCTTTGGTCAGAAAACTTGCCTTGTCCGGGATAGGAGCCGGATGGGTCCACTCCATGGAAAGCGTGTGGAACTTTGACATAGACCGCTGCAATCAGGCGCTGTTGAAAGGATGGAAAAGATTTCCGGAATTTAAAACAGTCCCCACCTTGCACGAGGCGTACCAACAGAGTCTGGAACTTCTTGAAATGGCGCAGATCCCCGCCGGGATCATCTACCCCAATTACCATGGATATGCTCTTGACTCTCTGGAAGAGATCCCCAAAGTACTGCAGCGTTTGAAAAAAACTCTTGTGATCCCTCTGCGGCAGGAGGATGAACGCAACCAGCATCCAATGGCGCGCGTTCCCGCCCTTGCTGTTGCTCAAGTTTTGGCGTTCTGCCGCAAGTTTCCGGATCTTAAAGTCCTCGTCCTGAATGCCTGTAATGCAGAAGCAGCCTCCCTTCTCAGTGAAAAAATGGAAAATCTCTATTGCGACAGCGCCTTTATCGACGGCGTGACGCCCTACAGGAAATTTGAGGAAGGGCAAACTCTCGACCATCTTCTTTTCGGATCAAACGCCCCCCTCTTTGAACCCCTTGCAAGTGTCATGAAATTTCAGGAGTTCAAGGGCAAATATGATCCTTCAAAAAATGCGGCAAAGCTGTAAATCATCGGCACAAAAGCGCCCCTGTTGCGGGGCTGAGTAGATTCCAAATATAAAAAAGGAGCACTCCCCTTTCAGGAAAGTGCTCCTTTTGAGTGCTGTATGACTTATGCCATAGCCTGAGCCACAGCCACAGCCACGTCAACGGAAGCTCCGACCATGGGGTTGTTGCCCATGCCGATGAGTCCCATCATTTCAACGTGAGCAGGAACGGAAGAAGATCCTGCGAACTGAGCGTCAGAGTGCATACGTCCCATGGTGTCGGTCATGCCGTAGGAAGCAGGACCGGCAGCCATGTTGTCGGGATGCAGAGTACGTCCGGTACCGCCGCCGGAAGCCACTGAGAAGAAGGGCATACCCTTTTCGATACGCTCTTTCTTGTAGGTTGCCATGACGGGATGCTGGAAACGGGTGGGGTTGGTGGAGTTGCCGGTGATGGCGATATCGACACCTTCCAGCCACATGATGGCGACACCTTCACGGACGTCGTCAGCACCGTAGCAGCGGACAGCGGCACGCTCGCCCTTGGAGTAGGCGCGCTCGGAAACAACTTTCACCTTGCCGGTGGCGTAGTCGAATTCCGTTTCCACACCGGTGAAGCCGTTGATGCGGGAAAGGATCTGAGCGGCATCCTTGCCGAGTCCGTGGAGGATGACGCGCAGGGGTTCTTTACGGGCCTTGTTGGCACTGCGGGCCAGACCGATGGCGCCTTCAGCAGCGGCGAAGGATTCGTGACCGGCGCAGAAAGCAAAGCACTTGGTCTCATCGCGCAGCAGCATGGAGGCAAGGTTGCCGTGTCCGATACCGACTTTGCGGTCATCGGCAACAGAACCGGGGATGCAGAAGGACTGAAGTCCTTCGCCCAGGGTCTTGGCGATTTCAGAAGCGACGGTCTGACCGCGCTTGATGGCGACGGCGGCACCGACGAGGTATGCCCAGCAGGCGTTTTCAAAGCAGATGGGCTGGATGTCACGGACACGCTTGATGATGTCCAGACCTTTGGATTCGGTGATCTGCTTGGCTTCGTCCAGAGAAGCGATGCCGTTGGCTTTCAGGAAGGCTTCGATCTGGGCGATCCGGCGTTCATAACTTTCAAAAAGAGCCATGATGATTACTCCTGTTAAATATCGATTACTGCTTGCGGGGATCAATGACTTTCACCGCATCGGCGAAACGGCCGTAGGTGCCGGTGAACTTCTTGAGCGCTTCGTTGGCATCCATGCCGCCCTTGATGGCGTCGAGCATCTGACCCATCTTGATGAACTGGTAGCCGATGACGTGATCTTCTTCGTCAAGAACAAGACCGGTGACATAGCCTTCAGCCATTTCCAGATAACGGACGCCCTTGGCGGAGGTACCGTACATGGTACCGGTGATGCTGCGCAGACCTTTGCCCAGGTCTTCCAGTCCGGCGCCGATGGGGAGACCGCCTTCGCTGAAGGCAGTCTGGGTGCGTCCGTAGACGATCTGGAGGAAGAGTTCGCGCATAGCGGTGTTGATAGCGTCGCAGACCAAATCGGTGTTGAGAGCTTCAAGCAGAGTTTTGCCGGGGAGGATCTCAGCAGCCATAGCAGCTGAGTGGGTCATACCGGAGCAGCCGATGGTTTCGACCAGAGCTTCCTGGATGATGCCTTCTTTGACGTGGAGGGTCAGTTTGCAGGCGCCCTGCTGGGGGGCGCACCAGCGCACACCGTGGGTCTGACCGGAACTATCGGTGATTTCCTTGGCTTTCGTCCACTGTCCTTCCTGCGGGATCGGCGCGGGACCGTGCTTGGGACCCTTTGCCACGCAGACCATCTGCTCGACTTCGTGACTCAGATTCATCGAGTTTTCTCCTTGTTGTTGGATTTTGTTTCTCGTTTTGGGGAAATATCCACAGACTGTACCGCAGAGTACAATATCCCGGAACGGTACTGTCTTCTTCTATAATATACACCATGTTTTCTGATTTTTCCAAAAGCAAGTATGGATTTTTTGCAAAATTGGTGATATATTTTGAAAAATCTTTGAAAGGAGTCTCGCCCCCGCATGATGAAGCAGGTTGAAATTTACACTGACGGCGCCTGTTCCGGTAATCCCGGACCGGGAGGCTATGGTATTGTACTGACCTATAAGCGCAACAAAAAAGAGCTTTCAGGGGGCTTTTGCCGCACCACGAACAACCGCATGGAGCTTCTGGCTGCCATTGTCGCCCTTGATGCCCTGACGGAACCTTGTGAAGTGACTCTTTACAGCGACTCCCGCTATCTGGTGGACTCCGTCACCAAAAACTGGCTTCAGAGCTGGAAAAAACGCAACTGGATCAAGGCGGACAGGAGCCCCGTAAAAAATGTGGACCTCTGGGAGCGTTACCTTGCCGCTCAGGCACGTCATAAAATCACTATGGTATGGGTCAAGGGGCACGCCGAAAATGAATTCAACAACCGCTGCGATGAACTGGCAAGAACAGCTGCGGCAGCTCCCGGTCTTCCGGAAGATCCGGGTTTGGAAGGATAAATTTGACTTATGAAGATCACCGTTGTCGTCGAAGAGGGGCAGCACCCTTCTTGCGTTTCTGAATTCGGACTTTCACTTTTTCTTGAAAATGAGGGGGGGGCATTTCTTTTTGATACAGGAGCCGGAGAGGCGCTGCTCCCCAATTTGAAGGCACTTGGCATCCCTCTTGAAAAGTGTAAAAAAGTCATTCTTTCCCACGGTCACTATGACCACACAGGAGCTCTTGCCAAACTTGCCCCTGAGGAACTCTGGTTCTGCCCCGGTGTGGAGGATCCCCAATACAGTCGTCACGCAGACGGCACCATGCACAAGATCTCCATGCCTGAAGATTCTCTGGCTGTTGCCCGCTCTGTCAAACTGGCAACTCCCATGAACTTGTTTGACTACATCGGGTACGGTATATTCCTGACGGGGCCCATTCCCCGGGTCTCTCCCGAAAACTGCGGCGGGGATTTCTACCATGATGAAGCGTGCACACTGAAAGATACCGTTCCCGAAGAGCAGGCGCTCCTTACAACAGAGGGAGTCCTTGTCACCGGCTGCTGTCACGCAGGGATCATCAACACGCTTCTTCACTGTCACAAGGTGCTGCCGGAGCTCCCTGTTCACACTGTTGTGGGCGGACTCCACCTTAAAAATGCCGATAAGGTGCGCCTTGAGCAGACCGCCAACATATTGAAGCAGTTCAAGGTGAAAAGACTCTGTCTCATGCACTGCACCGGTGAAAACGCCATTGCTTATCTGAAAGAACATCTGCCGGAGTGCCGCATTGAAACTCCTGCTCTTGGGGATACTTTTACTGTGTGATATCGTTTCAGGAGCTTTATTGCAAACGTCTTTCTCCGGGGGAGCTCCGATGGAGAAGCTGTCATGAACGGTGAAGCTGTGGTCAACGATCTGATGATTTGAAGTCACCTTGTGGTTTGACGCCGGTTCTTCAGAGAACTGGGATCCTGTCAGACGGATCTACCGCCGCGGCAGCAATTCTGTAACTGTGACCGGCAGCGGCGCTGTCGATCTGAAATTCGGTGACGAAGGCGGCCGATATGCTGAATTTGCAGAAGCGGGACTCTTTGACGATGTTTCAAGCCGAAAGATTTTTGAGGAAAAAGACAAAGGCATGCTGGCATAACAGGGAAGCTGCGAACCGGAAAGAGATGATGAATTAAAAATCAGGCAAAATTGCACTTTTTTTGAAAAACAGTGTTGACAAAAAGATTTTGTTGTGCTATATTCAGTTTGTGATGTACGTATAACAATTTGGCGGTTCAATGATCACTCAGGAACAAATCGCAAAAGAGCTGGGACTTTCAGTTATGACCGTTTACCGCTGTTTGAGCGGGAACGGTTGCGTCAGTGCCGCAACAAAGAAGCGTGTGGAGGAGTTCATGCGTTCCCGCAACTACCGTCCCAACCTTATGGCACAGAGTCTGAAACGGCAGAGCTCCAATATCATCGGTCTTGTAGTTCCCTCTTTTTCCTATTCCTACTATCCTGAAGTTATAGACAGCATCCGCACCTGTCTTGGTTTACAGTACAATCTTGTACTTGCATTGTCAGGGGACGATCCCGTTGAAGAAAGGAAGGCACTTGAAATGCTGCTTGGTATCCCTGTGGCGGGGATCCTCATCAGTCCTGCCGCCTCAGGAAAATCTGTAGAAAACTGCCGCTATATAGCTGACTCGCAAGTTCCCTTTGTTATGTTCGACCGTTATTTCAGTGAAGATCCTTCATGGTCTTACGTGGCGGCAGACTGTTTCGCAGGAGCCGCTGAACTGGTTCGTTACCTCTTTAAACTGGGACATCGGAAAATCGCCCATATCGGCGGCAGTGAAGGTTCCTTCGCACAGCAGATTTTTGAAGGCTATTGCCGCGGTCTTGAGGAGTGTCAGCTCCCCTTGGACATTTCTCTTGTCATAAGGACCAGGGCCGATGAGAAATCCGGCGCTCTTGCTGCTGCGCAGTTGCTCTCAAGCGGAAAAGAATTTACTGCCATCCATACCGCAAGCGATCCTCTTGCCATGGGAGTCATGACCTGCTGCCGGGAGAGGAATGTTGCGATCCCTGAACGCATTTCTGTTACAGGGTTCAGCGATATCATGGTCGCAAAACAGCTTTCTGTACCCCTTACAACATTCAGAGAACCTACTGCTGAGATCGGAGCAGAATCTGTGAGATTGCTGCTGGAAAAGATTTCAGGAACTCCGGGAGCTTCCCCCGGGCATCTCAAACTCCCCGGGGTCTTTGTGGAGCGAAGCTCATGCAAAGCAATATGAAACTTTTTTTGATAAAAATGTTATACGTATAACAATATGGAGAAAGCAAATGTTTTATCTGATACCGGCTCTTTTTGATTACGTGCTTTATGGTATCTTTTTCATTTCAGGATATCGCCTTGCAGAGTTGGGCGCCAGCGCTCTGACCGTCAGCGCCCCCATGGCAGTCTGGGGGATCATTTATGCTTTGAGTGCTCCTCTCGCGGGCCGTTTCACCACCCCTGAAAACGCGGTGAAACTGCTGCGCCTTTCAGGGTGGGGGACTGCGGTATGTGCTTTGCTTTTCATCTTCTTCCAGAGTATCTGGGGAATGCTTGTTCTCATTGGAGTCATGGGGGTGGTTTCCGCCTTTTACTGTATTCCTTTTCAAATGTGTGCCAACTCCGGTAATGCCGGGAGTACTCCGGAACGGGCGGCGGGATTTTATACTTTTGCCTGGAGTGCCGGAACTGCTGCAGGAACCTTTGGTTTCGGATGTTTGCCGGGTGCGGCAGGATTTCTGGTCAACGCGCTTATCGGTATAGCTATGGTCTTTCTGGCAGGAAGAGCCGGAAAAGCCGGAAACGAGAAACAAATTGAACTTTCCTCTCCTCAAACTGCCGCCACAGAACAGACCGGTTCCATGCTGCCTGTGTGGATCTTCGGAGCTGTTTGTGCTCTCTGCATGGCTGCTGCCGGTGCTTTGCTGCCTTTGAGATGCGTGGAACTTCAGACCGGCGTTTTCTTTTCCGGTGCAGTCCTCGGACTTTTGCGGCTGGTACAGGGAGTGGGAGCACTTCTGCTCATACGTTTCCCCAAGGTGGTTTCAATACCGTTTTTCCTCGTTCCCGGGGCACTTTCAGGCGTCGGAGGCATGATTTGTCTGGTTTGCGGAAACACACTCTTCTGGCTCTTTGCCGGCTCACTCCTGTTCGGCCTTTGCGGGGGAATATTTTATTTCAGTTTCGTTTATCACGCTTTGCAGAGAGGTAAGAAAAGTGCCCGGTGTCTGGGTGTCAATGAAATGATCCTGGGAATCGCAGGGATCGCCGGGCCTGCTGCCGGAGGAGCCGTCGCTCAGACGTGGGGGACGGTGTATGCTTTCGGCAGCTGTGCCGCATTGCTTTGTACGGGTATCGCAGCAGCGTGGGTGACCGCTGCTGTTATGAAAAAAAATTATAAAAACATCAACATGTATTTGAAAGATGCTGAAACAATGAAAGGAAACTGAAAATGAGTACCATCAGAGAAAGAGTCTGGATGTACGGAGCCGTCTGCGGAGCGTATCACACGCCCCACTACAAACTTCCCGGTGTCAACACCATGGATTGCGCTGCCGCCTGCCGTAAATACGGGCTGACCAAAGCGGTCATGGATGTGTGTGTGAAAGGGCCGGTTTATCCTTTCGATACAGAGTCGGAAAAACTTTCTTTTCTGGATGAACTGGTGTGGACGATAATTCCTTCCGGGAGTGTTGTCCGGAATGAAGAGGCGTTTTTTGATATGGAAGAGGTCATCCGGCAGATCCAAAAGTTTCCCAACGTCAAGGGGATATTCTGTGATGATTTCCAGATCCGCCGCAGAACGCTGTGTTCTCCTGAAAAACTTCAGGTACTGAAAGACAATGTTCTTGCCGCCTCACCCCGGCCCATTGATATGTGGCTGGTGGTCTATGCCACCGATGTTTTTACTGAAAGACCCACTCCGAATCATATTCTTGACTACACAACGATCCCGGATACCATCAGTTTCTGGTCGTGGCATCCCTTTCACCTCAAAGTCCTTAAGGAAAATCTGCACTTTGCCATGAACAAGTTCCGCGGGAAAAAGGTCAATCTGGGGATCTATCTCTGGGATTTCAGTGCCGGAGCTCCCCTTGATGACAAACTTATGGAGTATCAGCTGGAATTGGCTCATGAAATGCTCAGCGACGGCACCATCCACGGCGTGACCATCTGTGCAAGCTGCATCATGGGGTTGGGGATCAAAGCGGAAAAGATTTTCGCCAACTGGCTGGAAAAACATGGAGAGGAGGAACTGCGGATCACTGAAAATGTAGAAGTGAAAACTGTTGGTGACAACGAAAGATTGTAACGGTAAATTTTCAGGCACAGGGAAAATAACGATGAAAAAAACACAGAAATTTCCTTTTTACGCGCCTTCTTTTGTCAAGTGTTCCGGCGGTACAGAAAGGCAGTCCCCCTTCAGGGCTTTTACGTTGATCGAACTGCTTGTTACTACTGCACAACAGAACTGTTTTTCAAAAAATAAAAACGACACATCCTCACGCCCGCAAGGGCGCACTTCACGCTTTTTTTGCATCCGCAAAAAAGCTCTTCACATCTTCACTCAATCAGCGTTCACGCTGATTGAACTGCTCGTTGTGATCGCCATCATCGCCATCCTCGCCGCCATGCTGCTGCCTGCTTTGCAGCAGGCCAGAAACCGGGCGCAGGAAACAAAATGTATGTCCAATCTGAAGCAGATGGGACATTACAATCAAAACTATCTTACTGATAACCGGGACTTTCTGATTTGGTATCCCTGGAACGCCACGGAATCAATGTGGACAAAGGTTTTTCTGCCTTACGTATTCGGAACTGAAACGGTTGAGCAGCTGACAGCATCAAAGGTATATAATTCATTTCTGACTTGTCCGGCTGATACCTGGGTCAAAAATCCCGGAAAGTGTAAGCGTGGCGTTACGACCCACACCTCTTACGGATACAATTATTATCTCAGCAGAATTCTTTACTCCTGGTATCCCGGCAGCAAGAGTTACAGTTTTCCCTATCACATCAATTTGATCCGGCGGCCGTCAGATCACCTGCTCTTTTCGGATTACGCCATTGAAAAGATCGCCAATCAGGAAGTTAATGGGCATTGGGTCGTCTCAGAATCAAACATCGGTTCCAACCATTCGCTCAAGATGATCTCGCCGGTGATGGTCGGGGGGAATGTTAAAACGATTCCGCTGGCAGCGGTAAAAAGTGCAAACAGACTGCCGTGGAATGCTCAGCTTCTTCCCGATCCGATCCGCCTTTACTGAGGAATATATGAAAATCATTTCAAAAATTTCCGGGGAATTATGAAAAAGGAGGTTGCAGTGTTTGTTTCCCCGCTTTGAAGATCATACGATCTGCCGCCGGATCATTTGGACGTGCAGAAATATACAGACTTTAACGATACGATGCTGAAAACAGGTGCAAAAATAAAAATGAAAAAATCTTTATACGGTGTTTTTTTATTTGCAGTCAGCCTTTCTCTGGCGCTGACTGAAGCTGCGGCTTTGGAAATAACTTCAAAGTGGAAGATCATACGGCCGGAAAAGGCGGATCCGGAAATCAATGCCGCCGCAGAACAGGTCCGCAAATATATCACTCTGACAACCGGGATCGACCTGCCCATAGTTTCTCAAGGTCAGGCTCCTGCGGTGAAGATCGTGCGGAACAACACTCTCGGTTCTGAAGAGTGGGCGGTCAAGGCTCAAAAAAATGCTCTGCTCATCAGTGGCGGAGCAAACGGCGGTGTTCTTTTCGGAGCCTATGAGTTTATAGAAAAGGCTCTCGGATGTCGGTATCTGGCTCCCAAGACAGTATATGTCCCGAAAAAGAAACGGCTTGTCATTGCAGATAATTTTGCTCTTTCCGGAAAACCCGTCTTCAAGAAGCGGGCCATGTATTTCGCCCAGGGGGGTAATCAGGAGCTTCAGAGCTGGCTTAAAATTACCGGCGGTGAACCCTATCGCGGCGTGTTGTCACCGTGGCGGTATGGCTCTTTCGGCGGATGCCATACTTTCCGCAGATATTCGCAGTTGTTTCCGAAAGACCGGCCGGAATATCTTTCCATGAATGAAAAAGGCGAGCGCGTACTTTCCCACGACTACGATGATATGGGTCCCGGACAGATTTGTCTGACGCATCCTGAAGTCCGTGTCATTGTGGCGGAACAGATGAAAAAATTGATCCGCCAAGACCGTGTTGCAGCCCGCAAGGCTGGTCTTTCAGCGCCTCTTCTGTATCATCTTTCCCGGAATGATGTTCCTCACGATTGTGTCTGCCCCGGCTGTCTTGCTTTGCTGAAAAAGTACAAGGGCAACCACAGCGGTGTCAATCTGGAGTTTGTGAACGACGTTGCCCGCAGAGTCGGCAAAGAGTTTCCGGATGTCCGGATCGTGACCTTTGCATACATGACGGATGAAAAAGCTCCGGAAGGACTTATTGCTGAAAAGAACGTGATCATCGAAATCGCTCAACTGGGAGCTGAATTCAGTTCCGGGAAACGGGATTCGCTCCGCTCATTGAAACATCCTCTCAATGTCAGGGCATTGAAAATGATCGAAGAGTGGAAACAAAAGAACATCTCTCTGATGATCTGGGATTACTGGACCTTGTACCGGACTCCATTTGCCTTCCCACATGTGGGCATTTCCGGACTGGTGGAGAATCTGAAATATTATCACAGCATCGGCATTGATCAATTTTTTGCTGAAACGGAGATCACCCCCACTCATCTGGAAAGTTTCATTGACTTGAGGACTTATGTCGGCGCCAAACTGCTTGTTGATCCTGCCGCAGATGCTCAGAAGATCATTGATGACTTCATGAAACACTATTTCGGTCCCGCTGCCAAACCCATGAAGGAGTATCTGACTTTGCTTGAAAAAGCAGTGACGGGCGAAAAGAAGGCATTCGGCGGATTTTCGCCTGCATCTGCAACCTATCTGAACGAAAAATTTTTTACCGAAACCGGAAAACTTTTCGCGCAGGCCGAAAAAGCCGCTGCAAATGACAAAGAGATCCTGAAACGTATCGGTCAGGAGCAGATCCCTGTTGATATTGCTCTTGCCCATGTGAGCAGTCGCCTGTCACTTAAAATAGACCGTCCTCAGCTGAAATCCCGTCTTCAGAAAAATCTCCGGAATTTTACTGAGAAATACTGTTCATCCCATCCGGAAAAATGGGAAACCTCTTTCCAGAGGATCCTGAGTTCTCTTTTCAGCTTTCTTCCGCTGCCCGAACAGTTCAGCGACCGCAAGGGATTGGATTTCTTCGGTGATAAATTCCGTACGGTGCCCCATGGCGGTGAAGCTGTTGTTGATCCTGAGGCCTGCGGCAAGATCAGTCTCCGTCTGCCGGTCAAACTTGCTCAGGATAAACCGGATATACACCGCCGTCCGCTTCAGTTCCAGTTTTATGACTGGACAAAAAAGCAGACACTTCTGACCAAAATCATTCCTGCCGCAAAGTATCCGAAAGATGAAAAATACCATTGGTATTTTGTGGGACAGAGCCGTGTATCCCCCCGGACGACGCTGGCACTGCACCAGTCCTGGCGGCTGAGTTCACCACTGGGATCGGGGGCTTATGATCCCACTCATCCGGATGCGAAGTATGATATCTGGGTCTCCATCCGCCTGACCGGACCTTCATACGTGCCGGGTTCCAAAAAGCCGGACTCGCTCCATGTGGACAGAATTCTCTTTCTGGAAGCTGCAAGGTGATTTGAGGGAATTGTTCTGAAGATTCATGCCGGGCGGCGCCGGAAAAAACATTTCAGCTGCCCGGCATGAAAAAAGTTCTGCCGTTCCCCTTGTATTTTGACGGCAGAGCGTGTATATTATTATAATTGATCTTCACGTGCCCGGAGGCGGGGAGAAAATCGAAGTTGATTTTTTCCGTGAACAACCGCGGGTCGTCAGTGGCCGTTCCGGCGTAGAGGGTCGAAACTCACCATTCAAGGAATTGAAAAAATGGCTGAAGTATTTCTCGAACATGTGTACAAAGTGTACGAAGGCAAAGTTGAAGCAGTCCGCGACTTCTGTCTGGACATCAAGGACCGTGAGTTCATGGTCTTCGTCGGTCCCTCCGGCTGCGGTAAATCCACCACTCTGCGTATGATCGCAGGTCTTGAAGAGATCACCAAAGGTGAGGTCCGTATCGGCGACCGCGTGGTCAACGATGTGGCTCCCAAAGATCGTGACATCGCTATGGTGTTCCAGAACTACGCTCTGTATCCCCACATGACCGTTTATGACAACATGGCTTTCGGTCTGAAACTGCGTAAATACTCCAAAGAAGAGATCAACAACCGCGTGATGGAAGCCGCCAAGATCCTCGGACTTGAAGAGTACCTGAACCGTCGTCCCAAACAGCTTTCCGGCGGTCAGCGCCAGCGTGTTGCTGTGGGCCGTGCCATCGTCCGTAAGCCCAAAGCCTTCCTCTTCGACGAACCTCTGTCAAACCTTGACGCCAAGATGCGTGTGCAGATGCGTACTGAGATCTCCAAGCTCCACCAGCAGCTTGAGACCACTATGATCTACGTTACCCACGACCAGACCGAAGCTATGACCATGGGCGACCGTATCTGCGTGATGAAAGACGGTGTGATCCAGCAGGTCGCAGCTCCCATCGAACTTTATGACAAGCCCTGCAACAAGTTCGTTGCCGGATTTATCGGTACTCCTCCCATGAACTTCTTTGAAGGCAATCTGATCAACAAAGACGGCAAGCTGACCTTCAGCTCTCCCGGCTTTGAGTGCGCTGTGCCCGACGCCTGGAAGGAAAAGATGGAGCCCTTCTGCAACAAGGCTGTCACCTTCGGTATCCGTCCCGAAGACATCGGCAACGAATCTGCCGAGCGCAATCCCGAAATGCCCAAAGTCAAGGCAAAAGTTGAAGTTATCGAGCCCATGGGTTCCGAGACCTACGTCTATCTGACCTGTGCCACCACCAGCTTCATCGCCCGTATCGATCCTCACCGCAAGCTGAGCGTCGGTCAGGACATTGAGTTCGCTCTGCTGATGCCCAACGCCCACTTCTTCGACGGCGAAACCGAAAAAGCCATCATCTGATGGGCTGATTTCAGCAAAGATCCAACGGAGAGAGGTTTGCAAAAGAACTTCTCTCCTTTTTTTTTACAGTTTGGTATTACGGCCAATTACATTGGCTTCGGGTAGAGAAATTCTTTCAACGGGATTCTAAGAGTATGAAAAAAGAAGTTTTTGCGATTTATTTTCCGAGCTGGCACCCCGATGGACATTATGAAAAATGGTACGGCAAAGGGTTCTGTGAATGGGAACTTGTCAAAACCACAAAACCGCTTTTCGCAGCCCATAAGCAGCCCCGGGTACCGTCGTGGGGGTACTTTGACGAATCTGATCCTGAAATGATGAAACGGCAGATCGACCTTGCTGCCGGAAGCGGCATCACCGGATTCCTTTTTGACTGGTACTGGTACAACGGCGTGGAATTTCTGGAACGCCCCCTCAATGAAGCATTTTTGAACTCTCCCAATCGCAACAGACTCAAATTTGCCATCATGTGGGCGAACCACAACTGGGGGATCTGGCCTGCATTGGATCAGGGCGTAAGAGGTATGAACGGCAATGAAAATCAGGCAAGTTGTGAACCCTTTTTGAAAACTTTCCACAGCGAAGAGGATTTGCGTCATGTTATGGAATACTGCTGTGAAAAGTATTTCAAATGTGAAAATTACTGGAAAATCAACGGAAAGCCAGTCTATTCCTTCTACAGCTGCAACCGTCTTTTTCAGTCCATCGAACCTGCGGATGTCTTGAGGATCTGTAATGAAACTGTGCAGAAACACGGCTTTCCCGGTATCTATACTTTGATGAATATCGGTTGCTGCAATGACAATGAATATTTCTGCGGCTGGGGACGGATCCCCAGAATACGTGACGCAGGTTTTGACTCTGTTTTCGCTTATAACAGCGGGGTCAGAAGTGATTATGAAAAGAGCGTCAACCCGGGGGAACCCACCGTTGATTACGCCATCATGATGAGAAATCAGCGTCACTGCTGGGAGCAGATCGCCGCAGGTGGGATGTCCTTTTTTCCCAGCATCACTCTGGGGATGGATGTTTCTCCGCGCTGGAGCCGGGAGGTCAGTTATCCGTGGGATTATGAAAAGTTGGGCTACTACCCCATCGTTGTCAACAATACTCCTGAGCGCATCGCAGAACTTCTGAAAGAAGCGCTGAACTTTGATACCGGGGCCGTCATTATCAACGCCTGGAACGAGTGGACAGAGGGCATGTCTCTTCTGCCCGACAACTTCGACGGTTCCGGGCGTCTTGATAAGATCAGAGAGGTGCTTCTGTCATATAACGCCCGCTGATAAGGGAAGCGCGATCAAAAGACTCCACTGAAGCGAGGGTGGGAGAGAGAAAAAACTTCCGGCTTTTTTTTTCTTCTTAATTGCAAATTTCCGGCGATGGCTGTATATTAATTGAGCATAAAACAGATATGAAAAAAGGAACTGAAGTTTTATATGAGAGTCGTTATTGCAATACCTTGCTACCGTGAAAATATGGATCTGGAGGAAAGAGCTTCTCTGGTCCAGTGCAGCAGGGTTTTCGGTTCCAAATATGATGTTGTATTTTTTGCTCCGGCTGATTTGGAGTGCTCTGCCTATCTTGAAATCGTTCCGCACGGACGGGTGGAGCGTTTTGATAACAGCTTTTTTACCAGTGTTTCAAGCTACAGCCGCCTTTTGCTGACTCCGGAATTTTATTTGCGTTTCAGTGATTATGATTATATGCTGATCTATCAGCTTGATGCCTGGGTGTTCAGGGATGAACTTGAGTACTGGTGCGGAAAAGGCTACGATTACATAGGCGGACCCTTTATTCTCAGATATGGCAGGATGGAGCGCATCATCGTTGGCAACGGCGGCTTCTCGCTCCGCAGGATCTCAGCCATGCTGCGGGTCCTTTCTGCTCCCGGAAAAAGAATGTTTCCTTTTCCATTGCTGAAAGACTTCTTTCTTTTTCATATTACCGGAAAACGCTACCTGTCGGCTTTGGTCCCTTTGCTGCGCATGGTGGGACTTTTTCCCAATCGGAGAGGTAAGTATCTGGAGCAGATCCGGCACGAAAAACACAACAGCGAAGATGTGGTTTTTCACTTTTTGAGTAAAGAATTTACAGATGACGGTCTGACCATGCCGGGCATTGAGGAGGCTGCAAGATTTTCTCTTGATGTGTCGCCTGAGCGTTTTTTTCAGTGTATGCCCTTCGGAGCCCATGCGTGGATGAAGGGAGAGTACCCCTTCTGGAAAAACATTATCCCCGTTGAACGGGAGTGCTGCCGGAATGATAAATGATGGTTTGATTTCTCAAATTGCAGGAGCTGTGAAATGAAGAGAGCTTCATTGCGGAAAATTTACTGGAGCGTGCTGAATCTTTTACCCCGGAAGGCGGCTTTGAAGCTGAATCTGGCGCTCAGATGTCTCTGCGAAGATTGGGACTTTGCGGTAAACGTTTATCTTTTTTCTGCCGATTTCGCCGCTCTGGAAGAAGAAGAGGTCCGCAAACGGCTTGAAGGTTTGGATGAAAATTCCATCGCCGTTGCCGTAGAATATGTCAGACGCTGCCGTAATCTGGAACGGATGAAGGGATTTCCTTTTTCTGACGGCAGCTGTGCACTGATCCGGCAAAGTGCCCTTGAAAAAGATATTATGTGCGTCCCTCCGCCGCCACCGGAGCTGAAGGCGTGGCAGAAAAAATACGGCTTTAAAACCGGGGCGGAAGTCCTCATATATCAGCATGGACTTTCTTTTTACCGTGAACTGATCTCTGATTATGTCAGGGGCAAAGCCTTTATAGATGCAGGCGCCTGTATCGGGGAATTGATCCCTGCCCTTTTGGAGTACGCTCCTGAGAAGATCTATGCCTTTGAGCCTTCTGTAAAAAATGTCCGCCGATTTGAAAAAGAGATGAAAAAGCGCACCATCACTTCTGATAAAGTCGTAATCGTTCCCGCCGGGCTGGGGGAGCAGGTGGGGAGCATGAGCTTTGACGACTGCGGCGGCAGCGGGCAGCAGATCTCAGGCGGCGAAGAAGGCTCTTCCAGGTGTCCTGTGACCACCCTTGATATTTTCGCTGAGGAAAAGAATATTTCTTCTGTCGGTCTGATCAAAACCGATGTGGAAGGTATGGGGCTGAATTTGCTTCACGGAGCGGTCAAGGTCATTCAAAGGGACCGTCCGGTCCTTGCTCTGGCAGCCTACCACAACACAGATGAACTGCTGGGGCAGTATGAATTTTTGAAAAGCAATCTGCCGGATTATCACTTTGAAATAAGAGACCTTCCCCCGGGATCATCATTTGAAGTGACACTTCTGGGATTGCCCCGTGAGATAATGAGGTGAAAAAATGCGGCGTATCTTGTTTATTACCCGGGGCGGGAATCTGGATTACGAAAATGATTGCTGTTTTCACGGAGTTTGTTCATTGCCTGAAACAGAGGTCTGTATCCTCAATGAAAACAACTATGATTTTATGTTCAAAGGGCTTTGGTCTGAGGAAAAACGGCGGACTCTTTACGGCAAAGGTTTTACCATCACCAACCTGATCCCCCCAGAGAAAAAGCATTTCCACAGCCGTGAAGAGGCTTTGGAAAATATCAGGCACAACCGCTACGATCATGTGATCTACGGAAGTATTTTCCGTTGCAGTGACCTTTGGGAGGATGTGATCAAATTTTATCCCCGCAACCGGATATTGATCATTGACGGCGAGGATGAAGATTTTCATTTCCGTCTGACCAGAGGGGCACGCTATCGTTTCTTTCAGGAACGCAAAGCCTTGTATTATGCAAAACACGGAACTTATTACAAGCGCGAACTGCTGCCTCAATTCAGAGATGTGTTCCGTCCTGTCTCTTTTGGTATTCCGGAAGAAGTGATTGTTGACCGTCTCCCCGAAAATAAAGAGCGCAGACTTGCTTTTATCATCCCTGGAAAAGTTGAAACTTATATCTACAAAGATGAAAAAAGCTACTACGGGGGATATCAGAAATCTGTATTCGGTATGACATGTAAAAAATGCGGTTGGGACTGCCTGAGACATTATGAAATACTTGCCAACGGATGTATCCCCTATTTCCCCGATATTGCTGAGTGTCCCCCTGATACTATGGTGTTTTTTCCGAAAGCACTGGTCAGGTACGGTAATCTGCTTTATGAAAAGGGCGCATCCGATGGTGAATGTGAGGAGCTGAACCGCAGACTTCTTGAGTATACACGGAAGTTTCTGACCACAAAATTCATGGCAGAGTATCTGTTGTCTTCAGCAGATGAGTAAAAAATCCGGAGATGACCGGAAAAGAATATTCCATGATACAGCCGCAATGCTGTAAAATGAAAGAGAATAAAAATGGGTTTGAAAAGTTTTTTGCGTGACCGGATCCTGTTCCCCTTGATCGATTTATTGCCTTTTTCTTTGAAAAACAAGTTGAAAATGGTTGGTACTTGCTGTTTCGGAGAGGGATGGGGGTATTTTTATTTGGCTCTTTTCGCGGAAGAATTTGAAAATGTTTCTCAGGATGAAGTGAAAAAACTTTACAGTGGATTGTCAGAGCATTCACTGAAAGTTCTGCTTGATTATTTAAGATATTGTCATTTGACTGCAGAACTCAGGAAAAATATGGATATCGGTAAGAATGACAGTATCATTGTGCCAATGGAAAATCTCTTTCCCGGTCTTAACGGAAAAAAGAGTTTTGAAGAAGAAGTATGCCGCAAGTTTGCCGCAGGAACATGTTTTAAAAATATCGCTTCTGAATCCGGTTGTTACCACCATGGATTGACCCTGGTTCAGCCGGAGGTTTTGAAGTATATCAAAAACAAAGTTTTTGTGGATCTTGGAGCTTTTAATGGGGATTCGGCTTTTGTGTTGGCAAAATATGATCCTGAAAAAATTCTTGCCTTTGAGCCCTCTGTGATCAACGGTGAATTGTGCCGGAGAAATATGGAAAAATCCGGCATCGGCAATGTGGAAATCATTCAAGCCGGGGTCGCCGATGAATTTGGAACTATGCAGTTATCTGAAAATGAAAGCGGTACCAGTTTGGGAGATAATGGCGGTTATGAGGTCGAAGTGGTCACTGTTGACGGCTTTTTACAGCAGCACACATACGGAAAAATCGGTCTGATCAAAGCCGATTTGGAAGGAATGGGGTTGAAGATGGTCAAAGGGGCTGTTGAAACGATCAAGCGTGACCGCCCGGTTCTGCTTCTGGCGATTTATCACAACAAAGATGAATTTATGGGAATTTATGAATTCCTCAAAAAGAATGTGCCCGACTACTGTTACAGGGTCGAGGCGCTTTCCGGATTAAGTGAAGTAACCCTCATTGCATGGCCCGAAGAGGCTGATGCGAAACACTGAAACAATTTTAAAATTTTTCAATAATATTTGAAAGTTGCTTGACATTTACTTATATCGGTGTTATAATATTACTAATGTATGAATAGTAATGTTTTTGGGGCACCGTATGGAAAAAAAGTTACTTTACAGGAAGATATATGACAATCTGAAAAAGGCGATCAATGAAGGCGTTTTGCTGCCGGGGGACCGTATCCCAACTGTTGAGGAGCTCCGGGCAAAGTATGGCGTCAGCCATATTACGGTTCTGCGGGCTTTGAAGGAACTTCAAAGTGACCGGATCATTGAAGCTTCGGGCAAGCGTTATGCCGTCGCAGGAACACGGAATGTGCATACTCTGAAGAATATGTCCTGTATCGGCGTCCTGACCCGGACTTTATGGCCCTACTCCTTGAGAGATAATTATTTCAATGACATCAACTACGGCATCGATGACGAGTGCGCTGTATGCAACCTGACTGAGATACGGCTCCCCAAGTGCCGTATGCTCAACGCATTTCCCATTGTCCCCAAGTCTTCCCTTGATGAGATCGTCAGCAGCGTCGAACAGATGCCTGAAGTGGATGGATTCATCTTTGATGAGAGGATCCCCGATGAGGAAATAAGCAGGATCCTTGCCATGCGGCAAGTGCCCGCTGTTGTGGTCAACCGCACGACGGCACTTGATATTCCGGCAGTTGTCCCTGACGGAGCCGGAGCCGTGAAGCTGCTGGTTGAAACGGGGCGCCGTTTGGGATGCAAAGGATTTATTTTCTGCCGTGATACCGCCAATTCCCCCATAGGGATCGAAAGGCTTCAAGCCTTTTTGCGAATGGACATCCCCGAAAATCAACGCCGGATCGTCAGCAATACCAGCATTGTGACCATCGACCTTGCTTTAAGAGAGTTTTTCCAAGCCTTTGAAGAACTCAAGTATCTGGGAAAAATCATGATCATTGCTCACGGAGACGCTTACGCCCGCTCACTGCTGGGAACCCTGGGAAATAAACTGGAACTCCACGGAGTACCTTTCTGTATCGCCGGGATCAATAATCTCGGCAGTGCCGTGAACTTCTCTCCCCGCCTCTGCTCCGTGGATGTGGGGACTGTTGAAATGGGACGCCTTGCGGTGCGTGCGTTGTGTTCCGGACACTGTAACAAAGTTCTTTCACCTGAGATCAAACTTGAAATGGGCGAGACTTTGTGTTGACAATGAGAGGAAAATATTATGTTGGATTTTACAGAAACAAGTGACTTGAAAGATCTTGAAAAGTTTCAAATCAAGGCTGATTTGATGAAGAAAAATGTGCTGTCTGCCGCCGATCCTTTGCCTGAGTCTTTCCCCGGAAGATGCTATTATTTCAGTAATGACGGATGTGACAGCAATGATGGATTTTCCCCGGAAACGCCATTGAAAAATCTTGAAATGGTGGAAAAACTTCCCCTTGAAAGGGGGGACGCCGTCCTGTTCCGCAGAGGAGATGTTTTCAGAGGCGGCGTGAACTGCAATAAAGACGGGATCACCTTTTCAGCATGGGGAAATGGAGATAAGCCTGTGATCTGCGGTTCAAGAAGGAACTATGCTGATCCAACTTTATGGGAAGAAAGCGGCGTCCCCGGTATCTGGGTGTGTACTCTGCCAATAAAAAACGCAGGTGTCGTTTCTTTTGATCACGATCCCCGAACCATCGGGGAATATGATGCTCTTCTGGGTGTTTCCGTTCCCCGCGAGCCTGAAATGGAAGAGATCCCCCGGCATCTGAAAAATGATCTTGAGTTTTGCAGTGATCTTGATACAGATAAGTTTTACCTCAAAAGTGAACAAAATCCCGGCAAACGTTTCAAACGTATAGAGATCGGTGAGAATATCCACCTTTTCTGTTTCCGCGGCGGGATCCGTGAAGATTTGACCGTTGACAATTTGCACATCACCATGACAGGCGCCCACGGTGTCAGTTTTCTGACCCACAAGCGCTGCGAAGTCCGCAACTGTGTCATTGACTATGTGGGGGGCTCCGTGCTGTGGAGAAAAGGGGGATCAACCATGAGTTCCGTCATGAATGTGCGCTACGGCAACGCCGTGGAAGTTTACGGCGGCTGCAGCGGTTTCAAGGTGTGGAACAACTGGATCTACCAGATTTATGATACCGGCATCACCCATCAGTACCACAGGAGCAAAGATACCTGCTGTACTCAGGAAAATGTAGAGTATTTCGACAATTTGATCGAATACTGTTTCTGGTTCTTTGAATACTATAACACCGATACCAAATACAGCATCACCCGGAATATCCATGTCCACCACAACTTCTGCCGCTTCGGCGGCTGCGGCTGGGGATGTACTCCTTCCAGATGGAGGCGCAGCCCTATGTACAGCTTCGCAAAGAGAGCTGATGAAACGGAAAATTATCTTACTGAAAAAAATATCTTCCAGTTTACCCGGGGGACCATTTACAGGCACACGCCTCCGCTGGAGCCGGAAGGCGCTTTGATTTTCAGAGAGAATGTTTATATCCAGTATGCCGGAGAAAGGTTTGCTGTGTGGGATGAAAAAGAGATCCCTTTTACCCGTGACGATGTGGCAACTTTCGCCACTGATGTGTTGAAAGAAGAAGACGGAACGTATATCAGTGTACGGTGTGATCGTTGAAGGTATAAAGAAAGGAGTATCTTATGGAAAGAAGAGTTTTGTTGTCCGGGAAAAAGTTTTCCTTTACGGTCAACTCTCAGGCAAGGTCCGGAGCCTTTACCCTTATTGAGTTTCTTGTGAAAAGATCCCATCTCTGCTGTGATCGTGAAATACCTGCCCATGGGCAGGTGAATCTGTTCAGCTTCACCTTAATAGAGCTTCTTGTTGTAATTGCCATCATCGCCATTCTTGCTGCCATGCTTCTTCCTGCCTTGCAGCAGGCAAGAGAACGGGGACGCTCTGCCAAGTGCATCAGCAACTGCAAACAGCAGGGAGTTGCCATCTCTTTTTATGTGGAAAATTATAAAGGTTTTTTGCCATCCGGAACCGGACAGTATCCCCGATTCAGAACAGTGCAGTCTCCCGGTAAAACCCTTTCCTGCTCCCCGTGGATGTGGAGCATGGTCGAGTGGGCGGGGGTGCCTGTCGTGAATCATCAGTATACTTTCAAATGGAGATCAAAAAACGGTAATGTCATGCAGTGTCCATCTGATGCCGCCAGCATGAACCAACAGGCAACAACTGACTGGCATTCAGGAGGTCCGGGACATGTGAAAAGTTACATTGCCAATGAATATGCCTCAGATTCTTATATCACAGAGCCCCATGGTAAAAAAATGAAACATGTGGTAAAATTACGCAATCCGGGCAAGTACATATTTTCTCTTGATGCAACCAACTGGTCTTTGAATCAATCCTTTTCCGGCAATACCTGGCCCTTTAACAGTGGAGCAGCAGTGGCAGGCAGATCACCTTCATTCAGACACAACGGCAGTACAGTTTGTCTTTTTATGGATATGAGCGTGAGAAGCCGCCGACTTGCACAGATGCTTGGAAAAGGTCACTCCGAACTTTTGACTTATAATCCTTGATTTAACATAGAGGGAAAAATGAAAAAAATCTTTTTGCTCGTATCATGTGTCGGCGTTCTGGCGCTGAACGGCGTTGAAGTGCCTTTCAAGCGCAAGCCCATGGAAATAACCCTTGATACTCTGGGGGGCGGCATTTCAAGTATCAGGTGGA
This sequence comes from Lentisphaeria bacterium, assembly GCA_017457065.1. Classification (GTDB taxonomy): domain Bacteria; phylum Verrucomicrobiota; class Lentisphaeria; order Victivallales; family Victivallaceae; genus UBA1784. The sequence goes on from JAFTIE010000112.1 coordinate 35,221, forward strand.
AGAACCATCTTTATACCGCTCCCGGCATCTCCTTTACAGAACGGGTCATTGCCAACGCTGTGCGTAACGGCAAAAAAGCTGTTGTGCAGGAAAATTTCCATGACCTTGAGTTCACCCCCCGGAAACTCCGGGACAACTGGAATGAATTTGTCTATGAATTTTCCGCCCGGGGCACCGGGGCTTTTGACTGGATGAGACTTTCAAAGGTCTATACCCTTTACCGGCACCGTGATTATTTTGAGATCAAATACACACTTCAAAATCTTGACAGGCAGCCCCGCAGCGCCGCTTTGTGGGTGCGTTCCTTTGTGCGGGATTATCAGGAAAGCCGTGCCAAAAATTTCTTTACCCAGGGACACAGCAGAACTTTCGATCATCCCGGGAACGCCGGTTCGGATGAGTGGTGCACCGTCCCCAAATATCCCTTTGCCGCCGTATGGGGCCTGGAAAGCAAAAAGGGGGTCATGGTGGATGTGCCCTATCCTGTGCTTGATGGTCTTTACAGCTGGTTTTCAGCGACCAAACCCCTTTCTTCTGTGGAGTTCATCACCCGTGAAATACCCCTCCTTCCGGGGAAGAGTTACTCCTTTGCGGTCAGAGTGACCGTGGGCGACCGGGTCCCCGGACTCGTTGCAGCGGCGGCAAAAAAGGCTCCGCAGGCGGGGAAAAAAACAGGAACCGCCTCTTATGTGCCTGAGTTTTATGCTGCGGGCAAAACTGACGCTTTGCTCAGACTTCAGCAGCGGGCAGGGAACACGGTGCGTCTTTCCGGGAACTCCATGAATCTGGTGATCCCGAAACAATTCCACGACTCCGTCCGCGAGGCGGTGCTTCCTGATAAGGCGGATCTTTCGCAGCTGGGGATCTACGAGGTGGTCAACAAGCGTGCCGATTACTCAAAAGAGGTGCCTTTTGTCCTTGAAAAGCGCAACGGCAAAAACATTGTCAGATTTCCTGTTCCGGGGTTCAAGAACAACTTTCTCCTGACTTATCTCAATGCCAAAACAAGAGCCTACTATAACCAGCGCAAAGAATTTGTCGCTCTGGCAGACTATGAGATCCAGATCTGTTTTGACCGGAAAGGGCAGAAAAAATCCTCTCCCTCTTCTGTTGCTCCCGCAGGTGTCTTTGCCGACAGCGGCTTTGATAAGCTGAATGCCAAAAATGTACCACTCCAATGGGTACACCCCGCTTATTACTGGTCAAGGGGACTTTATGCCGTTAAAAACGGCGCTTTCCAGCTCCGCCGTCCCGGGAAAAATCCTTCATGGGCACAGTTCTATGAGTACTTTGTCCCCGAACCCGGGAAAAAATATACCCTCTCCATGCGTATGCGGAACGATAATCTTGCCAAAGGCGTTATGGCGGCATCCGTCAGTTTTTTTGACGCCGACAGAAAACCGCTCCCCCGGAAAGGGGTGAAGGTCATTGACGGTCGTGAGGGATTCGACTGGAAAAATGTCAAAGTGACCTTTTATGCCCCTGAAAAGGCGGCATACGGTAAATTCGGTATAGTGATGAACGGCTTGAAAGATCAGGTCATTTCCATTGACGATCTGCTCCTTGTCCCTGAACCCTATTCCCCCGAAACCATCAAACTGGTGGACCGGCTCCGGGATCAGCTGAAAAGCTCGTGGTACAAGCCTCTGGACTGGATCGAAAACAACTCCCACAAAGTCGTGACACCTCACGAAAAGTGGCTTGCGCCGGCGGCGTTCACCTTGCCCCATATCCTTTTCCTGCCCTTCAACAACGCAAATTATTCCTCCATGGAGCGCCGCACCATTGTTGAGATCATGCAGCGTATGCCCTTGACATATACCATGATCCCTTTGCTGACCCGTGTCTCATTCATCAACGGCAGCGGCTTGATGGGAGTCTATCAGGCAACTACTCTGCCCGAACTTGAACCCTATACCCTTGAAAAGCTCAAAACAGCTCCTCAAACCAAAGTCATCTGGATCTCTGAACTGGATTTCAAGAAAAATGTGAAGGCTTCCTTTATTGAATTCCTGCGCAAGCGTGCCAAAACAAGTAATCTCTTCTTCTACAACTGCACCAATATTCCCGGGGAATTTCTGGGCAAAAAGGAGCCGCTCCCGGCGGAACTGATGATCCTTCCCGAAATACGCCCTGTGCCGTGGCGGAACTTTGCAAATATCGTTCAAGTTTACTCCCGTGGAAATCGGCGGAGCTGTATTGTTAATTTCAGCCGTTACAACAGACACCACAACCCTGCCGTTCCTGCGGCGGGACTGGGGAATTTTTACAACAACTATCCGGGCAGGGAGATCCCTTACTGGGAGTTTGAATACCTGACCACCGCCAAGGCGCTGCGTTATCTTTCTCAGGTGAAGCCCGCCGTTCTCATCACCTCTGTCAAAGGAGGAAACGCGGTGCTTCGGGCGGAAAAGGATCTGAAAGCATCTCTTGAGATCCGTTATGAAGATTTTTACCGTCAGGTTCTGGGCAAGAGAGTTATTCCCTGTCAGCTCAAAAAGGGTGACAATACCGTTACCGTTCCGCCTTTGGGCGACCGTTTCGGTGAGCATATCGTCTATTTGAAACTCAAAGGCGCTCAAGGCATATTTGATGCGGGCGCCATTAGGGGGAATTCCGGAAATGCCGTGAAGTTCAAGATCGCTTTCCCCAAAGGAAAACAGCGTCCCTTCGGCAAAAGTATGTCTGTGACCATTTCCCTTGATAAAAAGATCCCGGGCACTGTGCTTGAAGCGGTGATCGAAGATGCCGACTACCGTCAGGTGGGGCGTTTCTCAACGGCTTCAGAGAGTTTGAAGTTTGAATTCACCCCCGCTTATCCCCGGACAGTTCTTTATCGTGTACTGGTCCGTTTGAAGGAAAAGGGCAAAGTTACCGCATCAACCGTTGAAGAATTTTCTTTCACAGGTCACAACAGCGACCCCAAAGAACTGGTCTCAGTGGTCTGGAGCGGTGCCGATTCCATCAAGTTCCCCATTTATAAGAAACTCGGATTTGATCACCTGATCGTCTGGTGTCTCAATGCGAAAAATCCCACCCGGGTGTTGCGTAATTTGAACATGGAACCTGCGGTCTACGGAACCGGCTCCGTTGCCATGGGATTCAACAGCTGGCACCAATACCGGGGCGAAGTTGATACTTCTCAGACTCTCAGCGCCCGCAAGCCCTGTTTCTCTGATGCTGCCGCATGGAAAATGGCAGGAACCAACATCGCAAAGCAGGCGAAAGAAGGGCTTTTCAAAGAAAACGATGTCAAGTTCCATCTCATCGGCGATGAACAGTTTCTGGGGCGCAATGTCTGCATCTCTGAACACTGTTTGAAAGATTTCAGAAAAGAGATGAAACACTATTACAAAGAGATCGGCAAACTCAATGCCGCCTGGGGAACAAATTTCAGTTCCTTTGACACTGTCATGCCCAAGACAGCAAAAGAACTTGCCGACAAGAGCAAACTGGGGGCATTCGTTCCCCACAAACTTTTCATGACCCGGATCTTTGCCGAAAAGTACATGGGGGGGATCCGCCGGGAACTGAAAAAGAGTGCGCCTTCCTCCATTATCGGACTTTCAGGAACTGCCAATCCCGGCTATCACTTTGACTGGCCGCTTGTGATGAAACAGCTGGACTACCTTGCCTTTTACGACGGTATCCAGCGGAAACTTGCCCACGACTTCGCCAACCCCGGCGCTCTGGGCGGTCAGTGGTACGGCGGATATGTGCTCCCCACACCCCACGAAGGCTATATCAACTCCTATTTCTGGCGTGATCTTTTGAGCGGCAACCGTCTTTCCGCCAACTACACGCCCCGTGCGGGAGTGACAGGAGATCTGCGTCTCACACCTCAGCTGGAGTTCTACTCCAAACTTCTCAAAGAGTCAAGAACAGGTATTGCCAAGCTGATTTTTTCTTCAAAGGAAAAATACTCTGTCGCCATGGTCTACTCCCAGAGTTCCCTTTTTGCCGCCGCCGCCACCATCGGTCTGAGCGAATATGAAAACTCTCTTTCAGGGTGGCACGCCCTTTTGGGAGATCTGGGGATAGATTACAAGTTCCTCTATGCACCGGAACTGCCTAAGACCCTCAACAACAGTTACAAGGTGGTGATCCTGCCTTGTGCCCTTGCTCTTTCAGATGCCGAAATTGCCGCTCTGCGCCGTTTCGCAGCGGCAGGAGGAATCGTTATTGCAGATGCCGATTTCAACGTCTACAACGAACACGGCACTTTGCGCAAGGGGAAAAATATCCCTGTGATCAAAAATGTGAAATTGCCCGAAGGGGAGTTCCGTACAACAGACGCTTCCTTGAAATACCGCCGGTTTGAAAAACTGGGCAAAGGGGGGATCCTGACATTGAACTTCCTTGCCGCAGGTTATCAGCAGACCATACTCGGCGGCGTGGGCGGTGAAGTCGCCCGGGAGCTTACCGGTTCAGAGAAGTTCTGCGCCGCTCTGCGCAAGATCGTCTCTCAGGAACTTGCCAGAGGCGGCGTGACCCGCAGCCGTTACCTTACCGGCAAAGGAGGAACTCCCCGGCAGGCAGAGACTGTCTGGAGAGAGTTTAACGGTACTTTCCTCTTCGGTATCTGGAAATTTGACCGTCAGGTCCCCCGTCTGGATCCCCGCAGCGGTGAAGATGTGACAGTCACCTTGCCCCGGAAGGGGCACATCTACAATGTGCGTACCAAAAAATATCTGGGGTACGGCAATACCTTCTGCTACCGGCTTTACCCCGGGTGCGGGGATCTCTTTGCACTGCTCCCCGCCAGGCCGGGAGTGCTCCGGGCAACGGCACCCGCCGCTGTGGTCAGAGGGGGAGAGGTGAAATTTTCTGTTGAACTTCCCGGGGCAGGGCGTGTTTTCTACTGCCAGCTTATTGCTCCAGACGGAAAGATCCGTTATGCCCGCACCCTTGCTGCAGATTCAGGGCAAGCTTCAGGGAGTTTCCAGATCGCTCTCAACGATCCCGCCGGAAAATGGAAATTCAAATTTTCCGATGCGGCAACAGGAACATCAGCGATCCGTGAAATGAGCGTGAAATAATGGCCTGCAGGGAGAAGCCTTTGAGATATGGGGCTTCTCCTTTTTTTTCTCAGACTTGAGGGATTTTCCGGAGAATGGAAAAGAAAATTTTGATCTTTTTTCAAAAAATGGTTGACTTTATCGCTGTTAAGTGTTATATTTTGTAAGTAACGTATACAGAAAACAGTATACAGCAAAAAGAGTTAAGTCATGACACGTTACAAACAGTTTCTTCCCCGCAAGGTGGAGTTTGCCAGAGATGCGCTGGTGACTTTGATCCACGACCGCAATTTGCAGTCGGGGGATCGTCTGCCTACCTACACGGCGCTCCGGAATGAATTGGGACTGGGAAGCCAGACCATCGCAGGAGCCGTGGGACTGCTGTGCGATGCAGGTGTCCTTGAAGTCAGGGACAAGGTGGGGATCTTTGTCAAAAATCCCGCAGGCGGTATGCTCGCCGGCAGGACCATCGCTGTGGCTGTCCGTGAACTTGAAGGCAGCGCTTACGCCGCCACTCTTGCCGCTTTTATCCAACGTTTTCTCAATGAACAAAATTGCCGCTGCCTTACCTTTTACCGCAGGGCAGGGGCACGGGGCGAAAGACCCGGCATTGAAGAGTTTCCCGGATTGGGGCAGACTTTGACCGAGCACCGGTGTGACGGGGTGCTGACTTTGTGTCCTTTCTCTGATACTTCACTCAATCAGATCACCCGGTTGGGGATACCCTGTTGTTTTATCGGTGACGATGATCAGCACTTTATTCATTTCGGTGTGGTCATTGAGGTCAGGCGCTTCCTCAGTGAAGCGGCAGAACTGCTGAAAAAAGAGGGGTGCTCTCACATTGTGCAACTCGCCATCTCTCAACAGCAGCTGGCACTGCGTTCAGGGTGCGGACTCCCCGGTTTTGTGGGCATGTCTTACGCAGGAGGCGCCGCCATCGCCAAGGAGCTTTTGGAGCTCCCCGCATCACAGCGCCCCGACGGCATCGTCAGTGATGATGATACGGTGGTAAGCGGTCTGCTTTCTGAATTGATCCGCCGCCAGTTTCCGAAAATCACCTATATGCCCCGGATCGCCACCATCGTCCACCGGGAGCTGGGGGAAAATTATCCTTCAGACCGGATGATACTCTTTGAGCAGTCCATCGGTGAATATGCCAGTATGGCAGTCTCTCTGCTTCTGGAACAGCTCCGGGGCGAAGAGATCGAAAAAAAACGTATTGTCTACCGGTTCAAACCGGTTAAAAATTAAATCCAAACTAAGGAGAATGAAAAATGGCTGATAAAGCTGCAGCTCTCGCCATCAACGGCGGCGAAAAGGTCTACAATGGTTCTTTCCCCATGTGGCCCCAGTTCAACCCCGAAACCTATGACAAGGTGGTTGATATCCTCAAAAGCGGAAAAGTGAACTACTGGACCGGCAAAGTCGGTATGGAATTTGAGAAAAAGTGGGCAAAGTGGATCGGCGCCGACTACGCCATCAGCGTTGCCAACGGTACCTGCGCTCTGCACACCGCTCTCGCCGGTTTGGGCGTCGGCCCCGGCGACGAAGTCATCTGTACCTCTTACAGCTTCATCGCTTCCAGCTTCTGCGCTCTGCAGGCTGGTGCTCTGCCCGTCTTTGTTGACTGCGGCACTGACCACCTGATCAACCCCGACCTCATCGAAGAAGCCATTACCGAGCGTACCAAAGCTATCGTGGTCGTCCACCTCTACGGTATGGTCGCTGATATGGATCCCATCATGGCGATCGCCAAGAAACACAACCTCTACGTCGTTGAAGACTGCGCCCAGTGCTTCGGCGGTGTCTACAAAGGCAAAAAAGCCGGTACCATCGGTAATGTCGGCTGCTTCAGCTTCTGCCAGAGCAAACACTTCACCACCGGCGGCGAAGGCGGTATGGTCGTCACCAACGACGAAGATCTCGCCTGGGAGTGCCGTTCCTTCCGTGACCACGGCTACGACGTCAAAGCCAAACTCAACCTTCTGGAAATGGAAGGCAAACAGCTTTACATCCACCGCCGCGTCGGTTTCAACTTCCGCATGACCGAAATGCAGTCCCAGATCGGTCTCGGCGAACTTGAGCGTTTCGACAGCTGGAACCTGCCCAACCGTATCCGCAACGGTAAGATGCTTATCGCCCAGCTCAAAGATCACCCCCTGATCAAATACTGCCCCGTGGATACCGAAGAGCGTCAGAACTCCTTCTGGTGGGCTCCCTTCGTCATCGACACTGACAAACTCAAAGACGGTATCGACACCAAGCAGGTCATTGCCGCCATCGCCGCTGAAGGCGTGCCCGTTTACAGCGTCCTGTGGCCCGAAATGTACAAGGAACAGGCTTACACCGACCGCAAGGGCTTCGGTACCGCCAGCTATCCCTTCTACGATCCCCGCAGCCGCAACATCGACTACACCAAGTTCAACTGCAAGATGGCTAACTGGATGACTGACCGCACCATCAGCTTCTTCACCCACCCCGTCTATGACGAGAGCCACGTCCAGGCCATGATCGACGCCTTCAAGAAGGTCGCCGACGCTTACATGAAGTAAGGAATTTACAAACATGGCTAAAGTCAAATATGCGATCATCGGTTTCGGCGGCATCGCCGAAAACCGTGTTGCCAAGGAAGGTTACGCCTGCGACAAAGCCCGTTTCGCGCCCCTCAAGAGCGCTGAACTGGTGGGCGCATACGACCTTTTCGCCGGTAGAAAAGATGCCGCCAAGGCTCTGGGACTCAAATGGTACGACTCCATTGACGCCATTCTTGCCGACAAAGAGATCGACGCAGTTTACGTTGCCACCAACAATGCCTCCCACGCTGAAATCGCCATCAAGGCGATGGAAGCCGGAAAGCATGTCATCGTGGAAAAACCCATCGCCACCAAGCCTGCTGACGCCAAAAAAATGGTGGATCTGGCGGCGAAGAAAAAGCTCTGTCTTTCTGTTGACCACATGATGGTCTACAATGCCTACAATGTCATGGCGAAAAAGTATGTCCGCGCCGGTAAGCTCGGCGATGTGAACGACTGCTGTTTCCACATGGAGTTCGCTTATGGATACGATCCTGCTGAAGCTGCCACCTGGCGCTGCTCCAAGATCGAGGAAATGGGCGGTCCCATCGGTGACGTGGCTTCCCACTGCTTCTATGTTGCCGAGTACATTTTCGGCTCCCGCATCGTGGAAGTGAGCTGCTGCTATCTGCCCAAGACCATGAACATCGTCGCCGAAGACGGTGCTTATGTCAAGTTCACCATGGCAAACGGCATGAAGGGTTCTGTGAAGGTCGCCTTCAGCGAACCCCGCGGCGGTCTGGTCGGTACCCTTTCCAATCTTGGTTACGAGATCTACGGAACTGAAGGCGTGCTCCGTTCCTACGGCAGCATGTTCCAGCTTTCCGGCAAGGAGGACGAACCCTACAAGATCCGCCTGGAAATGGAGACCGCATCCGGAGTCCGCAAGCTCCATCCCCGGTCATTCCCCAACATCTACCAGTCACTCATTGAGCATCACGCCGAATCTGTCCTCGCCGGTAAGGCGATCAACGCCAGAGAAGGTCTGCGCAACCTGCAGCTTTGCGAAGCCGCCCACAAGTCGGCTCAGGAAGGCGGCAAGGCTGTGACTGTCAAGTAACACAAGAAAAATATAAATTGTGTGCAAAGATTCCTCCGGGCGTAACGGTCCGGGGGAGTTTTTGTATCTGCAAATCCAAGGAAATTTTATCATGGTCAGAACAGGTTTTGCTTCTCAGATCATCACCCCTGAAAGAGAGTTCCCTCTTGCGGGATATTTCAACAAGCGTCCCAACCGGGGCTTTTTAGATGATCTTTTTGTCAAGGTCCTGCTGGTGGAAAAAGAGGGCGTCATGGGCGGTTTCGTAGTCTATGACCTCTGCGGCTCAAGTCCTGAATTTTTTGACGCTCTGCGTGGTGCCGCCAAAGCTGCCGGTATCACCTTTGCCGACAATCTCATGGTCAGTTGTACCCACACCCATACCGGACCTGAGATCCGCCGGAACATAGATGAACAGAAACAGGAATACATCGACAGAGTGATCCTCAAGACCGTTGCCGCACTCAAAGAGGCGGCAGCCAATTTGCGTGAAAGTTCTTTTGAGGTGGCTTCTGTCAACTCCAATCCATACGCCTACGTCCGCCGCTTCTGGATGAAAAACGGCAAGGTCGTGACTAATCCCGGCAAGTGCAATCCCGATATCGTTGAGCCTGACGGTGATTATGACCGCACCATCACCGCTGTGGCAGTGAAACAGGAAGGTCGCATTGCCGCCATTCTGGTCAACCTCGCCAACCACGGCGACACCATCGGCGGAGATCTGGTCTCTGCCGACTGGTTCGGACGCATGGAGCGTGAGATCCAGTATCAGCTTGGGGAAGATGTGCCGGTCATGACCCTTACCGACTGCTCCGGAGACATCAACCACTTTGATGTGAGCACCATGCGGAACCAGACCAACTACGCTGAAGCTCTGCGTATCGGCAGAGGTTACGGGCAGATCGTCTGTGAACTGCTGAAAAATCTTGAAAAGGTCGATGACTCCGAAGTAAGCTATAAAAAGACTGTTTTCAAAATGGCTTACCGCACCGTTACCGCACAGCAGCTTGCCGATGCCCGGAAAGTTCTTGAAACGATCCCCGCCGGAAGTCTGGACGACAGAGGCGATATGACCAGTGAAGATCTTGCCAAAGGGGACGGGATCGTTCTGCGCATGTTTGCAGAGAGGCTTCTCGGATGTGAAGGCAATGAAGGAAAGTTCCAGGAGTGCGAACTTCTGGCTCTCAGCTTCAGCAAAGATCTTGCCTTCATCACATTGCCCGGTGAACCCTTCAACGGCGTTGCTCAGGGCATCCGCAAGGATTCTCCTTTCAAGCGCACTCTCATCGCCACTCTTGCTCAGGGCAAATGCGGATATATCCCCATGCCCGAAAGTTTTGAGCGGGGCGGTTACGAAACGGAACCCTTTGCCACCAGTCCTGAAGTGGATACGGCTCCCAAACTCATTGCAGCGGCTCTGGAAACTTTGAACCAGTGAGGCAATTTCAAAACTCCTCAAAATTGTCAAAGCGCCCTCTTCTTCGATCTGATAAAGGGAGCGTTTTCGGCTGTTACCTTACAGGTAGCAGCCTCAAACTACCCTTTACAGCTCTTCGCGAATGGCATCTTTGTCATTTTTTGAATGACTTTTGAAATTACCTCCGAGAATCAAAACAGGAGCTGCGGCAAAGTGGACAGTGTTGGAAATGTTATCAGTACCCGGGTCCGGGTGCTGACGCGGGAGGGGCTTCACGGGCGCCCTGCCAGCCAGATCGCAACTATGCTTTCCAAAAGGGATGCGACTCTGACTCTGGTCAAAACCGATGATACCCAGGCACGGGCTGATTGTTCCAGCGTTCTTGATATGCTGATCCTTGCGGCAGGTTTTGATACGGAGCTGCAGATCTTTGCAGAAGGTCCCGACGCACGGGTCGCCCTTGATGAAGTGAAGGATTTTTTCAATAACAAATTTGGCGAAAAAGAGTCTTGAAATCATGGAGTTGTCTGTAAATCTCACCAACAGTTTTCAGGGGATCGCTGTTTCTCCGGGGATCGGTATCGGCAGAGTGATGAAACTTGCCGGTCCCGGCAATGTTGCCCCTGAACGCCTTTCCATCGGCGACAGCGGCATCGAAGCCGAATTGGAGCGGTTGCGGTGTGCCATCACTGCAACGGCAGATCAGCTTTTGTCTCTGCAAAATGAACTGAGGCGCAAACTCAACAATCTTGATGCAGATATTTTTGAAGCCCACCTCATGCTGGTCAGGGACCGGACCTTTGTCGGTGAGATCGAAAAACGCATCAAAGAGGAAAAATGCAATGCTGAATATGCTCTCTATGAGGCGTTGGAGCATTTTCAGAAGGTCTTTGCCACGATCCGGGATGAATATTTGAGAGAAAGATCCCTCGATCTCAGGGATGTGGGGGCAAGACTCATGGAAAACCTTACCGATGTGCGCGATGTGATGAAGGGGCTGGATGACAGCCGGGTCATCGTTGCCGCATCGTTGACTCCTTCTGAAACAGCCCGTCTTGATACTTCACGGGTGCTGGGGTTCGTTCTTGAAACAGGCAGTGTGACCAGTCACACCGCCATACTGGCACGTTCTTTGAATCTGCCTGCTGTGGTGGGAGTACCCGGGATCTCTCTTGCCAATCTGACCGGCGCCGACAAATTGATCATAGATGGTTTCTCCGGCAGGGTCATCGTGAATCCCGACAGCCGTACCGAAGAGGCTTACCGCCTCAAGGCGCGGGCGGCAGATGAGTTTCAGGCACGGATGAAGGCTGACAATGCCCTGCCGCCGGAAACAGTTGACGGATTTACTGTCCCTCTGGCTCTGAATCTTGACTCCGCCTGCTGCGATTTTTCACAGCTCAAGGGAGCCGGGATCTCCGGGATCGGGCTTGTGAGAACAGAGTTTATGTTCCTCAATCCCCATCATCATCCCACAGAGGAAGAGCAGTTTGAGATCTATAAAAAACTGCTTATCGACGCCGGAGATCTTTCAGTGGTGATCCGGACCATGGACATCGGCGGCGACAAGGTCGCAGCCGGGATCACCACCTTGAATGAGGAAAATCCCTTTCTGGGACTGCGGGGGATCAGGCTGGCGCTGAGAGAACGCAAAGATCTTTTCAAGGCACAGTTGAGGGCACTGCTGCGGGCAGGTGTCTATGGGAATCTGCATATCATGCTCCCCATGGTCAGCAGTGTGACGGAGCTTTGGGAGACCCGGGAGATCATTGATGAGCTTTGCTGCGAACTGCAGGAGCAGGGCTTGGAACACGTCAGAGAATTGCCTCTCGGTGCCATGATCGAAACTCCGGGAGCCGCTCTGATCGCGGGAGAGTTGAGCAGGATCTGCGATTTCTTCAGTATCGGCACCAACGATCTGGTGCAGTACACCAGAGCCATTGACAGGGGGAATGAGCATGTCTCTTACCTCTATCATCCGGCGCATCCTTCTGTGCTGCAGCTGATCAAAAAGACTGTGGAAGGTGCAAAAGAAGGGGGGATCCCCGTCGCTGTCTGCGGTCAGATGGCGGCTGATCCGGCTCTGGCGGTCCTGCTCGTCGGACTGGGAGTCAATGAGTTGAGTATGGTTGAAAGTGCTGTTCCGCTGGTGCGCCGTGCCATAAGGTCGGTTTCCATGTACGAAACAGTACAGGCGGCAGAGGCGGCACTGAAGTGTGCACGTGCCGCAGATGTTGAAGAGATCGTCGCTGGTCTGCTCAAAACACGCTTCCCTGAAGTGGCTGAACTGTGAAGTTTTTTCAGGTGCGCGTTTTTGTGCGGAGTTGCTGAAAATCAATTAATAAATTAGGGACTGGAAGTTACAGATGTGGAAATTATTGTATAACTTTTTCCTGCCTGCCGGTTTTCTTTTCTTTTTGCCGGGGCTGATCATAAAGTACCGCAACCGCGGGGGATGGAAAGATACCTATTCAGAGCGTTTCGGCAGATTTTCTCCCGAAAGACGCAAGGAACTTGAAGCGTTCCGGGGGGCTGTGTGGATCCATGCCGTAAGTGTCGGTGAGACTGTGGTGGCTCTTTCGATGATCCGGAACTATCTCAAGCTTCATCCTGACCGGAAATTTGTCATTTCCACCACCACTACCACCGGGCAGGAGCTGGCAAGGAAGAACGCTCCGGAAAATTGTACTGTGATCTTTGCTCCCATTGATTTCCCTTTCATCGTCAAACGGACCCTTGATCTGATCCAGCCTGCTCTTCTTGCCATTTTTGAAACGGAACTGTGGCCGAATCTGATTTGGATCTGCCGGAAACGGGGCATCCCCGTGGCACTGGTCAACGGGCGCATTTCTGACCACTCCCGGCGGGGATACAACAGACTCCGGTGCTTTTTCAGGCCGCTTCTTGAAAACTTCAGTATCATGATGATGCAGAGTGCTGAAGATGAAGAGCGTATAAAGAGCATTTCCCCAAATGCCGTGACCATGATGACCGGCAATTTGAAATTTGACCAGCAGCTGCCCGAAGTTCTGGAAGATCCCGGATATGAGATCTGCTTCGGGACCGGCAGAATGATATTGCTGGGAGCCAGTACCCACTCCGGCGAAGAAGCCTTGATCGCAGAGACTTTTGCGGAGTTGAAAAAGGAGTTTCCTTCTCTGAAATTGGTGCTGGTCCCCCGGCACGCCGAGCGTGCGGAGGATGTGATCTCTGTACTGGATAAGCTCCATCTTTCCTGGCACCGCCGCACTGCCGCCGCTGCCCCGCAGCAGGAGGTGGATGTCCTTCTTGCCGATACCACAGGAGAAATGCTCAAACTGATGAATGGAGCAGATGTGGTCATTATGGGCAAATCCCTTGCCGGACACGATGAGGGACACAATCTTATTGAACCGGCACTGCTTCATAAACCTATCGTTACAGGACATGTGCTCCGGAATTTTCGGGTGCTCCTTGATCTGCTCCGGGAGGGCGACGGCGTTGTGACCATCGCAGAAGACAGTGAACTGCTGCCGAAACTTGCTGAACTTTTCCGTTCCCCTGAGCTCCGGAAAAACTACGGGGAAAGAGGATTTGAACTTGTTTCCGCCAACCGGGGCGCTGCTGCCAGATCCATTGCTGAACTTGAAAGACTTGCAGGAAGATGATTTTTGAGTGCAGTTTTTGCAAATGACTCCTTGATAAATGCAAAACGGGGAGTTATATTATCCAAAATGTAATTTTTCTAACGTTAAAATAAGGAACTTATACTATGAACATTGAATGGGACAAACTTGGTTTTGAATTCATGCCCACCCGCAGCAATATCCGCTTTCACTATGCCGACGGCGCATGGGACGAAGGCAAACTCTGCAGTGATTACAATGTGAGCATTTCCGTTGCCGCCAACGTGCTGCATTACGGTCAGGCGATTTTTGAAGGTCTGAAAGCCTTCCGCTGCAAAGACGGCAAGATCCGTGTTTTCCGTCCCGAAGAGAACGGCAAACGCATGTGCGACTCTGCCAAACGTCTCATGATGCCTGAGTTCCCCGTTGACAAGTTTGTGGAAGCTGTGAAACGCGTGGTCAGCGACAACGCTGATTATGTTCCTCCCTACGGGACCGGCGGTTCTCTTTATATCCGTCCTGTGATGTTCGGTACTTCTCCTCAGATCGGTGTCAATGCCAGTTTTGAGTATGAGTTCGTCATCATGGTCATGCCTGTGGGCGCCTACTACAAAGGCGGCATCAAGCCCGTGGATGCTATGGTCGAGCGCACATACGACCGTGCGGCACCCCACGGCACCGGAACCATCAAGGCCGCCGGAAACTATGCTGCAAGTCTCCTGCCTTATCACCGGGCAAAACATGAATACCATTGCCCCATCTCTCTTTTCCTTGATCCTGCCACCCACACCTATGTTGACGAGTTCAACACCAGCAACTTTCTGGCAGTGACCAAAGACGGCAAATATGTGACCAGTCTTTCCGACTCCATTTTGCCCTCTGTGACCAACAAGTCCCTGATGCAGGTGGCTGAGGATCTGGGAATGCCCGCCGAGCGCCGTAAGATCAAACTGGAGGAGGTTTACGATTTCGCTGAAATCGCCGCCTGCGGTACTGCCGTAGTGCTGACCCCCGTGGGCCGTCTTCTTGATAATGGCAAATTCTTCGACTTCGGTCTTACTGAAATCGGTCCCCAGCTGAAGAAACTTTACGACCGCCTTACCGGAATTCAGTACGGTGAAGTGGAAGATACCCATAACTGGATGGTGGAAGTCCCCGAAAAATGATCCTTTTCCGTACCAAAGCTGAACTTGCCCGTTTCGCTGCGGAAACAAAGCGGAGCGGCAAGATCATCGGTCTTGTACCCACCATGGGATATCTCCATGCCGGGCACATGTCCCTTGTTGACACCGCCCGTGCCAAGGCGGACGTGGTGATCGTTACCTTGTTTGTCAATCCCACACAGTTCGGTCCCACCGAGGATCTTGACAGATATCCCAGAGACTTTGAGCGGGACAAAAAAATGTGCGAGGAGCATCAGGTGGATGTCCTTTTCGCCCCTGACGCCAACGAGATGTATGCGGCAGATTCCTCCACCTGGATCGAGGAAACTGATCTTGCAAAGCCCCTCTGCGGTGCCAGCCGTCCTGCCTTTTACCGGGGCGTGACCACTGTTGTGGGGAAACTTTTCCATCTGGCTCAGCCGGACTTTGCCTGTTTCGGTCTCAAGGATGCCCAGCAGTGCTTCGTCATTGAACGGATGGTGCGTGATCTGGATTTTCAAGTGGAGATCATCCCCTGTCCTCTGGTCAGAGATGAGGACGGACTTGCTTTGAGTTCCCGCAACCGTTATCTTTCTCCCGAAGAACGCAAGCGGGCTCTTTCCATACATCAGGCGCTCCTTGCCGGCAGAAAAGCTCTTGAGGAAAAAGGCTTTGCCGCCCTTGATGAAATTTGCCGGACCGCCATTGACTCCATCACCGCCGCAGGGGGCAGAGTGGACTATGTGGAGTGTTTGGACCGTGCCACTATGAAGGCTCCCACTGCCGAAAGCCGTGAGGTCCTTCTTGCTGCCGCTGTCTTTTTCGGAACGACACGGCTTATTGATAATGAACTTGTTCAGGTGAAATAAATGATCAGAATTGACTGCTGCAAAAAAGATTGGCGCTCGGAGCTTTCGGCACTCTGCAACCGTCCGGCATATCCCCCCGCCGCAGAGAAGGCAGCCGCAGACATCATTGCCGATGTCCGGGCGCGCGGTGTGGAAGCGATCTGCGAATACGCTGAGAAGTTTGATCACATCAAGCTGACCTTTGATCAATTCCGCATCACAGATGAAGAAATCGCAGAGGCTTCCAAAAAGGTCTCTGTCAAAGACAAAAAGGCGATCCGCACCGCCTGCAGCCAGGTTCGTGCTTTCGCCAGAGAGACTCTCCCCAAAAACTGGAAGAAAAAAATCCGTGACGGAGTCATTGTGGGGGAACAGTTCAATCCCCTCGACCGGGTCGGCGTTTACATTCCGGGGGGCACGGCGCCTCTCGTTTCCACTGTGCTGCATACTGCCGCCATCGCCAAAGCCTGCGGCGTGAAAGAGATCGTCGCCATCACTCCTGCGGGGGGCGTCCATCCTGAAACTCTCTTTGCCATGAAGTGTGCCGGTGTCACTGAAGTCTACCGGCTGGGAGGGATCTACGGTGTCGCTGCCATTACAGTGGGCGTTCCCGGGATCCCGAAAGTTCAGAAGCTGGTCGGTCCCGGCAATGCCTATGTGACCGCAGCCAAAAAACTGCTTTACGGAGAAGTCGGCATCGACCTTGTTGCAGGACCTTCTGAGATCCTTATCATTGCAGATAAAGATGCTGATCCTGAGTTCATTGCAGCTGATCTGCTCAGTCAGGCAGAACACGGCAGCGGTTTGGAGCAGGCAGTGCTCGTTTCCACCGGGAAAGAGCTTTTTAAGGCTGTTGAAGAAGCCTGTCTCCGCCAGAAAGCCCGGCTTTCACGGGAGGAGATCATCGACAAAGTTTGGGAAAAAGGTGTCTTTTTCATCAGCGTGCCCGACCTTGACCGCGCCGCTGAAGTTGCCAATCTGTATGCCCCTGAACATTTGGAACTGCAGTGCAGTGAGCCTGAAAAAATGCTTCCCAAGCTCAAGGCGGCAGGAGCCGTTTTCCTCGGTCCCTGGACCCCGGAACCTGTGGGGGATTTCTGCGCAGGTCCCTCTCATGTGCTCCCCACTGCTTCAAGTGCTCTGCGTTTCAACGGATTGGAAAGCGTCTCCTTTTTCAGACGCACCAGCATCGTCAAGTATTCCCGGAGCGCTCTCAAGCGCGAGGTGGAGATCGTTGAGCGTTTCGGAGCCATGGAAAAACTGACCGCTCACGGTATGGCGGGGACGGTCAGGTTTATCAATGAGAAATGATAATCAAACATTTAACCGGTCAAAAAATAAACAGGAGTTGAAAATGTTCAAACGTATTGGTTTTTTCGGGTTGGTTTTTGCAGCAATGACTGTGGGGCTCTTCTGCGGATGTAAATCACAGCCTCTTGATTGGGATGCCGAAAACAACAGCGGCGATGTCCGTCAGGTCCCCCGTGCAGTGGATGATCCCGGTTCTGCCGCTCCTCTGGAAGCTCCCACCGAAGTTCCTCAGGCTGCAGGCGGAAGCAACTGGACTTCCAATCCCAACGAACTTGCCGCCGCAGGTGCTGACAAGGACGGTTGGACCCTTGCTGATCCCAGCGGCAGAAGACTCAATATGCCCGTTGTTTACTTTGCCTACGATTCAGATGTGCTGGTTGACTCTGAAATGAAAAAAGTCCGTGCCATTGCCGATTATCTGAAACAGACTCCTGAACTTGTTCTGGTGCTGGAAGGTCACTGCGACCAGCGCGGAACTGAAGAATACAACCGTGCACTGGGTGAACGCCGTGCCAACGCCGTCCGCGCCGCTCTGGAAGAAAACGGTGTCGCCGCCGGCAGAATGAAAACTCAGAGTTTCGGCGAGGATAAACCCGCTGTTGCAGGAGACGATGCCGCTGCATGGCGTCAGAACCGCCGCTGTGTGCCTGTTCCCATGCTGCTGCCCCGCAACTGATGAAACAACGCACCGCAGCGGGATCTGCGGTGCTTTTGCGTATAGTCATTGAAAAGGAGATTTTAAGAATATGAGTAAGATCAAAGTTGAACATGTGTTTACCTCTGAATCTGTTTCAGAAGGACATCCCGACAAAGTTTGTGACCGCATTTCTGATGCCGTGCTCGATGCCTGTCTGGCACAGGACCCCGACAGCCGTGTTGCTTGTGAGAGTCTGACTACCACTGATCTGGTGGTGATTTCAGGCGAGATCAC
>JAFTIE010000113.1 GCA_017457065.1 Lentisphaeria bacterium
ATACAATCATAGACCGCCCCGGCTATGCCCTCGGTTACATTGAATACCACGAACAACCTGCATGGGTCATTTACATAATGACAAAGACCGAGGCTACCACAAAAATAGCGAAGCGGACAAACAAATTTCGCAGTGATCCGGAAATCCCCACAGAAAGCGCGACAACGGGGGATTACCGCCGGTCGGGTTATGATCGCGGACACCTTGCTCCTGCGGCTGACCTGGCCTGTTCTGGGCAAACAATGGCCGATAGTTTCTTCATGAGCAACATGAGTCCGCAGAAACCAGCTTTTAATCGGGGAATATGGAAGGATTTAGAAGCATTGGTGAGGTCTTTTGCCATAACTGAACAGAAAATTGTTGTGGTGACCGGCCCGATTCTCCCGAAAGAAAAAACGATCACCATCGGTACAAATCAAGTTACCGTGCCGACACACTATTACAAGGTCATCTTTGACCTGACACCGCCACAGAAGATGATTGGATTTATTCTGCCCAACGAAGGAAGCCATGAGCCATTAGCGACTTTTGCCGTAACGGTTGATGCAGTCGAAAAAGCAACGGGACTGAATTTCTTTTCAAGAGTCCCCAAAGAAGAACAGGAAAGGCTTGAACGCACAATCTCAACGAAAGCATGGAAGGGGTTGTGACGTTATGAATAATTATGAAAAAGCAAACCGATACTTTCAAACGGTTGCGTTCCGTAATCAAAATAAGGACATTTGTCCGCAGCTGGCGTTTGTCAACGGGTCATTGAATGTTTGTTACGTTCAATGACCGTTTCCACGCACACTTCATAGTTTTCCAGCTTATTGAGAATATACATCCTATCTCTGTAAATTTCAATGATGTCCAGATATTCTTGAACAAGATTTTTCGTTTTTCTTACGGAAAATGCGATTTCATCAATATTCATACCTTTGCGATAACAAAGAAGAATTTGCTTGAAGGAAGTAATATAACGCTCTATGGCTCTTGCTGAATGACATGTTTCACGCATCACTTGCTGGACTGTTTTCTGCTCAATAAAAAGTTTTTCAATTGTATGGCAAGATTTTATTTCAACTCTCATTCAAGGCATTTGGGGCTTTAATAAGTACCCAAAATACTATGCGTTTGAGGAGAACAAGAGATTTTCAATAAGCCTTGTTTGCTGTTTGCCCTTTTGACAACCCAGAGCATAAAATAATTCACCGCATCGCTCCTACCTCAAAACGGCATAACGGTTCAAATAGTGTAATCTCCACCATTTGCCGATCGGCGTACATCGTCAGGGGCAGCTTCATTCAGAGCGGAAGGTCATCCGGAGTTCCGGAGTCCATGACACGCAGACCCGGAGTGCCGCTCCAATCTTCTTCCCATTTGAAAAGTTTGGGATCCGTATCACCGCCCCAGGGGTTCAGGTCAACGATCATGATCCGCTCGTAATTGGCGGTGAAATAAACATCCATGACCAGCTTGCCCGGAGGAAGACGCCACGACTTGGCGTTGATGAAAAGCTGGCAGCGGTTCCACAGATTTTCTCTGATGTCATCAAGACGGCGGAAGTGGCGGACCAGATGGTACTGGCTCATGCCTTTGAGCTTTCCGTCAATGATAAAAAGCCGGAACTCCCGGGCAGGGGTCATGTTGCGGTAAGGACGCAGACAGATGGATGTCAGCAATCCTGCACGGGCGGCGTTGCGGACCTTTTCGCTTTCACGCATTATGCGCCAGGCACTCCGGGGAGAATAGACCGCTCCACCCTTGGCACGGAACCGCTCTGTATCCGTGGGAGCACAGCTGTCAACACACAGAAAACAGTTTCCGGGGATCTCTGCCATGGGCTGACGCAGTTCTTCGATCATCATATTGTCGATGCGCTCTTCTTCATCAAGGTCATCAAGTTCCCCGGCTTTGAGGAGCTCAATGGCATCCTTGGGAAGAGGCACAAAGGTGGTGATGAAAGTATGGGCGGCAAGCTGAGTATACCAGTTGGGCATCCGCCAGAAATCTTCAGCGGCTATGGGAGCGGGAGAAAAAATATTATTGCTCATGTTTTGCATTGTTCACCTCGTCATCTTTGGGAGTTCGTTCCAGTTTGGCGGCAACAGCCATCCAATAGATCAGCAGCCCGATCATAAAAACAGTCTCATAAGAGATCAATGGCAGTTCAAGCAGGGGGAATAAGGATGCCACAGCCATGGCAGGCATTGCAGCATAGATGCCGCATTTCCACATTCCGCTCATAGTAAGGAAACGCAATCTGCCCCCCGGACCGTTGAGAAGACGGTACATCCCCATGAAAATACCGGTATAGAGAAGAACCAGAAAGAAGTTCCAGATCACGATCCCGGCAGTACCAAGGAAGGAAAAGAAGAAAAACACAGCCGAAAAAACATCTTCAACATCCTCCTTTTGCAGTTGCTTCATATCGAAGGGGAGTTTTTCCGGAGCTTTCTTGAAGAACTCTTCCATTGAAGCGGGGGAACCGTCAAAGCGCCTGGCTCTGCCTGAAAGGGTATCGACGACCATGCAATTGGCACTCCCGCGGGGACCGGGAACTGAGACTGCCAGAGCAAGAGGGCTCCATACCACCACAGTGCCGGTAACATTTTTCAGAGAATCGGGCACTTTTCGCTGATTTCCGGTGTAATAAAGTCTGCCGTTTTCCGGCAGAGCCATCTCACGGGCTTTGAGGGGATCTTTTGCAGGACAGATCCAGTTCCAGCTCATCAGATCTTTATTGATGCAGACCTGCTGACCGAAACGCTCCGTAAAAACTGCCTGAAGGGACTCGATTTGCTCTTTTTTGCGTTCAAAAGAGACCTGTCCGATGAGAAGACCGGTGATGAAACTCAGCAGAAAGAGATGCCATAAGGTGCGGCCCCAGGAGTGGTTCCGCAGTGTGTAAAAGATATCTCTTCCGCAGCAAGCACCGAAAAAGGCTTTGAAAAAACCTGCGCTCCGGGTCATTTTACACTCTTGGTCCGCATGAAGGATTTCTTCTCGCCGTAGCGGAGAAGACGCTTGATTTCCCCTGCCACCTCTCTGGCTGCTTCAGGCGAAAGACGATCCGTAAAGCATTTGCCGTCAAGATGGTCAAGTTCGTGCTGGATACATCTGCCCAGCAATCCGCCGCACTCACACTCGATCATATCGCCATCAAGTGTCATACTGCGGAGTACCACCTTTTCAGGACGCTCCACAGGAGCATAGATATCAGGGACCGAAAGACACCCTTCATCATGTATCGATGTGTTGGTGGAATAAGAGAGTATCTCAGGATTGATCAGCACCAGAGGCATCCGGGGGAGAAGCTGTTCCTCACCGGGGGTGGGGACCTCGCTCATGGATTCCGCAGGTACATCAAGCACCACCATACGTTTGGAAATACCGTATTGGGGAGCCGCAAGACCGATGCCGTTGAAAACAACAGTGGCCTCTATCATCTCGCGGGCAAGGCGCACGATATCAGCATCCACATTGAGTATAGGGGCCGCTGTTCCGGCAAGGACCTTATCCCCCAAAGTTCTGAGAGTGATCTGTCTTTTGGAATTGAAGATCATTAAAAAACTCCGGAAAGTCGATTTCAGCGTTTGGGGGCAGGAGCCGTTGCAGAAGCGGGGATACCCGCCTTTTCAGCTTCGGTTTGAGGAGCAGCCTTTTTGACGGCAGCCTTCTTTGCGGGAGCAGCCTTCTTTGCGGGGGCAGCCTTCTTTGCGGGAGCAGCCTTTTTGACGGCAGCAGCCTTCTTTGCGGGGGCAGCCTTGCGGACAGCGGGAACTCCGGACTTGATCACGGGGCCGGGAACACTGTTCTGCTGGGCAGGTTTCTGCAGTTTGGTCTGAGCTGAATCAGCGGTCTTTTCGGGAGCGATGCTTTCCAAGCCGGGAGCGCGGTCGGATTTGGCACTTTCACGGCTCTCATAGTAAGCGGCAGTGTTGGCACCGACAGCATAATCCAGCTGTGCCTTGGCGTTCTGGACGGAAACATAGCTGGAGGCAAGATTGGATTCATAAGAAACCAGATCACGCTGCGCCTCGTTGAGACGGGTCAGCTCTGCATTACCGGCACGGTATTCATCATCCACCAGGTCGCGCTGTTTGGCGGCGAGATCACGGATCTTTTTGTTCAAACGGGTCTGTTTGACATTTTTGATGTAGTTGGCGTAAGCGGTGCGGACCTCTCCCACAACGGCAAACCACTGAGCGGCGACGTTATAATCGGCAACAGCCACATTTGCCTGATATTCACGCATGGTGTTGTAGCGTGCCAGACCGTTGAAAAGAGTCCAGTTGACGCTGAGTCCGTAGCTGATGGAAGGAACGTTTCTGTAGTCATTGTCCTTGGAGACTTCCCAGTCACGGTAATTGTTGGATCTGGTGCCGAAACCCATGTCAAAGAAAGCGCTGACGGTGGGGGAGTAGGCACTGTAAGTGCGGTACATGTTGTAGCGGGCAGTCTTGAGCTGTGTGCGGTATCCTTTGAGGTCGGGACGGTTGGCAAGAGCCGTATCAAGATAGAGCTCCACTGCGGGCAGCTCGTGGAAATTCAGATCCAGATCGATGGGGAACTTGATGTTGGCGGGCAGAGTTCCCTCGGGATAGCCCATAAGTACTGCCAGAGCGTAAAGAGAAGCATCGTAATTGTAGTCGGCAGTGATCATATCAACGTCAGCACTGTTCATCTGGATCTCGAAGTTGAGAACGTCGCTCAAAGGAACGGCACCTGCCTGGAACTTGTAGTTGGTATCTTTCAGAGAGATCTGCTGGAATTTTCTGTTTTCTTCAGCGATCCGGCGCTGAGCAATGGCGAGAAGCACGTTGTTGTATGCCTGAGCCACAGCGTACATCATTTTGCGGCAGTGGTCGGCATCCATGGTTTTCTGGTATTCGAGGTTGCTTTTCTGAGCCATGATGTTGAACTCTCTGGCAAGACCGTCAAAGAGCATCCAGTTGACGTTGAGTCCCAGATCCGTTGTAAAGCTGTTGGTCTGCTGGTGACCATGACCGTCAACGTGTCTGTTCCAGGAATGGCTTTCTGCAAGTCTGAAAGAAGCGTTCACAGTGGGCGCCCAGGCTCCCATGGCCTGATAGTAGCGGAACCGTGCCGCTTCAATGGCATGGTGAGCTGCGATGTAGGTGGGGTTGTTTTTCAAAGCGATCTTCTGAGCCTGAGCAAGGGTCAGCTTTTCAATGCCTTCAAGAAGCTTGTCAGAAGCATCTTTTTCGCGTTTTGTGTAGGTGTCACCCACGGTGGCTTTGGGCACAGGGTTGTAACTGTAGCATCCGCCGATGGCAACGGCAGCGACTACGCTCAGAAAATTTCTTAAAAAACTTTTTGTCTTCATAATAAAATTCCTCTTTTGGATACAATGTTTCGGTACTTTTGATTATTATAGCATTGTTTTTAAATTTTTTCAACCCGAAACTCTGAAAAAAAGCATTTTTTTAAAGGATTTTTCTATTCTCTGCAAAAATAATGACCGCCCGGTCATTTTTTTGTCAAGCTCTTCCTGAGCTCACACTTTCCGGAAATAAGTTCACGATTTTTTTGAGAGGGGGGTTGACATTGAAAGTGTGCGGCACTATATTAAAATGTACTGCAGTAGATCATTTACCTGAAATCGAGGTGTCTTTATGTTGAAATCCCTCTTGACCGGTCTGCTTCTGACCGCCGGAATCCTGACTTTGCGCGCCGGGGAGTTCCCCGGAGAACTTTCAAGATTCAACGCACTCCTTGATCGCTCGTGGAAAAAACATAAAGTTACCCCCGCTCCGGTCATCGGCGATGGGGCATTTTACCGCCGTTTATCGCTCCGTGTTCTGGGGAAACTCCCTGAGGCGGCAGCGTTGAAAAAGTTTATGGCAGACAGGAGTCCCGGAAAACGGGCAGCATTGATCGACACCTTCCTTGACTCCCCTGAATTTGCTCAAGTGATGGCAATGCGTTATGCAGACATGTTCCGCATCAAGTCCGAGTTTCCCATCAATCTGTGGCCCAATGCCGTGCAGTGCTATCACCGTTACTTCTATCTGCTCACTCTGGAAGACCGTTCCTGGCGCAAAACGGCAGAGGAGCTCCTTGTTTCCAACGGCAGCAATTTCCGTGTGCCAGCCGCCAACTTTTTCCGTGCCAACGCCGACCGCACTCCCCGGGGACTTGCTGCGGGGACGGCACTTGCGCTGATGAATTTCAGGACCGACTCCATGTCGAAAGAAAATCAGAAGCTCTTTGAAGCCTTCTTTTCCCGGATCCGTTTCAAATCCACCAAAGAGTGGAAAGAGGAGATCGTTTACAATGACCCCGCAGGAGTCATACTACAATGCCGCACCCCCGATGGAAAACGCTTTACTGTTAATACCGCCGAAAAAGACCCCAGAAGAGTTTTCGCAGACTACCTCTGTGATGAGGACAACCCCATCCTTTACCGGGCGTATGTCAACCGTGCCTGGTACTGGATGACCGGCACCGGACTTGCCAATCCTGTGGATGACATGGCTCTGGTCCGGGGATACTGGGCAAAACTGTGGAACGCCCCCCGCCCCAACGATCCTGCAGATGAAGAGATCATGGAGTTTCTCACAGACTATTTCAAGAGAAACAACTGTTCCACCAAGTCCCTTTACCGTCTGATCCTCAACTCCCGTGCCTGGCAGGCAGACTGGCGCTGCAAAGGGGATCTTGCCCGCCACGAAAAGTATCTGGCGGTCTTCCCGGTGCGCCGTCTGGAGTCTGAGATCATCAACGATGCCTTGAGTGCCCTTACCGGAAGTTACGACCGTTTTGTCAGCGTGATCCCTGAACCCTTCACCTTCATCCCCCCGGGAAGTTCCGCCGTTTCTCTGGCGGATGGCAGCATGTCCACCGGGACTCTTGACAAATTCGGACGTTCTCCACGGGATTCAGGGAAGATCTCTGAGCGCAACAACAACTCCACCGGTGCCCAGCGGCTCCACCTTATGAATTCAGGGGTTCTTTTCAACCGGATCACCCGCCTCCCCGGTATGGTCTTCCGGGGGCGCATGAATTGGAATCAACAGCTGGATCTTGCCTATCTGACCATTCTTTCACGCTATCCCAGCCCCGAAGAACGGCTGGCTGCCCGCCGCTATTATGACAAACTCCATCCGAAAGTCAGGTGGAAATTCTTTCAGGAGCTTTTCTGGGCGCTCATCAACACCAGTGAATTCAGCTATCATCATTGATCTTCAATTTGAAGAAAGGGATCTAATACCATGCAAAAACTCCGGAAACACCTTTTGATCGGGTCGCTTCTGGCTTTGACTCCGGTGCTCTCCGGAGCCACTGTCGGTTATGTTTATCCTGCCGGCGGACGTGCCGGAGAGACCATACAGGTCATCGTCGGCGGGCAGGGGATGTGGGGCAACAGACGGATCCATCTGGATCTTCCCGGTGTGAAGCTCCTCAAGTGTCAGGGAGCTCCCGGCACATTCTACGCCGGATGCGGCGAACAGAATCAGTGGGCAAGGGAGTATATGCGCCGGGTCTTTGCCGGGGAACATCTCCAGCCCATGCGCAAGGGCAGAAATTTCGGCGTCTGGCGGTACAACCACTTTATCGAACAGCTGGATCAGCTGGATCCCCTTATGCTCTCTCTTGCGTGCAAAGGGATCTTTGAGCGTCCCAACAGCCTTCAGGCAAGTCCCGCCATCGGGCAGAAACTTGTCCTGACACTGAAGATCGACAAAAATGCCGCTCCCGGTCCCAGGGAACTGCGGATCCTCACAGGGGGCGGCGGACAGTGCCGGGGGACCAATCCTCTGCTCTTCTATGTGGGAAAACACCCTGAGTTCCGGGAACAGAACTATCAGATGCCCCCCTTGAAAAGAAAGCCTGTGGAATTCACACTCCCCGGTGTGGTCAACGGACAGATCGAACCAGGAGAGGTGGATCACTTCAAATTCCGCCTCAAAAAGGGGCAGAGCTGTCACTTTGAACTCCTGGGCAGAAAGCTCAATCCCTTCATCGGTGACGGTGTCCCCGGAAACTTCCAGCCCGTACTGGCGGTGAAGGATGGGGCAAACAAAGTCCTCGCTTTTGCCGATGACAACTACTTCGACCCCGACCCGGTGCTTTCCTTCACCGCCCCTGCCGACGGTCTTTACACCCTTGAAATCAGAGATGCCCTCTACCGGGGACGGGAGGATTTCGTCTACCGGATCAATGCAAACATGGGCAAATATGTGCGCAAAGCTCTGCTGCCTCCGGCTTTGAACATCCCTGAGATCTGCGAACATGCCGCTGCAGATAAAGTTCTTGACAAGCCCATTCTCATTTCGGGAACAGTCTCAAAACCGGGAGAGGAAAAGAGCTTCAAGTTCAAAGCCGGAGAGGGAGAAAGGGTCGTTGCCGAACTTTTCGGACGCCGTCTGGGTTCTCCTCTTGACGGCGCTTTGAAGATCATCGCTCCCGACGGGAAACAGATCGCTTTCAACGATGACTTTGAACGTCCCAATATCGGGCTCAATATGCAGCATGTGGATCCTTACATCAACTTCAAAGCCCCCGCCGCCGGAGTCTACACTGTGAAGCTTACCGACACTGCCGGAGCGGGAGGCAGGGATCATCAGTTTTTCCTGCGCCTTGACCGCCCCAGACCGGATTTCAGAGTTTACATGGTCCCCTCAGGGGTGTGGCTTTCTCCTGATAACGGCGCCGATCCCGTAAAGCTGGTGGTTGAAAAGATGGACGGTTTCAATGGAGAAATTTCCTTTGAACTCAAAAATGCCGGGACCACATCTCTCTGCGGGATCAGATCCATTCCCAAAGGAGCCTCCGAAAGTCAGATCACGCTCCGTACCGGGTGGCAGAAAGGGGAGTTTCCACCTGTCTACCCTGAACTGTGGGCGATCCACGGACGTACCCGTCGCAGAGTCATTGGCGCTGATGCCGCCATGCAGGCATTTGCCTACACCCATTATGTACCTTCCCGGCAGCTGATCTTCATGCGCACCTGGCTCCACGGCAACGGAGACCGTTTCAGGTGGCAGGAAAAGTTCAACCACAAAGTCACCTTGCGCAAGGGAAAAACTCTTTCGGTCCCCGTCAGATACTACGGAGCCAAACATCTGAAGGACCCCAATCCGGAATTCACTCTCCCTGATGCCCCCAAGGGCGTGACCATGAGTGTAAAAAGGGTAAAAGATATGTATTTTCTTACATTCAAGGCTGATAAAAACGCGCCTGCGTGCAGTGTCAATGTGCCTGTGAAGGTCAAATTTTCTTACAAAACGTGGCACGGACGCCGCAAAGAGTGGCTGCCTTCAACCACCACCTTCCATCTCCCCATGATCCGTATAACTGTCAGGTGAACTCATGAAAAAACACGCATCCTTTACTTCCGTTCCGGGTATTGAAGAACACTTTTTCACCCTCACTGCCCCCGTCAGAGAAAGTTTTGCTGAGGATCTGGAAGAGCTTCTTGAAAACTATGATGCACTCCTGACACAATACGGCTGTGGCGTTGAAGATGAATTTCTGCTCCGGTTCCACCTGAGCGATCCTGCCAATCAGGAGTCTGTGCTCCGGGAACGTCTGGGGGAAAGAGTTTCTTTCGTCTCAGTGGTGGGACAGGCACCTGTCAACGCACGGATCGCACTGGAAAGCTGGTGCTGGAAAGATTGGCGCTCCATGAAAAATTACACCCCTTACTGGTTCCGGAGCGATACCGTAAGGCAGAGCAGCTATGACCAGATGGCAGCTGAGTTTGCAGAACTTGACGGATTCATCGCCTCAAAGAAGCTCTCTGTGGAACTCAACACTGTGCGGACATGGATCTACTGCAAAGATGTGGACAATAACTACGCCGGACTCGTCAAAGCCCGCAACGACTACTTTGCCACCCGGGGCATGACGAAAGATACCCATTTCATCACCAGTACCGGCATTGCCGGAGAATGCGGTGACCCTCACCGGCTCGTCCGGATGGACTCTTTGAGTTTCAGCAATATCAAAAGAGAACAGATCCAGTTCCTCTACGCCCTTGAAAACTTGAGCCCCACCGCCATTTACGGCGTCAGCTTTGAAAGAGGGACCCGGATGATCTGGGGCGACCGTTCACACTTTTACATTTCGGGCACCGCCAGTATCGACAAAAAAGGTGAAGTGCTCCACGTGGGCAACGTGCGGCTCCAGACCCGCCGGATGCTGGAAAATATCAAGGCGCTCCTTGCAGAAGGAGGTGCTGATCTTTCTCACATCAAATGGGGAACTCTTTACCTGAGAGACAAGGCAGATGCCTCCATCGCCCTTGAGGAACTCGCCCGTGCCGGTATTCCAGGTACCTTGCCCCTTGTGGTGCTCCAGGCGCCTGTATGCCGTCCTGCGTGGCTGGTGGAAATGGAGTGTATCGCCGTCAAAGAAGAAAACAATCCCTTCCCTGTGCTGGGTTGAAAAAAGGGTGCTGCTCAAAAAAATCGTGCAGTACCCTTTTTGTATTCTGCTGAAGAACCTTCAGCCTTTGAGAGCATGGTCAAAGGCGTCCATGTAGCAGCGCCAGTCGGAAACCACCATATCATGTTTTCCTTCACGCAAATAATAGCTCATATCCGTGCCCACAGGCACTTCGGGCGCAGGGGGCTCCGCAGAGGTCAGAACCTCTTTTCCATAAAGAGCGTAGACAGGAGGGGCATTGTAAAGTGACATATACTCACCTCTGGGGTCCGCCCACTGATCCTCAGTGGCACTGTGGACCGCCACCGCACGGGGGGCGATGAGAGCAATGAGCTGGTGCTGGTCGATGGGGAGCTTTTCAGGGGCTTCGCAATCTTTGTACATGGTATGGGTGAACCAGTAGTGTCCGAAACCATCCTCTTTCTGGCGGCACATGCAGAAAAGAGTTTCCCCGTAAAGTCTGCGGTTGGGGGCGGCGCCGCCGCATCCGGAGTCATTGACACAGACCAGCTTGAAGCGGGTATCTTCGGCGCCTGCCCACAATGCGGTCTTCCCCAGACGGGAGTGTCCGAAAACCGCCGCTTTTGAAGCATCGATCTCAGGAACTGTTTCCAGACAGTCCAGCATACGGGAAAGTCCCCACGCCCAGACGGAAATGGCAGACATATCTTCGGGGCGGGGATCAAACTCATCGTCTGACAGGAAAAGGGGGAGTATGCTCTTCTTCCACCCGGCGCAGGCATCGGGGAAGAAGTCATGGTAGGAGCAGATGGCAAGAGCAAAGTTCCGTTCCATAAATTCCTTCAGAGGGAACCGCCGGGTCTGGGCACCGGGAGTACGGTCAAAGGAGCGGAACTCCTCTCCCGTCACGCCGGTGACTATGATATCGGGATCATCACTTATGACATGGTTGCCGTGGAAGGTCAATCCCGTAAAAACCGGCACAGGCTTTTCCCCATTTGCTCCAGAGGGAATGAAAAGAAGCATCACGGCCTTATGGGAGCGGCCGTTGTTCATGGAAAATTCAAGCTCGATCTGCCGCATGACGGCAGTTCCGTCAACAGCATTTTTCTTTTCGTGGAGCACTTTGTAAGTGACCTTGTCCGGCAGGGGCAGCCGTCTGCCGTACATGATCTTGCGGAACTGCTCCAGCAGGGCAGCCCGGTTGGCTTCCCATTCAGCGGTGCTGGTGATCGGAGTTCCGTCAACGGCTTTCAGAGGATCCGGCAACACAAAGGGAGGGACCTCATTTTCATCGTAATTGGCGACCCAGGGGATTTGCTGAACGTACATTTTTTATGCTCTCCTTAAAATTACCTCAGTAGTTTAAAGCCAGAACAAAGGTCTGGAGTTTGGCATCGATGCCCACCCCCAGTTCCCGCTGGGCGGCGATGAAGTTTGCAAGCTCATTACGGGGAACGGTAAAGACCTCGATATCCTCATTTTCCTCAGGATGAGCAGCAGGAGCGTGATCTTTGTAATACTCCCCGTCAATTTCCATGGCGACCAGAGTCACTGTTTCGCCCGACATGCCGGGAGAGCTGTTTCCGGGGGGCAGACAACTGACCACTTTGCCGTTGTAGCCTGTTTCTTCGCTCAATTCCCTGACCGCCGCCGTTGCGGCATCCTCGCCGGGATCGATGAGACCTGCGGGAAATTCAAGAACCATTTTCCCCGCCGGAGCACGGAACTGGCGCACCAGAATAAAAGCATCATCGGGAACGATCCGGGGAATGATCAACGCCGCCCCTGAAGAGTTGGTACGGCTCACAGCCTCCCACTTCCTTTTGATCCCCCGGGCATCGGTAAAGTCGATCAAGTCCATATTGAGAAATTTTCCGCCTGCCACCCGGGTCACCTTATCTATTACTGCTGCCATAATATTTCCTTTCTGCATATTTTTACTACAAAAATATAAAATGCACTTGAAAAATCGAAAAATCAAGTTATTTTATATAAAAGACCGCAAAAAAGATTCCAAATACCCTGTGAAACACAGTGTCTTCACTATTCCACTGAATTTATAAATGGATTCCGGGCACTGCTGTGGTTAAAAATTCTTTTCACCGGCTCTTGAGGCAATTTAATTTTTTTGCCGGGGAGCGTTGTTCTTGTGGACGTGTGACTCTTGAGTGCATCCTTTTTTGATGCCCATATCGTCATCCTGAAGTACTCTCCGGAAAATTTTCATTTCTGACCGGAGTGTTTTTTATGATACTGGGGCTCACCGGCGCCATCGGCTGCGGAAAAAGTACCGCGTGCAAATATTTTGTCAGGAGAAACTGGCGTCTTTTTGATGCAGATGCCTGTTGCCATCAGCTCTACGCCGACCCCGGATCTCCATTGTGCCGGGAGATCCGAAAAGAGTGGGGGATGAGCTGTTTTGCTTCTGACGGGACCATTGACCGCAAAGCTCTTGCCCGTCAGCTCTTTGCTTCGGAACAGGAAATGGCAAAACTCACCGCCATGCTTTATCCGGCGCTTTTCGGTCAGATGGAACAGGAGATCGCCCGGGCACGGCATGAGAAGGTGCATCTGCTGTGTGAAGTGCCTCTGCTCTTTGAGTGCGGCACTGAAAAATATTTTGACCATACCGCAGTGGTTTGGTGTTCCAGAGAAATACGGCATGAAAGACTGTGCCGTTTCAGGGGGTTCACTCCTGAAGAGATCGCCGGCAGAGAAACTCGCCAGTGGTCTGCAGAAAAAAAACTTGAAGCGGCAGATATCGCTTTCATCAACAACGGCGGAGCAGAGTTTCTTTACCGCCAGATAGAGGATTTTATCAAGGAGTTAGAAATATGAGCAACGAAAACAGCGAAAAAACCTCCATTGTTCCGGCAGCTGAACAGACACAGGGCCCTGCCGCAACACCTGCCCCCAGAAAACGGGGGCGTCCCCGCAAGAATCCTCTCCCGGAAGAAAAAAAGAGTGAAGTCACCCCGGCGGTGACTGAAAATACCCTCCCTGCCGGAAAGAGTGACGCTCCCGAAGAAAAGGTTCCCGCAGAAAAAAAACCGGTAACTCCCGGTGCTGTTGAGGCTCCGGAAAAAGAAATTTCTGCCCCGCAGCCTGCACCTCAGAGTGCATTGCCCCCCATGCCGGTTCCCCCTGAGAGTGCTCCGCAGCCCTCTGATTCTGCTGCTCTTCCCAAAAATGATGCAGCTCCCGTTCCTGAAGATAAGCGCTTTGAGGTGCGCCGGGATGAAAACGGCAGGGACCGTAAAAAAATGCGAGACCGCAATGACCGCAATGACCGCAATGACCGCAACGATCGCAAAAAAATGCGGGACCGCAACGACCGTTATGACCGGCAGGATCGCAACGACCGTTATGACCGGCAGGATCGCAACGACCGTTATGACCGGCAGGAGCGCTATGACCGCCAGGACTACCGGGATTATCGGGAACGGGAATACCGGGAACGGGAATACCGGGAACGGGAATACCGGGAACGGGACTACCGGGATTACTGCCGTCCGGAACGGGTACCGCAGGAAAAAGGGGATTACCGTGAATACAAGGAGATCCCCCCTGAGGCGATCATCCGTGATCCCACTGCTCCCAGCTTGAATATCGCAGAGCTCCAGGGAAAATCCATGGACGAACTCACCGCCATGGGCACGGAACTGGGCATTGAAGGTATCGGCGCTCTTGAAAAGTCCGCTTTGATCTTTGAGGTGTTGCGCGCCAACGCTGAGAAAAACGGTTTCCTCTACGGCAGCGGATATCTGGAAGTGCTCCCGGAAGGTTTCGGTTTTTTGCGCTCCCCCGAGTACAGCTACATGCCCAGTTCTGAAGATATCTATGTCAGTACCTCTCAGGTCAAACGCTTCTCTCTCAAGACCGGTGACTTCGTGACGGGGCAGATCCGCACCCCCCGGGAAAAAGAACGCTTTTTCGCCATGCTCAAAGTGGAGTCCATCAACAACGATGTGCCGGAGCGGAAGAAAAATATCATCCCCTTCACCAGTCTGGAACCCTATTTCCCCACAGAAAGACTGGTGCTGGAAAACAATCCTGCCGAATACTCCACCCGTGTTGTGGATCTTGTCACCCCCATCGGCAAAGGTCAGCGCGGTCTTATCGTGGCGCCTCCCCGTACCGGTAAGACGGTGCTGCTGCAAAAGATCGCTCAGAGCATCCGTAAAAATAATCCTGAGGTCCAGCTCATCATACTGCTTATTGATGAACGTCCCGAAGAGGTGACTGATATGAAGCGGGTCATCGACTGCGAAGTGGTCAGTTCCACCTTTGACGAACCCCCGGAACGTCACGCACAGGTGGCTGAAATGGTCATCGAAAAAGCCAAACGGCAGGTGGAATACGGCAAAGATGTGGTGATCCTGCTTGACAGTATCACCCGTCTGGCACGGGCTTACAACACGCTCCAGCCCCACAGCGGCAAGATCCTCACCGGCGGTGTGGATGCAGCAGCTCTCCACAAGCCCAAACACTTTTTCGGTGCCGCCAGAAATATTCAGGGACACGGCAGTCTGACCATCATTGCCACCGCCCTCATCGACACCGGCAGCCGCATGGACGATGTGATCTTTGAAGAGTTCAAGGGGACCGGCAACATGGAACTGCATCTGGACCGCAGTGTTTCCGATCGCAGGATCTATCCCGCCATCAACGTTCAGGCTTCAGGGACACGCAAAGAGGAACTTCTGCTCCACCCCGAAGAGCTTCAGAAGGTGTGGATACTGCGGAAATTTTTCAATGATGTCATGCCGGCAGAAGCCATGGAAATGCTTCTCAACCGCCTGAAAAAAGTCAAAACCAATGTTGAATTTCTTTACACGCTGAGGGATACATATTGATGAGTGCCAATTCGGAACGCAACGGCAGAATATTGAACATTATTCTGGGGATCTTTCTTGTCCTCTGGATCATCACCACAGCGGTGCTGATCCTGCCGGCGTGGCGCAATTACAGAAATGTCCGCGCCGAAGAAGACAGACAGCGCGCATTGCTGGATGCTGCCAAACTGGAACGGCAGCAGCAGCTTGAACGCCGCAAAAAACTTCTGACTTCCCCGGCGGAGATCGAAAAAGTTGCGCGGCAGAAGTACCATCTGGTGAAAAAAGGTGAAATCGTCATGCGCTATCCTCCGGAAAACAAAAGCACTTCGGGGAAACCCGAAAAAAAGTTGAAAAAATCCGGAAAAACACTTTGAATTTCATCAAAGAGCTAATATATTATGCAAGGTGGCAATTTCAAAACTTCTCAAAATTGTCAAAGAGCCCTCTTCTTCGATCTGATAAAGGGAGCGTTTTTCCGCCTTCGCATAAAGCTGCGGCGGGACAAGCGGTTGTTACCTTTCCCCCTCCGCATAAAGCTACGGAGGGACAAGCCAGGCAGCAAGTGCAAACTGCCCTTTACAGCTCTTTGCGAATGGCATCGAAAGCCATTTTTTGAATGACTTTTGAAATTACCTCCAAGACACAGAAAATTTATTTCTGGAGCTCTTTCAACAAAACATGAACCGCCGGAGCTGCGGCTGCGGCAAATATTTTATAAATGGGAGAAAAGATGAACAAAACAACGACGACAATGCTGATGGTGGCCGGACTGATCGTTCTGGCCGGTTGCAAAACCGAAGTGATGCGTGATCGCCATTTTCAAGGTGATCCGCCCCAGGATGATCCTGTGATGCGTCAGGCGCAGCAACCACCACGTCCTATGGAAAACGGCAGTAAAATCACCGACGTTCCTGCTCCTGCGCCTGCGCCCGATCGTGGATTCCGTCCCATGGAAGGAGCATACGCCGGGGATGGCATTGAGGATGAAACGCCCCGCCGCCGTGCTCCCCGCCGGAAGGCTGCCCGGAAATCTGTCGTTCAGACAGCTCCCGGCGGTGTCTATATCGTCAAACCCGGTGATACCCTCGGCCGTATTGCCCGTCGTCATCATGTTTCTGTCAACGCTCTGCGTCAGGCAAACAACCGCACTCCGGAGCAGGATCGTTTCCTGTTTCCCGGCACCAAGCTGGTGATCCCCGGCGCGAAAAATGCTGTACCCGCTGATAAGAAAGACCGGGGCGCTGCTCCCCGTCGCCACGGTAAGAATACTCCCAAGCTCAATGCTGATGGCACCTACACCATGGTGCGCGGCGACAATATTCCCAAAGTTGCCCGCAAATTCGGTATCCGTGCAAGGGCTCTCCAGCGTGCCAACAACCTGACTGACGAAGAGACCACACGTCTCCAGATCGGTCACAAGCTGGTGATCCCCACCGGCGATGATGTCAAAGTCGCTCCCCGGAAGAATAAACAGTCCCGTGCAAAGAAGCCTGCGCCCGCTCCTGCGCCCGCACCTGTTCCCCACCAGGACTCTGTCACTCCTCAGCCCCCTCCGCCGCCGCCGGCACCTGCGCCCGCTCCTGCGGACAATGGTACTGACACCACTCTTCCTCCGCCTCCGGCTCCCGCTGACAACAGCACAACTGTTCTGCCTCCTCCTGCCCCTGTCAGCGGCGGAACTGATTTTATGCCTGTGGCAGGCAGCAACACTCTTGAAGAGTTTGCCGCCAAGCACAACACCACTGTGGCTGAGGTCATCCGCCTCAACCCCCAGGTGGATCCCAAGGCCCCCATCAGTTCTTACGGAATGCTTTACGTTCCCCGTGCCGCAAAATAAGAGCGTTTTTTCCGGCTCCGGCCGCCTCTTCAGGAGGTGTCCGGAGTTTTTTTTTACTCTTTTTGCGATATGATACTTGAATTTCCGGGATAATGGTATTATTTTATAATTGTAGTAATTACATTTTTCGATTTACATCAGAAAGGAGCCGCTTATGAAAGAGCTTAAAGAAGATGAACTCATCTGTGAATTGCGTGCCTGCGGGATCTCTCCTTCGCCTCAGCGTGTGGGGATCTACGGTTTTCTTAAAACTCATCCCATCCACCCTACGGCGGATCTGATCATGAAAGAGCTGAAACCCCATCTGCCCACTTTGTCTTTGACGACGGTTTATAATACGCTCAAGCTCTTTGTATCAAAAAAACTGGTCAGCGAAGTGATCATTGAGGATGGTGAACTGCGTTTTGATGCAGATATGAAAGATCATGCCCACTTCAAGTGCCTGAAATGCCAGCAGGTCTTTGACCTCTTCCCTGAGGGGGGGAAAATGGATACTTCAGGACTCCCCCAAGTTCCTTCAAACTTTACTGTGGAAAGCGTCCACATCTGCCTGAAAGGGCACTGCGGCAGCTGTCAGGAGTAAACACACTCTCTGATCGTGCCGCCCTGCGCTTGAAATGAGGAACCGGTGCTTACCTTTTTCTGAGGTTTGCACCGGTTCCTCTGTTTGTTGGCAGCTGCGGTAAATCAGAACTCCCAGTCAAGGGGAGTTCCTGTGCCTGTCAGCTCAAGGGTCTGTACTTTGCCCTTCTGATCCATGATAAAGATCCTCCCCTTATCCCCTGCGGGACGGGTGAGGGTGCCTTTGAGATTGCCCTTCTCAATACGCACATCTTTGAGCTCCTGAGCGCCGCAGGTGTAGTGGAAGGAAGTTCCTATGACCTGAGGAGCATCTTCCACGGGGGTGAGGGCATAGACCCGTGCCGACACCCGGGGCAGTGTGGGCTTGAAGGAGCCTTTGACCTTGCCTTCATAGCGTTCCTCAAAGAAGTTCCACACATGGTACTCTCTGTCATCAGGCAGTTTGAGTTCCATTTCCTTTTCTTCTTCAAAGTTGAAGAAGCTGTAAATATCACGGTCCTGCGTCTTGTTGAGGAATATTTCAGGTGTTCTGCCTGCAAAAAGATCCACCGGGACCGCCACTTTTCCCCAGGGGGGGAGCACACGGCGCACCAGATCCAGCACCTCAGGGGAACACTCCTGAAACTTGTCCCCGAGGAAGATCTGTCCGCCTGAAATACCCACAAAAAGCGTCCTCAACCGTGCTTCTTCCAGATCGGCAGGGGGAGCGATGTTGATGGCATCGGCGGTGAGCATGACGATCTTGTTCTGGGCAAAGTAACGGCTCATGGTTGAGGTGAACTGCTCACGGAAGAACTCTGTTTTTTCCGCATCGTCTCTGATCCCTGTATTGCCGATGTCACAGGCACTCATGGTGGTGGAACAGAGTCCTGCAGAGTGCATGGTCAAATCGGAACAGGCGTAGAGGAAATCCTCCTGATCCAGCTCTTCCACGATATTTTTCAGACTCTGGCGGTAGGTTCCTGCCCCCTGAACGACGCCCTTATCCCACGGGGTGTAAAAATCGACTCTGCCGCAGCGGTTGAGGAAGTCGATCTTGAAATATTTGATCCCCAGAGATTTATAATAGCGCATGGTTTTGGCAACATACTCTTTCACCTTGGGATGGGTGGGATCAAGAATGTTCATATCACAATGAGGTTCCCAGAACCATTTGCTTTTTGTTTCCATGGCAGCGCCGGGGACGGTGCCCTCTTCCACTTCGTACAAACTGCACCAGATGCCGGGAACAAAGTTCCGTTTGCGCATCTCTTCGGTGAACTTTTCCAACCCGCCGGGGAACCGGTCATTGGGGATCTGCCACCTGCCGGGGACATCCTCATGGCAGTATCCCAGATCGATCTGCATGTATTTGAATCCGAATCCCGGATAGGTCTCATTGATGAAATCGGCAATGCGGTTGATCTCTTCGGCGCTGATGGTGAGGCGGTAGCCGTACCAGGAAAGCCACCCAACCGGGGGCTCGGTGTGGCGCAGCTTGATATTGCTGCGCTCAACAGACATATCCGCCCATGCTTCAAGTCCCCTCTGAGCAGACTTGAACTCCCCTGTCGCCATCTCTTCGGACTCGATCCGGGCGCCGGGCTGCAGTTCAAATCCGCAGAAATTGCACGAAAATGCCAGACGCCGCAAGGAGCCTGTTTCCCCGTCGCAGAGAATGTAGACACAGGTGTGGCACTTAGTCATGGGAGCTGTAAAGGCATAGACCATGCCGCTGTTCTTATGCTGAACCGCCGCAACGCCCCCAAAGGAGTAGTTGGCTCCTCTGACGCCTTTGGGGAGTTCCTCTTCGGGGACCCGCATGATCTGTGCTGCCCAAGTGCGCTCTTCGGCGGGCTGGTAGACAGGGAGCCAGTACTCCCAGGCGTACCGGGGGGTGAAGAAGTGTTCATTGGTTTTGATGACTCCGGTAGGCCAGCCGCCCCCTGAGTCAAGGAAAACGGAACTTTCAGAAGTGAAATCCGGAATATCATCCTCTTCAAGCAAATGGCAGGAGCCCAGTTTAACGGCTGTTTTTCCGGTGTTGACCAGAGCCAGTTTCCGCAAAGAAAAAGCTCCTGCCCGGTCATTGAGCCAACTGGCTTCAAGTGTCGTCCCGGGGATCACGCCCCCCTCTTGAGGGATCTCATACCATTGGTTTCCAATAAAAATCGTTGATTTCTGCATTGATGTATCCTGTATTTATTTACATTTTGAGATAATGAAAAGTTTTCCTCTGAATCCCTCCAACTGGTCGTAGGTGAACTCTGTTACGATGCCCCGGCGGGCAAGTTCCGCTCCTGTAAGGGGGGAGCTCTTTTTCCCTTCTTCGGGGAACACTTCTGTGACCTGATAGCTCTGTTCCTCTTTCAGACCTTGGGGATGGAAAACCCGTTTCGGGTCTCCGTCGCAGGTGTTATGGAACACATAGAGAAAATGGGTATCGCTTGCCGGGTCTGAAAGTTCAAAAGCAAGCCATCCTCGTTTCTTTTCAAAATCCTCATGGGGGGTCAGGCAGTGGAGAACACCTTTGAGGATCTTTTCACGGTTGGCTTTGAAGAACTCACTGTAACGCCGGATGATACGCCGG
Source organism: Lentisphaeria bacterium (assembly GCA_017457065.1). Taxonomy (GTDB): domain Bacteria; phylum Verrucomicrobiota; class Lentisphaeria; order Victivallales; family Victivallaceae; genus UBA1784. Next base: position 20,189 of record JAFTIE010000113.1, read on the forward strand.
TTGCCTTCAGAAAATGAAGCCAGATCACAGGAAAATCCCAGCATCCCTGAAATACATGTCAGCAAGCCGAAATGAAGATCTTCGCACTGGGAACGGTACCAGGTGGCGTGCTGCACCTGCATGACGGTGTTTTCTCTGAAAGAGCTTTCACTGCCGGGGTGGAGTTCGCACCCCACATACCAGTGATAGATGCGCCCCACAGGGAAACGGCATCCCATCTCCTGTATCATCCGCAGATTTTCCAGAGGGGAGCCGTTGTCGCTGATAAAGTGAAGGTCAAAGTTCCTGAGCATGGAGCCCGCCGCCATACGCGAACTGCCTGAAGAGCAGTTTTCAAAGGTGACTTGCGGCAGCATTTTCTGCAGACGTGCCATGACTCTTTCAAGTGCCTTGCAATAGAGAGAAAGCCGTGACGGGTCGTACCCCTGAGAGTGGTTCATATCGTTTTTGATGTAGACCGCCTTGTAGCGGCGGATGGTATCGGCAAGGGTGTTGACCAGATGATCCTCCACCTCAGGGAGCCAGATTTTCGGAGAGACGATATTGGGGTGGGCTGAGGGGAAGAACCAGTCGGGATGCTCTTTCACCACATCGGATTCTGTGGAAAAGAATTCAAACTCCACCCAGAACCCGAATCCCAGTCCGGCTTTGCGGACCTCGTCGGCGAAATCCTTCATTTTCCCGTAAAAGGCACGGTCAAGGTGTTCATCCCAGTTGTTGAGCCGGGTGAAGGCGCCGTTGTCGTTGTACCAGCCGTAATCCACCACAAACACCTCACACCCGCACTCTTTTGCAGCTTCAAGCTGTTTCCGCAGCCGGGGGAGTTCAAGTTTGCCCATGCGGTCAAGCCATGTGTTGTAGACCACTGGCTGGTGGTTTTTCCGGGGCGGGAAAAGGGCATTGAGGAACCGGTTCATGGGGGCGGCGCCTGAAGCGGGATCACGGTCGGGGAGCTGCTGGACCGCCACAGGGGGAGCTTCCCAACTCTCACCCGGGGGGATGACCAGTTCCAGACGGTCGTCTGAAAGCCCTGCTTCAACGGTCATGTCGCAGATCATTCCGTTTTTGCTTGCCGCAGAGAAACGGAGCATCCAATCCCCTTCGGGGAATACCATGAAGCCGAGGGCATGACTGCTGTAGGAATCCCGCAGTACGGCAAAGGGGGTACTGGTTTCGCAGAAACGCCCTTCCCGGGATTTGAGGGTCAGACTCCCTGCCCGCAAGGACTCCCAGGCGCTCTGATCTTCACAGCACCAGAAGCTCTGGCGGGAGCAGATCTCATATTCTCCCCTTGAAAGGGGGAATCTTGCCAGATAGCGCCGGAGCGTCAGGGGCTTTTTTCTCAAGTTGGTAACGCTGTCTTTACGCAAAAGGATATGGTTTTCGCTGTCGTACTCCAATTTGACGGTGACTTTGGCGTTTTTTGAGTTAAAGGTCAACTCCCTGCCGCCTGTTTTACATTTGATTTCAGGAGCTTCAAAAGGGGAATCGGCATCGCTGTAAAAGGAAAAGGGCTGTTTACACTCCTGATCGCCCCCCATGTAGTCCCACATCCGCTCAAAGGAGCCTGATGGATCAAGAACAAGAAGTTCCTTATCCCAGATAGAACTCTTTTTTGTCATATTTCAAAAACTCCTATTCAAGATTTTCAAAGAAATCCCAGTTCGGCAATGGCTTCACGGAATCCTTCAGGGAAGTCCTTTGACGCCCACTTGCGGATCATGGGGAGCAGTTCAAACTGCAGCTGTTTGGCTGTTTCCCAATCCCCTTTTTCAAAGGCATCCACCAGCTGCCGCACGGTGTCGGGGACGATCCCGGCGGTGGCGATGGTGGCGCCGTCGGCACCCATGATGAGAGAAGCCAGAAGCAGCTCTTCGGTGCCGGTGTAGATCTTGAACTCCGGACGCGCCGCCTTGATGGCGGAAATCAGCAGTTCAAAACGGGCAAAGTCCCGGGAACTGTCTTTAAGTCCGATGATGTTGGGGTGGTTGCTCAAAGCAAGGATGGTCTCAAAGCTCATGCCGTTGGAAAAGGCGGGAATGTCGTAAATGTACACAGGCAGCACCGATTTCTCTGCCACTTCCATCTGGAAACCTTTGATAAACTCCTGATTGTGTTTAAAGTAGTAAGGGGGCGCCACAGCAATGGCATCGGCGCCCGCCTCTTTGTACCTTGCGGCAAGGCGGCAGGTGAGTTCAGCGGAGCCGGTAATGGCTCCTGCGATGAGGTAGAGGCGGTCTCCTGCGCACTCTCTGGCAATGCGGACCGTTTCCACCTTCTGATCGTCGGTAAGGATGGTGAACTCCCCGGTGCTGCCGTTGATAAAGAGTCCGTCAACGCCGTGGTCTGCCATCCAGTTGAAGTAACGGTCCATCCCCTGTGCATCGGGTTCCCCGTTTTTAAGCACCGCCGGAGGCGGCACGAGGATCTGTGGTCTCTTCATCATTTCATCTCCCAAATCACATTGTCTTCGTATTCTATTTTTACTTTGCGCCCGTAGCGTTCAAGGGTCTCAAAGTTGATCTCGCAGCCCAGTCCGGGGGTATCGGGGAGCGTGATCATGCCGTCGGCATCGGGCAGGAGCCTTTCAACGGTCAGTTTCCGTGCCGGGGGCGCCGCCTCAACGGGGAACTCGCACCAGCAGGACTCCTTCAGTCCGGCGAAAGGCTGGATGGATGCTGAAAGAGCAAGAGAGGTGGTAAAGGTATGGTTCACATAGGTCACACCTGTTTCAAGAGCATAGTCGGCGACCTCTTTGGCTGAGGTGATACCGCCGATGCGTCCGGTGTCGATCTGGATAAATCCCACTTTGCCGAAATCCATGAGGTTTTTTGCCATATCCGGATTGTGTGCCCCTTCGCCCCCTGCCATAAGCCCTTTGCATCCGGGAAACTCCGAAAGAGCGGCGTATGCCTTGAGAGCTCCTGAGGTGAAGGGTTCTTCAAGCCAGACGGCACGGCACTTGAGAAGTTCAGGCAGTATTTCTGCGGCACGGACGGTATTGCTGCCCCAGACGGTCCCGGCATCGATCATGAGAGCCACATCCTCTCCCACCCCTTCCCGGGCGGCACGGAGATGTTCCATATCAACGGCGGCGCTCCCCAGTCCGAAGGGACCCCAGCCGAACTTTGCGGCACGGAACCCTTCTTTACGGCAGCGTTCCCCCTTTTCAAAGGTCTCCTGAGGGGTGTCGCCGAAAAGCTGTGAAGCGTAAGCGGTCTTGGGGTATGCCTTTTCATATCCCAGCAGACGCCAGACAGGAAGGTTCTGTTTCCGTCCCAGCATATCCCACAGGGCGATGTCGATGCCGGAGAGGGTGTGGTCGGACTGCAGCAGATCAAAGCTGTTGCTCCTGACGGCGGCGGTCAGTCTGGCGATGTCGGATGTGTCGTTGATCTCAAAGCCGAGAACTGTGTCTTTGAGAGGTTTACATGCCAGATGGGACATGGGACAGCACCAGGCGGCGATGGAAACAAGGGGAGCGGCTTCACACTCGCCCCATCCTTCGCTGCCGTCATCCATGACCACTCTGACCAGAAGGGCATCCTGACTGCCGTCACCGATGTTGCGGATCACATCATCAGCCAGATAGTGAAATTCAACATGTTCGATCTTCATAAGTAAAAAAACCTTTCGTTGTCAGAATGTAATGGTAAGTCCCCCATCGACTGTGATGGTCTGCCCGGTGATATAGGAAGCATCGGGACCGCAGAGGAAATATAAAACCCCTGCCGCCTCTTCGGGTCTTCCCGGACGTCTCAGGGGTAGATGGTTTCCTGTGACATAGTTGTCTTTGAACCACTGTGTTTCCAGTTCGCTGCTCCCTGAAGCGCTGCTCATGGGCGTGTCGATGAATCCCGGCGCAACAGCGTTGACGAGAATGCCTCTGTCAGCCAGCTCCAGAGCAGTTCCCCGGCAGAACTGGGTGATCGCCGCCTTGGCGCAGGCGTAAGCGGATGAGCCCATTTCCGCACGGAAGGCGTGGATACTGGTCACATGGACGATCCGTCCCCCCTCTTTCATAAAAGGCACAACGGCACGGGTCATGTTTACCGCGCCGTTGAACATGGTATCAAAGGGGATGCGCCATTTATCAAGTTCTGAATCGACCGCATCTGCGCTGCCGGTGATGCCGGCGCAGTTGACCAGAGCGTCGATTTGAGGGTAACTTTTCATAACTTCCGTCAACTGTTCCGCTGTGGAGCGCAGAGAGTAATCTCCCGGGATATAACGGTGGAGTGCTCCGGGGGCGGCGGGGAGTTCCGCCACGATCTTTCTGAGAAGCTCTTCACGTCTTGCCAGCAGTATGAGCTGCCACTTTTCCGCCGCAAAACGCCGGGCGGCGGCAAGACCTATGCCGGAGGAGGCTCCTGTAATGATTACTGTTTTCATATCGGTTCCGCATGTAAAAAGTTGTATATTGCAAGAATATAGCGCAACAAAGGTATTTTTGCAATCTTTTCAGGAAAAGAAAATGAAAATTTCATGCAGAAAGAGACTTTTCTGTGTCTGTCACTCAGTGACCCGGCGGAGCACCAGAGCGGTGCGGCAGGGCAGATAGACGCTGAGTTTGGTTCCGTGAGGATTTTTGATGGTCCAGTAGCGGTGGGGGAACTCCACATTGCCGAAGCCGTTGAACTCCCTGCAATCGCTGCAGAGTACCGATTCATATTCTCCGGGAAGTGCTTCAAAGGAGTATCCGGCGCAGGAACACGCGTGGTGGAAATTGAAAAGGAACCAGTATCCTCCCCGTTCAAAGATAAGCACCTTTGCCTCTTTGTCGATGCGGGCGCACTGAGGGGCGGTGTCATAAAACCCCTCTCTGCCCACCAGTTCCATAACGGCACGGTCAAATTTCAACAATCCGTTGAACCGCAGTGTGGGATCTTCGCTCAAGCTCCACTGGCGCCGGGCGTGTTTGCAGGACCAGTTGTTGCCTTCACGGGGGAAGTCGATCCACTCGGGGTGTCCGAACTCGTTGCCCATGAAGTTGAGATATCCGAACTGTCCTGTTGCCGCCGTGGCAAGGCGCATCATCTTGTGGAGTGCCACCGCCCGGTCGATGACCGGATTGTTGGAGTTGAGGTGCATGGAAAAATAGACCTCATGGCCCGCCATGGCGAAGAAGGCACTTTTGCCCCCCACCAGTGCCTGATCGTGGCACTCCACATAGCTGACGGTCCGCTCATCACGGCGGTGGTTGGTGAGTTCGTGGTAGAGCTGAAAGAGATCCCACTCCTCATCCCGCAGATCCAGCATCTTGAACCATGTATCAGTAACGCCCATTGCCATGCGGTAATCGAATCCGGCGCCGCCTTCTGCAAGGGGAGCGGCAAGACCGGGCATTCCGCTCACATCCTCGGCGATGGTGACGGCATCGGGCCGGACCGTGTGGATCACCTTGTTGGCAAGGGGCAGATAGGCAAGAGCATCTTCATCGACGTTGCTGCCGAAATAATCTTCAAGGGAAACAAAGTTTCTGCCGATACCGTGGTCAAAGTAGAGCATACTGGTGACGCCGTCAAAGCGGAATCCGTCCACTTTATACTCATCCAGCCAGAAGCGGCAGTTTGAAAGCAGCAGATGGAGCACCTCAGGCTTTGAGTAGTCAAAGCAGAGAGAATCCCATGTGGGGTGGATCCCCCGGATCCCCTCGTGGAAATAGGTGCTTCTGCTGCCGTCGATACGCCCCAGACCTTCCGCTTCGTTGCGGACGGCGTGAGAGTGGACCAGATCGATGATGACCCGCACTCCCATGCCGTGAGCGGCATCGACAAGTTCTTTGAACTCCTCAGGGGTGCCGAAGCGGTCGGCAATGGCGAAAAAGTTCGCCACATGGTAGCCGAAACTTGCGTAATAGGGATGGTTCACCACCGCCATGAGCTGCAGCGTGTTATACCCCCCGGCAACGACTTTGGGCAGGATCTTTTCACGGAACTCTTTGAAAGTGCCGATCTTTTCCTCTTCCTGCGCCATACCGATGTGTGCCTCGTAGATCAGCATACCGCCGGGACGGGGGGGAGAGGGGTTTTTGAAGGTGTACTTTTCCTCAGGCTCCCAGACCATGGCGGTGAAAAGTTTGCTGTGTTCATCCTGACTGACTTTGCGTGCAAAGGCGGGGATACGCAATCCGGAGCCGCCGGGCCACTCCACCAGCATGGCATAGTGCATCCCGTGGCAGAGGACCTCTGCCGGAAGTTCGATCTCTTTGATCCCGTGGTCCAGATTTTCAAGGCGGAACTCCTCTTTGACCTCCCAGTTGGAAAAATCCCCCACCAGGGTGATGGAGTTGGCATTGGGCGCCCACTCTCTGAAGATCCATTTCCCCCGGGTGCGGTGGAGTCCGAAATATTCATGTCCTGAGGCGAAATCCTCTATGGTGATCTTATTTTCCGTCAGCTTTTGCAGCACTCTTTCCGTGCGTTGGCGCCGTGCGGCGATTTGCGGTGCAAAAGGTTCAAGGCTCGGGTCGCTCCCAAAGGGGATCGGAACATTCAAACAGAGATTTTTCTTCATAGATCACCTTGAGTTTTCAAATGTTTCGGGCTTTACGCTCTCTGAAAACTTATTATAACACACGGAAAAGAAAAAGTCAAGTCCACTCATCACCTTTCCGGTTGATTTTCCCTCAGAACAGGTAAAATAACTCCTCTTTGCCTGCCGCAGGAGGGCACTACTTCAGCAGAGCTGTGAATTCAGGGAAAAGCCTTTCGGCGTTGCCGTGCATAAACTCTTTTTCCGTTGCGCCCCAGTGCCAGGTCCTGCCCACTTCACGGTAGAACATGCGGGTAAAGGTGGCGAGTTCAAGGATCCGTTTCCAGTATTCCTCTTTCCCGTAGAAGCCGTCGCAGGCGAACATCATCCGTGAAGAGAAGGGCTCGCCAAAACTGGTGCGCCGGTCAAGATTGTGGATCAGCCAGTCATAATCGATCAGTCCCGTCACGGTACAGCTGACATTTTTGTAGTAGAAGATGGATTCAAAAAGTTCGTTGATCCATGGCACCCCCTGATGCCCGTGGATCAGCTTCAGTTTGGGGAAGGCATCGGCGATGCCGTCCAGCATGTTGGGGTGCATGTTGCCGGGACCGGTCTTGACCGGCTTGAGAAGCTGTTCACGGGTACGGTGCGAAATGATGCCGACGTGAAATAATATGGGCATTCCCAGAGCTTCGGCACGTTCATAAATGGGGAAATAACGCTCATCATCGTAGGGCAGGGGCGGGCGGATCGCCTTCAGTGCAACGAACCCCTGTTCCTTCATGCGGTCGATTTGCTCAGGTCCCTTGAAGTAGTCGATGAATCCGAAAGGCAGAAAAAGTCCGGGGTAGCGTTTGCCCACCTCAAGGACCTCATCGTCATGAGCAAAGTTGAACTCCGGCACATAAAGATTCAGAGGCAGGAGCCAGACCTGTTTGACCAGACCGGACTCTGCCACATCATCCAGATGCTTTGCGTCATAATTGTGCAGCAAATGTGCGTGTGTGTCAATGAAATACTCCATTTATTCCTCCTTTTGGGGTTCGTTCCTGTAACGCTCAGCCAGAGCAAGAACACTGTTGACATAATTGACTACGATATCGGCATTGCAGTATCCGTACCGTGCAGATTTCCAGAATGATTTGAATTTCAGAAACTGTATGGATTCCTCCACATTTCCCTGCCATTTGTCAGGATCGAGTTTCAGTTTCCGTGCCAGCTGCCTTGCGTCGATCACATGCCCCAGCCCGCCGTTGTAGGCGGCAAGAGCGAATTTGATCCTTTCTCCGCCGGGAAGTTCCGGAAACTGATCCCGCAATCTGGCGAGATGGGCACAGCCTGTTTCTATGTTGGACTCCGGATCAAAGGGATCGGTACAGCGGTACTCCCGGCAGACCGAAGGCATGAGCTGCATAAGACCTTTGCCGCCGTCAGGGGCGGTACAGAGGGGATCAAAACCGCTTTCCCGTGCGATGATCCCTGCAACAAGCTCCGGAGAAAGTTGGTATTTCTTACTTTTTTTCACGATCAGCGCCCGGAATCGCTCCGGAATGGCGGCGTGGCTGCTGCTGGATCTCTCAGCAGAAGGCGCGGATTCTCTGCGCAGAGGAGTGAGGGCGAAACGCAGTTCCAGATCATACTCCCGCCGGGGGGCAAAGGAGACGGGCTGAATGAAAATGTGCATCAGCACAGCGGCGGCACCGGCAAGAGCCAGTACCAGCAGGAGTATCCGTAAAATGGTCGGAGCTGTTCTCACACCTTTTTCTCCGGATCCAGGGAAGCTGTTTCAGAAAGATAGAGTTTGTATGCGCCCCGGTAAAAATTCACCGCTTGTTGGGCGTGTTCGCCGAAAATACCTGACTCCAGCAGATGTATGATCTCTTTTTCCTTTGTCAACTGCTGCCGGATCGCCATAAAGAGTTTGCGTTCTTCAGAAGAGGCATTGCCCACGGCTTTCCGGATCACTCCCGGCGCTCTGGGCTGGCGCATCCAGATGTACATCAGATCGAGGGCATTGAGATAGATCCGGTTGATGAGGGGTGTTTCTTTGACTCCGGTTTGTTCAAAAAGGGTGTTGTCTGCAATGAGCTGATCCAATCCCGTATCGGGGGTCAGGAGCTCCAGTTCGGCGATGAGTTTGAAAAGATCCTGCTGTTTCCGCTTGAGATCCCCCAGTCTGCTGCGCAAGTACACCGCCCTGTCTGCCAGGGCTTCGACCACACCGCCCACGCAATCCGAAGAAAACTTTGAGATCACTGCCGCCCACTGCTGCAGGAGCGCCTCAGCGCCGTTTAATCCGCAAAGGTGGAGCAATCCGCTCAGCAGAGCGTTGATGGTGAAAGCAATGGGGATCGCCAGCGGCACCCGGAGCCAGTTGCCCAATATCGCCTGCGCCGGGAGTGCCCGCAGCAAATTGTGAGTGGTGATGTAAAGTCCGTTGGCAAGTCCCATGGTGCTGTACAAAAGCATGGGATTGTTTTCAGTGGTAATGCCGAAGGTCTGGCGCATGATAAGATTTTTGACCACGAAATCCAGCAGGGGCACCGATAATCCGGTAAAGAAAAGAGAATCCGAGATCCGCTGCCATGAGATGAATTCGTTCCACTTGAGCAAAGGGGATGAGCGGAATGTCCCTGAAGCGATACGGAACTGAATCACGTTGCGGGTCAGAGTGATCCCCAGCCAGATGGGGGCTCCGAACCACGCCAGCACCCACCAGGCACCGGAAAGAAAGAAGGTAAGAAAGGCTGCGGTAAATCCAATGCCGATCTTGAGAGCGATCTTCAAATTGCTGTTGAGGTAATGGAATTTTTCTTCAAGGCTCTGCCAGCGGCGCATCAGGGGATTTCTTTGCCTTCTTTTTCTGAAAAATCCCAGAGAGACCAGATTTCCGGTTTTTCCCAGAGTTTCCGCCGGGTCGGAACACTGGTACTCCTGCTGCTCACTGCGGAGCGCAAACCATCGGGTAGAGTGGTAACTGACCTGTTTGAAAACTGTGCTGCGGACCGGGAGAACAGTACAGTTCTGTCTCTTTGATATGGCGTTCCGCACAGGAGTGTCCAGAGTGTCGATGACCGCAAATCCCATGCCCGCTCCGGCACCGGGCTGTGCCGCTTTGCCTGCAGAGTCACTGCCGATGGCAACTCCCAGAGGGGCACGGGCGTAGAAGCCGGTGAATTCAGGCAGTTTCCTCAGGATCCGTCTGAGATCCGCCGCCACGATCTCACGGTCCGGTGCATCGGAGCTTTTTATTTCTTCAATGGCACGGAGCACGATGCTCTTGAGCTGTACCACGTTCCCGGAGTTCAGGGCGTGGCGCAGATCGTTCATGACGGGAGTTTCCGGATCCAGATTCCGCAGATGGTCTTTGAGGTTGAAGATTTCCAGAGCGCTGATATCGCCCCGGCACTCAAAAAGGATCACGATGACATCGGCAAGGGTGAGTCCGGTGAGATTCAGAGTCAGCCGGCAGGCTCTTGACTGTTTGCGCAGCTCTGTTGCAAGTTCTCCGGGCGAAAGACGCATCAGATAGGGAAGTGTTGAAGTATCTTCAGGCAGTTCATCTCTGAACTGCTGGTCAAGATAATTTCCTCTGATGACCCCGGCGTTGAGAGAGAGAAGAGAACTCCCGATATGCCGCATCCTCTGTCTGGCACCGCTGTCAGGTTCAGGGAGCTTTGAAAGAAATTCCAGTTCCTTTTCAAGCATCTGCCGCAGTTTGCTTTCGATAAACTCCGCCAGGTGAGAGGTGGAGGGGCGTTTCCCCGGCGCCAGAAAGGCGCTGAATTCCCCATCCTGAACAGGGGGGAGCGAGACCTTGTAAAAGGCGTTGAGTTTTCTGATCCCGACGGCGTTGAAACGGCGGAGCATACCGAAGATCAGCGAGGTGTGATAGAGCGCCGCCTCTTCACAGCGTGCTTTGAACTCTTTTTTCTGTTCCTTGAGGAAGTTGAGAAAATCATCCGCCCCGCTGAATCCTCTCGGGGTCCAGATCACCTCGGCGAAACTGCGGCGGCGGATCACCCGGAACTCAATGCCGATACGCAGATCGATCCCCATGATCTCTGCACTGCGCATCAGTTCAAAAGCCCCCTCAGGCGGCACCTGATTGTAAAAAATGACCTGCAGTTTGCGGATCCCTTTGATCCAGGCGTCCATAATCAGGTGCGAAGGGGATTTGCGCCCTTTGGTATTGGCATCGTGCACATGGTAGTCAAAGGTGACAGGCAAAGCCTTTTCGGGCATCTCCAGCAGCCGGAAGCGTTTGAGCTGACTGCGGATGAAACGGGGATTGCCCAGAAGTGCCATACGCAGATCGTGAGCGGCACGGAGTGCCTTTTCCGGCTGTTGCCGGACACGGCAAAGCTCTTTGGCAAGTTCGGGAAGCACCCGTGCGGTGTTGTATTTCAAAGGCACGTTGAGACCTTCGCAGAGCTCATCTCTGAGCATGGCAATGGCCTCAAGACGTTTGTTCATGGCTTCTTCGCCGGGGGTGAAGCTTTCAAGCAGGGTCATAACGCTCCGGACAATACGGAAAGAGCGGGGCTCGATCAACTCCAGGATACCTCTGGGGTGAAGCTCCGAAACATACTCTCCGATCTGCCGGTTGCCGGGCGCGCTGTCAACGCTTTGGAGCATTTCCACCAGCGCCCGGTCACCCGGGTCGAAGAACAATTTTTCCCACTTTATCACGATGTGCGTTTTTCCGGAAACAGCGCCGCAAGATCAAATTCGCATTTCAGCTGATCCATGACCCGTTTTTCTGCGGCGCGCATGGAAATGCGGGTCTCTTCTTCAAGGTCGTCCTCGCCTGCGGCGTGGAGCATCCCGTGGACGATGTAAAGCGCCGTCTCAAAGGCGTAAGAGGAGTCCTCTCTCCCGGCGCCTTCCCGTGCGGCAGCATCAGGATTGACAATGAGTATCAGCTCAGGATCACCCGGGAAAAGCCCTTCGGGATCATCGAACCATGACAGCGTGATCACATCGGTGGTCCCTTCATGCCCCACGATATCGGCGTTGTATTCCGCCATGGAGCGGTCATTGGTGAAAAGGAGTTCCAGCTCCCAGTCACCTTCCGGGAGTCCCGCCAGTTCCGCTGCCCGGCGGCAGAATTTGTCAAGCTCCCGGCGTTTTGGGCAGGGATGTTTGCGGTTGTTCCATTTGCTGTGCAGCTGCTTCATTGATACTCTCCGCGGTATAGGCGATACGCCCGTGATGAATACTGATCAAAGTTGCGATAAAGCTTTCTCTGACCTTGTCAAGTTCTTTCAGTGTCAGGATCGAATGACACATCTGGCGCTCTTTGAAACGCCCCTGAAAAATTTCCCCCACCTTCCTGCGGATCGTGTCAGGATCCTGATGCTCCAGAGAGCGCACCGCCGCTTCACAGGCATCTGCAAGGCTGAGGATCGTCAGCTCCTTCTGCCGGGGAGGACGCCCTCCGTAGCGGAAGAGGTTTTCATCTATGACCGCATCGGGGGCCTCTGCCTTGGCTTTGGCGTAGAAAAAGTAAACGAGTGTATCCCCGTGGTGGCTCCTGATCGCATCCCTGACCAGACGGCTCAGGCGGTGTGTCCGTGCCAGCCGCAGTCCTTCTATGACGTGACCCAGTATGATCTGGGCGCTCCGTGCAGGACTCAGTTTGCGGTGGAGCTCATCACTGCGGCTGTTGTTCTCAATAAAATAACGTGCCTTTTCCAGTTTGCCGATGTCATGGAACAGCGCCGCCGCCTTGGCTTTAAGGGGATTGGCTCCGATGGCATTTGCGGCATCTTCGGCAAGGGTCGCCACGGTCATGGAGTGGAAAAGAGTTCCGGGAGCTTCACGTTTCATCCGTTCCAGCAGAGGGTGGTTGTAGTCGCAGAGCACCATGAGAGACATATCAGTGGAAATGTTGAAAACCAGCTCAAAGAGGAAGATCATCACCAGAGCCAGGACCGCTGAAGCAAAGGCGTTTATCCCGGTGACAACGGCAACTTCTGCCAGTTCACGCAAAGAACGGTGTGTCTGAAAGATCAAATCACAATTCAGCACCAGTATGACCATGACGGTCCCGGCAAAACTGCGGACAAAAAAGGTCCGGTAGTTGGTCACTTTGCGGACCATGAGCCCTGTGATGGCAGCCAGCGTGAGAAAACGCACAGCCAGTATGAAGGGCTGTGCAGGCGACAGCAGCAGTACCGTCACTGAGACGGTAAGAAAACAAGCGCACATGGCGGCACGGTAACTGACCAGCACCGTCAGCATGATGGCACAGAGCGAAACCGGCAGGAAGAGCTGAAGCGAAAGCTGCGTCACGGGATTGCTCAGATGCCCGGCAATGACTGAATTGAAGAACTTCAAAGCAATGTAGTTTGCAACAAGTGAGATACAGACGATACTGCCTGTGAGCATGATGTTCCGGTTTTCTCTGACCAGTTCGGGGTAGGTGTGATAGAGAAAGAATATGGTCACGCCGATGAGCAGAAGACTCAGAAGCGCCCTGAAATAGACCTCCCTGGGGGGGGCAGGAGGGATGGAACGCTCGGCAGCTTTGGCAAGCTCCATCAGCTCAGGTGTGACCACCTGCCCGCTTTGGATCAGTACTTCGCCGCAGCGGATCTGCCGGGGAACAGGACGGTAATTTTTCAAAGCCTGCTCCCGGGCTTCGCTGCGGTATTCAGGCGCAGGAAGCAGATTGCCGTCACGCAGAAGGGCGATGAGCAGCTGCCGGAACTCCGGGAGAACCGCCGAATGAGAGGGGAATATCACCTCAGCCAGCTCTTGAGCCGCCCGGGGAGGATCAGGCATATCACCGATCCGCACGGGGGCATTGATCCTGCCGTAGCTGTCGATGGTGCGGATCTGAGTCGAGACTTTGCCCACCTCACGCTGTTTGACGGGCAGAAGCCCTTCCCGCAGAAGACGCTGCCATTTATTCTGGAAGTTGTTGTAGGTGCTCTTCTGACGGAACGCCATATCCAGTTCAGCCAGAAGCGCCCGGGATATCCCCGCCGTCAGTCTGGAAACAAGAGATCCTTTGATCACATCGTAATGTCTTTTTGCCGCCAGAGCCGCTGAACGGATGCGGATACACTCCGGGAGCTGTACCAGATCACTTTGTATCAGTATGGTTTCCTGAGGAGAGACACGGTAAAAGAAGGGGACTCTTTCCAGGATCTGTTTCTTTCTTTCCTCATTTTCCCTTTCGTTGGCATACTCAAAATCGGCGGGAGCGGTGAAATCCCGCAGAGCCGTTGAGCCCTGGGTAATGTTCTTCGCCGAATGGGCATTGCTTGCAGAAAGAGCCAGCAGAACGGAACTTGTGACCCAGACCAGCACAATGGTCAGGATCCAGGGGGCAGGAGAGATGTTGAGCCGTTCCTCCATGGGGGTGCCCCTGAGCAAATAACGGTCAGAGATCTTTCCGGAACGGAAGGAAAAAAGCAAACTCAGTATCTTTTTCATGGTTTTTCCGTAAATCCTCCTCCGGAGGTATAATGGGTGATAATGGTTTCCAGCAGACGGTGCCGGACCACATCACAGGGTTCAAAAAGAGCAAAGCCGATCCCCTGTATGCCCTGAAGAGTTTCCAGAGCATGTTTGAGTCCTGAACGCTCATTTTCACGCAAATCCGACTGCTGGGGGTCCCCGGTGATAACGCAGCGTGAACCGAACCCCATACGGGTCAGGAACATAAGCATTTGATCCACAGTGGTGTTCTGCGCCTCGTCAAGAATGATGAAAGCGTTGTTCAAAGTCCGTCCGCGCATGAATGCAAGAGGGGCAACTTCAATGATCCCCTTCTGTATCAGATTCTGAGCTTCGTCATAGTTGAGCATATCATAGAGGGCATCGTAAAGGGGTCTGAGATAGGGACTGACCTTTTCTTCCATGGAGCCCGGCAGAAAGCCCAGCTTTTCTCCTGATTCCCGGGCGGGGCGGGTCAGTACGATCCGGGAAACATCCCCTTTGAGAAATGATGCCACTGCCATTGCCATGGCAAGATAGGTTTTGCCGGTTCCGGCAGGACCGACACCGAAGACCACTTCGCAGCTCCGCATCAGCTCCACATAGCTTTGCTGCCGTGCTGAACGGGGCATGACACAGGGCTTCTTAGGGCTGACTTCAAGACGGTTTTTCCACAGCTTCACCGGATCGCTGGGGACATTGTTCCGGTAGGAACCGCAGAGAAAATCAAAATCCCGCTGGGTGATGGGGGACTTCCGCAACTTGTAAAGGGCGCTCAGGTCGGCAAAAAAACCGTTGACTCTGCCGGCTTCCTCATCAGAACCTGTGACGGTAATGACATTTTCACGGGCAGCAAGAGCTACGCCGAAGAGCTTGGAAAGGGTACGCAGATTGCGTATCTCATCCCCGGCGCAAAGTTCGCTGACACTCAGATTGCCTTCCAGAAATATACGGCGGCATCCGCTCTTTTCTGCTGAGCAGATACCGCCTGATTCCGGAGTTTCAGAGAGAAACTCCCTCATAATTCAGGAATGACCAGACGCATTCCGACACTCAGAGTGTTCCGGTCCTTGAGGACTTTTGAGTTGGCTCTGAAAATCACATCTTCCAGACTGGCTTTGCCGTAGAACTTTTTGGCGATACCGCCCAGAGTGTCTCCCGATTGGACAACGTAAAATTTGCTCTCTGCCTCAGGGGTTTTCCCTTCCGCAGTGTCGATTTTTTTCTTACCGGCATCATCGGTCTTGTTGACTTCAGGCTCAGGAGTGACGGCTGCTTCTTTCTTTTCCCCGTCAGCAGCTTTTGTCTCTTTGGCGGGGGCGGCATCTTCCACGTTGACGACTTTACCGCCGTCGGCGGCACTGTCCACAGCTCTTTCGGGGTCATCGGCAGGGACGCCTGCGCTGTTCTGGCGGTTATTGTTCCAGTTGGGGGCGTAGGCTGCGGGTGCAGGATGACGGGGAGGGGTGAACGAAGAATAATTGCTCTTCAGCTGTCTGTACCACAATTCCTCCTGAGTACCGCTCGGAATCTGCGCCAAATGGGGGTCACATCCGGCGAGCAGGACAACAAGCACCGCTCCGCCGCATACACTTGTCAAAACTTTTTTCATCACACCTTCTCCCTAAACTGTATTGTTAAACTTGTAGAATCAACCTTCAAATTTGCTGAAAAGCAATGCTCCGTTGTGACCGCCGAATCCCAGATTGCTGTTGAGAGCCACCTTGATCTCCATTTCCCGCGCTGTGTTGGGGGTGATGTCAAGATCACAATCAGGATCGGGAGTCTCGTAGTTGATGGTGGGGGGCACCACACCATTGATGATGGACTGGACACAGACGATGGATTCAAATCCGCCTGCGGCGCCCAGACCGTGACCGGTCACGCCCTTGGTGCTGCTGACAGCCACACTCTTTGCGGCATCGCCCAGAGCACCTTTGATCGCCAGAGTCTCAAACTTGTCGTTGAGCTCAGTACTGGTTCCGTGAGCGTTGATGTAATCGATTTTATCAGGGGTGATACCGGCGTGTTTCATAGCCATTTTCATTGCCCGTGCGCCGCCGTTGCCGTCGGGAGCGGGACTGGTGATATGATAGCCGTCGCCGGAAAGTCCGTAGCCGATGACCTCTGCGAGGATCGTGGCTCCGCGCTTTTTGGCGTGTTCCAGCTCTTCGAGGATCAGAACACCGGAGCCTTCAGACATGACAAAGCCGTCACGGTCCTTATCAAAAGGACGGCTGGCATGAAGAGGATCATCGTTGCGGGTACTCATGGCTTTTTCAGCACAGAATCCGGCAATGCCCAGCTTGCTGATGGAGGCTTCTGCTCCGCCGCAGATCATCACGTCGGCATCATCACGGGCGACCATCCAGTAGGATTCGCCGATGGAGTGGCAGCCTGTGGCACAGGCAGTCACGATAGCCATATTGGGACCCCGGGCACCATAACGGATGGAAATGTTGCCGGAGGAAATGTCTGAGATCATCATGGGGATCATGAGGGGGGAGATCCGCCCCGGTCCCTTTTCAAAGAGTGTACGGGCCTGTTCGGTAATGGTCTCAAGACCGCCGATACCGCTGGAAACAAGAACACCGACCCGGTCAGGGTCCACATTGCCCCACTCGCCATTGACAGGAAGTCCTGCCTGTTTCATTGCTTCATCTGCCGCGGCAATGGCATAGTGGCAGAAAAGATCCATGCGTTTGGATTCTTTGAAGCTGAGGTAATCGCAAACATTGAAGTCCTTGACCTCACCAGCAATACGGGTACGGTAATCGCTGACATCAAAACGGGTCACAGGACCAAGACCGCAACGGCCATTCACCACGGCATCCCAAAAAGTTTTCACATTATTGCCGACACACGAAATAACACCGCAGCCGGTCACTACAACACGTCTTTTATTCATTCAAGAAACCCCAATGAGCATATCTGCTGATAAAAAATGAAACCCCGCTCCCGCCGGGACAGAAAAAAGATTCCTGCCCTGATCCGGCGACGGCGGGGTCTGCGCTGAAAAAGCTGCAGTAAAAAGGATTACTGAGCCTTGTCAGCAAGACGGCTTTCGATGTAAGCGATGGCATCGCCGACAGTGTTCAACTTGTCAGCATCTTCATCACGGATCTCAGCGCCGAATTCTTCTTCCAAAGCCATCACCAGTTCGACCTGATCCAGAGAATCAGCACCGAGGTCCTGGGAGAACTGGGCATCATCAGTAACCTGATCTTCGGAAACTCCGAGACCTTCGGTCACGATACTTTTGATTTTTGCGCGGATTTCGTCCTTGGTCAGTTCAGCCATTTTTCAAACTCCTGAATTTTTATTTGTTTCTGTTATTTTTACAAGAAACGTTTAAGGCTCTATTATCTTCAGGACAAAGCTATTGTCCTTTTATATAATATTGCTCCGTTTCTCCTGTTTGTCAAGTATTTTTTGTTTTTTTTTCCGTTTTATTTGCTTACATCAGCATTCCGCCGTCGATATTGAGCACCTGACCGGTGACATAATCGGCGTCAGAAGAGCAGAGGAAAGCCACCACATTTGCCACATCTTCGGGTTTCCCGGGACGTTTGGCAGGGATCACCGTCAGAAAAGCATCACGGATGTTCTGGGGAAGTTTGGCGGTCATTTCGGTCTCAATGTAGCCGGGAGCCACAGCATTCACCTGGATGTTCCGGGCGCCGTACTCTTTGGCGGTGCTCTTGGTCAGGGCGATGACACCTGCTTTTGAAGCAGAGTAGTTGGCTTGTCCGGCGTTGCCCATACGACCCACCACAGATGCCACGTTGACGATCTTGCCGGCGCGCTGGCGTCCCATGGGGGAGACGACTGCCTTGGTAAAGTTGAAGGTTCCCTTCAGATTGACAGCGATGACGGCATCCCACTCAGCTTCAGACATGCGCATGATGAGGTTGTCTTTGGTGATACCGGCGTTGTTGACAAGGATATCCACCTTGCCGAAATCGGCGATGACCTGTTTGACGGTGGCATCGGCTTCCTCCAGCTTTGCCACGTTGGCGGCGTAAGCCTTGGCTTCGTAACCCAGTTCACCGAATTTTTTGGCGGTGGCTTCGGCGACATCAAGCATGATGTCGACAATGGCGATCTTTGCACCTTCGGCGGCGAGTTTCAGAGAGATCGCTTCGCCGATTCCCCGGGCGCCTCCGGTAACGATGGCGACTTTGTTATCAAGTTTTCCCATTGGTTATTTCTCCTTTGGTTTGTCATTCACTTTATTTCAGAACTGGAATTGCTCCAGGGATTCCACGCTGTTGATATTGGCACTCTTCATCTCAGGGATGGTACGTTTGAGCAGTCCTGTAAGCACGTTGCCGGGGCCGAATTCGATCATCATTTCAGCACCGGCGGCAGCGGCGGCGCGGACACCGGACTCCCAGCGGACGGAGCCTGAGACCTGAGAGGCAAGATTGTTTTTCAGTTCTTCCACACTGCCGGGAACGGCGGCGGTGAAGTTCTGATAGACGGGGATCTCTGGCAATTTGAGGTCGGTTTCTTTGAGCACCTCTGCCAGAGCGGCACCGGCGGGAGCCATGAGCCGGGAGTGGAAAGCTCCTGCCACTGTCAGTTCGATGACCTTGCGGTAACCTTTTCCCTTGAGTTCGGCGACGGCGTTTTTGACCTTCTCTTTTTCCCCTGAGATAACGATCTGCCCGGGGGAGTTGTAGTTTGCCACATCCACATCGGCGGCACGGCACACCTCTTCGATGACGGCGGCTTCGCATCCCAGAGCGGTCGCCATGCCGCCGGAGGTGCTGCGGCAGCACTCATCCATCAGATCGGCACGTTTCTGGAGCAGTTTCAGCCCCTCTTCAAAGGTGAAAGCGCCGCTGCAGCACAGTGCGGCATATTCCCCCAGACTCAACCCTGCGGCGGCGCAGGGGACAGCTTCGGGGTGCAGCTCACGGAACACCCCCAGACAGGCGCAGCTCATGGTGTAGATGGCGCTCTGACAGAAACGGGTCTCTGTCAGCTTTTCTGCGGGGCCGTTGAAGATCACATCGCTCAAGCTGTATCCCAGCACCTGATCGGCGGTGTCGAAATACTTCGCGGCGGTTGCATATTTCTCATAAAGGTCCCGTCCCATGCCCACACTCTGGGCACCCTGTCCGGAAAAAACAAAAAAAAGTTTCATTGCAATCAACTCTCCATCGGGTGAAGGGACAGGCTTTTTGAAGATATCAACGCAGAATGAAAAAACACTCCTGTCCCTTGACTTGCTATATAATATATCACTGTGTCATTGAAATTTCAAGTATCTTTCCGGGAAAGATAATTATTCTTCAATAATGACCACGGCGGCGGCATACTCTCTTTCGTGTGTAATGGAGACCCTGACATTTTTTGCTCCCAGAGCAGCTGCGGTCTGGGCGGCGTTGCCGCTGAAGACCAGAGAGGGCACACCGATCTCAGAGTCGATCACTTCGATTTCGCTGAATGAACATTCAGAACCGATGCCGCACCCCAGCGCTTTGGCGGCAGCCTCTTTTGCCGCCCATCTGCCTGCGTAAAAGTGGTGGGCGCTGGAACGGATCTTGCCGATGGCCTGTTCTGCCGGAGTATACACCCGGTTCAGAAACTGTTCGCCGTGCCGTTCAATCACCTGCCGGATGCGGCTGGTTTCCACAATGTCGATTCCAAGTCCTTTGATCATCTTCTTCCTCCTTGTTGCCTTCTTTATTGTATATCACGGTCGCCTGAGCAATATCCCGTGTGATTTGTTCTTTAAGCGCCGCAGGAGAGGGGAATTTCTGCTCCTGCCGCAGATATTCAAGAAGCTTTACTTCCAGTTTTCTGTCATAAAGATCTCCGGAAAAGTTCAGCAAATGCACTTCGATGCGTCTTTCTCCCACCTGATATGTGGGGGCTACACCGATATTGAGGACCGCCGGGAAATTTTCTCCGCTGATCCGTGCGCTCCCGGCGTAGACACCGTCGGGTACGATCACTCCGTGGTCCAACTGCAGATTGGCAGTGGGGGCGGCAAGTTCCTTTCCGGCGATCCTGAAACCTCTGACCACGGTTCCTGTGAGGGACAATCTTCTTCCCAGCAGAGCTGCCGCCTTTTTGAGTTCTCCCTGCCCCGCCAGAAGCCGGATGGCGCTGGAGCTGATATTCTCTCCCTGATATGTGAGGCGCTCCACCGCCCGGAAAAGGAGTCCGTGTTCCCGGCAGTACTGTGCCAGCATTACAGCATCTCCCTTGCCCCGGCTGCCGAAACGCCAATCTTCGCCGATGCAGATACCCTTCAGGATGAATCCGGGGTGTTCCCGGAGTTTCTGAAGAAACGACTCAGGTTCAAGAGCGGCGAAGGCGGGGGTGAAAGGAATGATCCCTGTGATCCGGGCACCTGCCAGACGGAGCTGTTTCAGCCGTTCTTCCACACTGATGATCAGTTCAGGCGCTTCCATGCCCGGCAGCACCGCCCGGGGATGGGGCACAAAGGTCACTGCCGCAGGAACTGCTCCGCAGGATGCCGCCATTTCACTGACATTGCTCATAATGAGCCGATGTCCCGGATGAACGCCGTCAAAAACGCCGAATCCTATCACAACACCCTGCTCCGGCACCGCAGGAGTGTCAAATTGAATTGAAAAATCCATGAAGTTGTCGTATATTATATTACTCAGCATCTGAAAGACCCCTCCTTTTCAGAGGTCTTTTCTATAAGATACACTTGTTTTACAATTCAGTCAAGGGGGAAACGCTATGAAAACGGTAATATATCCGGGATCTTTCGATCCTTTCACCAATGGACATCTCGATCTGGTCGAGCGTGCCCGGTGTCTTTTTGACAAAGTGGTGGTGGCAGTTGCGGTCAACTCCGGCAAAAATCCTCTCTTTACTCTTGAGGAAAGACGGCAGCTCATCGTTGAAAGCTGCACCGATATGCCCAATGTGGAGGTCATCGCATTTGAAGGACTGCTGGTCAACGCCGTCAAAGAGCTGAAAGCCGATGCCATTCTCAGGGGATTGCGTGCCTTTTCCGACTTTGAATATGAACTGCAGATGGCATTGATGAACCGTGAGCTCCTCAAAGGATGCGAAACCATCTTTCTGACACCTCAGCTGGAAAATTCTTATGTTTCCTCCACTTTGATCAAAGAGGTTGCCCGGCTGGGGGCTGATTTTGCCGCCCATGTGCCGCCCCCCGTGGCACGGGCGCTGAGCAGACGGCGGAACCTTTTATGAACAGTTCACGGATCAACCGGGTACTTCAGGTACTTTCTCTCGTCGCCTGCAATCCGGAGCCGACGCAGCTCAAGGATATCGGTCTCAAGCTGGGGCTTCATCCCAGTATGGTCAGCCGCATCGTTGCCGATCTTATTGCCGGAGGGCTCCTTGCCAAAGTCGCCTACCGGAGTGTTGTCGGGACTCCGGAACTGGCACTGCTGGGGAAAAAGGCGGGAGAAAACCATCCTCTTTCCAGGATCGGGCGTGAGATCCTTCACAAGCCTATGGAGGAGATGGCTCTTTCCTGTGAATTTGTCACGGTGGTCCGGGGCGGGCTCTTCCATTTTTACAAAGTGTACCGGGGGACCCCGGCACAGAAATTTCTCTGGCGCTCTGATGCGGCGGCAGTGATCTTTGCCGCACGGGGGGATGAGTGGGAACAGGTCATGGAAGAGCTCATCCATGCTGCCCCGGAAGAAGAGATCCTCAACGCCTTCGCCTTTTTCAGAGAGCGTTTTCTGGCGGCGCAGGAAAGCCGTTCTCTTATCAACCATCACTCAGGGAGGTACTGGCAGTTGAGTCTGCCCTTCCAGTGCGGTCCGACACATTGTGCGCTTTCTGTTGCCGGGACTGCCGGTACTGATATGGATAAGGTCTTTTATACCTGTTCCAGACTGACTGCCGCCATACGCTCGCGCTGCAAGGAGCTTTCAGACAGAGATGCTTAATACGGACCTTCTCAGATCGACATTCCGCAACGGCAAATTTTTCTGCCGCTTTGCCGATGTTTCCAAAGAGGAAAATCTTGCCCTTGCCGCTTCTCTTTCTGCCGTTTTCAGGGAGGGGGTGAACAAATGCCGCTGTGATCTGGCGGCTCTTACCAAAAACATCATTGCCGCCGCATCCGACCCGAAACTTGCGGCGGGGATGGAAAAACTGCTCTTTGACTCTGCGGAGTTCGACGCCCCTGACCCTGATACGGATTATGTTGCCATGCGCCGGGAACTCTTTGAACGCTCCGGCGCCGCCATTGCATCACGGGGAGAATTTTCAGAAGAACATTACCGGCGTTCTTTCCCGCTCCCGGAGCTGGATATCTACGGGGATCTGCCGGACTTTGAGGTCTTGCGCTCCTTCAGAGATCTGACTCCTGAAGCCCTGCTCCACCGCTACAATATCGCTCTGGTACAGACCATGCTGCTCTATGCTTCAAAGCTGACTTTACGTCTCTCTGATCCCCGGCACAGCGAACTGCGTAAACTGGTGCGTTTCATGAAGTTTTTCCGTCTGCTGGCGCAGATCCGCCGCTGCGGGGAGAACACCCTTGAAGTGGAACTCAGCGGTCCCGGGGCATTGCTGGAAAATGCCCGGAAATACGGTCTTCTTCTGGGAGCCTTTTTCCCCGCCGTGCCGCTGCTCAAAAAATACAAACTCCGTGCCGAAGTGGAAATACGCTCCAGAAAGGGGATCCTTGAAGTGGATCAGAGTGCGGCTCTGGTTTCCCATTACGGCAATATTTCAGCATACGTTCCTGAGGAGATCCGGCTTTTTCACCGTCTTTTCAGGGAAAAGGGGGCGCCTTGGACCGTTGTGGGGGAAACTCCTTTCATCAACATGGGGAAAAAGGGGATCTGTTTCCCCGATCTGAGTTTCCGCAATGAGAGGGGGGAGATCTGTCATTTGGAGCTTTTTCACCGCTGGCACAAAGGAGAGCTCCGCAGCAGGCTTGAATTTATGGAGCAGAACCCTGAGATCCCTCTGATCGCCGGTATCGACCGGGGGGCTGTCAATGATGAAAGTTTCGCTTTGCTCGTCTCTGAATTTCCCGGCGCTGCTGCAAGGTGTTTCAGGTTCCGGGATTTTCCGGGCGTGGAAACAGTGGTCAGAAATTTGAACAGATTTATTGAAGATATCCAAGAAAAAGAAAGGAAGAAGAATGAGCGTGGTAAACGAAAAACTTCCCGTGTGGGATCTTGAAGCCATCTACAAAACTCCTGAGGATTGGGAAAAGGAGTTTGAAAAGATCCGCCCCGTCACAGAAAAATTTGCCGCCTTCAAAGGAAAACTGGGGGAGTCGGCGGAGACTCTCAAAAAAGCGGTGGAAAGCTCCCTTGAACTCAACCGCCTTACAGAAAAACTCTACATCTACGCCCATCTGACTCTGGATCAGGCAACAGGAGTGGACTCCAGCCGTGCCCGCATGGGGAAACTGCAGTCCCTTCTGGCGGAACTGGCGCCGCAGGAGGCATATTTCGTTCCGGAGCTGCTCCGGATCCCCGAAGAGAAGATGGATGAGTTCCTCAAAGTCCCCTGTCTCGCTTTCTGCCGCAGGTTCCTTGAAGAGATACTTTCAGAGCGTACCCATGTGCTTTCTGAAGCGGAAGAAAAACTTCTGGGCAGCTACTCTCAGGTGATCGGTCTTTCAAGCACCCTTTTCGATACCCTCAACGACACTGATCTGGAGTTCGGATACATCCGCGACGGCGAAGGTCAACGGGTGAAACTGACCCACGGCAGCTACCGTGCCCTGATGGAAAATCCCGATCGGGGCACCCGGGAGCGGACTTGCAAAAAGCTCTACAAGGCATACCGCCAGTTCCGGAACACCTTTGCTTCCGCCCTTGACGGCACGGTCCGCCGCCACGCCGTCAAAGCCAAAGTGCGGAACTATCCCAACGCCCTCTGCGCCGCTTTGAACGGCGACCGGGTGCCGGAGTCGGTCTACCGCAGTCTCATTGAAGCGGTCCACAGCAAGCTCCCCGCCTTCTACAACTACATGGAACTGCGCAAACAGGTGATGAAGCTGGATAAACTGGATATGTACGACATGCTCAATCCCCTGCTTCCCGGATGTTCTCAGAACTACTCCTTTGAAGAGGCGGCACAGCTGGTGAAAGATGCCGTCAAACCCATGGGGGAAGAGTACGGCAAATACCTTGAACTTGCCTTCAAAGAGCGCTGGATCGACGCCCCTGAGCGTCAGGGCAAGCGTTCGGGAGCCTTTTCAAGCGGCTGTTACGACACCTTCCCCTATGTTCTCATGACCTACAAGGGGACTTTGAATGATGTTTTCACTCTGGCGCATGAATTGGGCCACTCCATGCACAGCTACTATTCAAAGATCACCCAGCCCTACATCTATTCGGACTACAAGATCTTTGTTGCCGAGGTGGCGAGCACCACCAACGAGATACTGCTTTTTGAACATCTGCTTTCACAGAGTTCCGATCCCCGGTTCAGAGCCTATCTTTACGCTCACATCGCCGATGAGATCCGGGGCACCATCTACCGTCAGACCATGTTTGCCGAGTTTGAACTTTTCATGCACGAAACAGTGGAGCAGGGAACGCCCCTCACCGCCGATCTGCTGAACAAAAAGTATTACGAACTCAACAAACTCTATTACGGTCCCGCCGTCGATCCCCTGAAGGATATTGAACTGGAGTGGGCAAGGATACCCCATTTTCACTACAACTTCTACGTCTACAAATATGCCACCGGCATGTCTGCGGCGCTGAAACTTGCCCGGAATCTGCGTTCCGGCAAGCCGGAGCTCAGAGAGGCGTATCTGGGATTTTTGAAAGCAGGCTGTTCAAAGGATGTGCTGGACATCATGAAAGACGCCGGTGTCGATCTTTCCACCCCGGAACCGGTTACTGCCGCCCTTGATTACTTCTCTGAAGCTGTTGAGTGCCTTGAAAAAGAGCTCCGCCTTTGCGGAGAGATCTGACAAATCTCTCTTCCCCGCGGCGTGCTTTTTGCGCAGCAGCTCCCCTTTCCCCGGACTTTGCAGAGAGCGGATTTTTTTAAGCTCTTTATGCTTTCCGGGGAACCCTTGACTGGAAAATACGGCTCAGCTCTTTGAGTGACAGTATTTTTCAGCTTTTTTTTTATACTTTTACTTGCAAGTATTTCAATTCAGTGGTATATTATTGATGTTGCAGTATTTGAGGAGGTATTGCCTTCCTTATTTTCTGCAGATATCGATCGACAGATGTTGTGTTTCAGCAGATGTCGCCTGAAAGGGACCAACCGGATTCTTTTTATTGCGGTCCTCAGGTGACAGCAGACAGCCCCCATGTTTGCGGGGGGGGGAGAGAGAGGATGCCGGCATCGGCTTCCCGGCGGGGTCTGGAATACAATGTTTGAGAACATATTTTTATTTGGACGTTATCAGACAGACCGCATTCAGCAGTTGAAAACTGCAAATGCGGCTGATCTGTGGATTTCAGGAGTTTTCAGTTGATGGGAACGATGGTTGAAATGACGGCATTAAAGGTGGCGCTTCACGGTATCAGCCAATTACCGGGCGTCTCCTTTGTGTTTTTCTCTCTTTTCGGAGGGGCGGGAAATTTTTCAGCCGCAGAGAAGGTGTCGTCATTTTCCCGGGAAACTGTATTGCTCCCATGGAACAGCCGCAGGATCCGGCAATGGATCTCTGCGGCTGCTTTTGTATCTCCGGATGAACTTGAAAGAACTTTTTTCAGAGGACGCAAAAAGTGAAAAATATTATTTCCATTATCCTGACTGTTGTATTGACCCTGACGGTTGTCTGGGCGGCAGGCAAACTGAAAGACACCGGCTGGGTGAGCCGGGGAGGCAATGTGCCGGTGGTCAGCGCCGCAAGAGATCTGACCGCAGGAGAGGTCGTGAAAAAAGAGGATATCGCAGAGCGTTCCGTTCCCCGGAAAGGAGTGCCCGCACAAGCGATCTTGTGGAACAAATCAGCTCTTGTTGCAGGGCAGGAGGTGTTGAGATCCGTTGCCAAAGGAGACTATATCATGCTGAACGATGTGGGCATGAACAAAAATTTGAGCAGGATCGTCGCTCCGGGGGAGTGGGCAGTGCCCGTCACTTTTGCAGACCGCAGCCTGCTTCAGTTTATCCAGCCGGGAGATGAAATCGCTGTCTGGGCGACCTTTACCGATGAAAAAATTGTCCGGAATCCGTCAGAAAAATCAATTTCTGTGAAAGAAAAGACAACTTCAGTCCTCTTTCCTTGTGTAAGGGTCCTGGATGTGGGGACAGGAGACGGAAAACCAAGGGAGGAAAAAATGCGCAATAAAACGATCATCGTTTCTCTGCCGCCGCAGCAGGTCGGGTTGCTGATCGCCGCACAGGGCAGAGCTGAATTGTTTCCCGCTTTGCGCACCCCGAATGATACAGCGGCAAGGAACCGTATGGAACCGGGGATCGTTACAGATGAAACTTTTGCCGGGTTGCGCCGGGGCTTGAAAACTGTTAAAGTCCACGGAGCATCAGGGAGCAGGTGAGATCATGAAAAATCTCCGCAGATGTTTTATGATCCGGCAATCGGAAGAATATGGGAAACCGACCGGCGGCAGAATGTGCCGGAGGGCGTGAGGATCGGGACTTTCCGCAAGGAAAATCCGGGAAGAGCAGGGAATCGTATATGGAATCCAGAGTTCAGATAAAAATCATAAGAGGTGCTTGCAGCAGACGGGAGTTTGATATCTCTCTTCCCTGTCTGATCGGCAGATCTCATAATGCAGACATCCGGTTGACTGACCCGGATGTTTCAGGCCGTCATGCTCTCCTGACGGTTGATGACTCCAAGGTTCTGTACATCCGGAATTTAAGTAAAGGCTCAACAATTGTCGGCGGAAAAACTCTTGCCCGGGGCGGGGAGATCCCCGTTACAGCGCAAACTCTTGTGTCTCTGGGGGAAAGCGTTGAGATCCTCATTGCCGGAGGCGATGTTTTCGGGATCCCGGAGGATGGGGTGATCTTTTTCAATGATCCGGAAGATATGACCGCCGGAGCTGTTTCTCATTGCGGGAAATCCTGTGTCGAAACAGAGACTTTGAGCTTCTTTGTGGAACACAGAGTCGATAGGGCACACGCCGGTGTGAAAGGTGGGATGGCGCGTTTTCTGAACACTGCCGGAAACACTCTGCGGAAACAGCTTCCCGGTGTCATGCGGGGAGTTCTGCTGCTCCTGATCGCGGCTGTGTGTTCAGGTGCCGGGTACTTTGCATTTGCAGCCATTCAGGAGAATGAACTTTCTTATTCCTTCTCACGCCGGGATCTTCAGGCGGATGAGATCATTTCACCCGTCAAAGGTCCGGAATGGGGCATATCGTTCTATTTTCCCCGGCACGCTGAGATGAAAGTGGTCAGGAAGAGTGACTCCTTTGCGGCAGAAACCAGGATCGGTTCCTTGTGCAGTATTCCCCTGCATCTGGAATATCACGGCAGATCTTCTACCGGTATCCTGTTGAGTACAAAGGAAAAGGTCTTTGAAAAGTGGATCAAAGAGACCGCCGGAAAAGAGTGGCAGTTCGACCGGATCTCCAGAGTCAGGTTTTTCGGGGAAAACAACGGATTTCCCTATCTGACGGCAGAGTACAGACGTAAGGTCTCTTCGGAATACCGGTTCGGTATCGCCACCAGTCTGAAATTCCGGGATCGGCAGTTCATTTTTTTGAAAGAGATCCCCCTCAAAGAAAGAAAAAGAGGAGAGAAACTCTTGAGAACAGAAACCTTTTTCAAAGTTGCTCCGGAGATCATAAGCAGATATTGGGATGTGAATGTCCCTCTTCTGGATCTCCCCGCAGAAGACATGCTGGAGCGCTCAAAAAAAATGCTGTCAAGAGTGACTCCCGGAGTCTGGGGGCAGACCTATCAATTACTGGTGAGTTCCCTGATCAAAGCCCACAGTGAAAAGAACAGTGAAACCGCTGACCGGGCGGAACTTCTGCTGGCAGATATGAGAAAGATGCAGCGGCGTTGGCTGAATGCGCAAAGGATCGACTGCCTGAATTCCATTGCCAAAGGGGATCATAAGACCGCTTACAGGGTCAAAAAAAACTGTGAACGTGTTTTTTCAGATAAAAACGATCAATGGGCACATTTGATCAGAAATAATTTTGGAGAATGACCGGTGAAAAGTTTCTTCTTAAACACATCATGGTTGCATGAAGAACCGCTTTCAACGGCTGTTCATGGGGAGTGAGTCAGATGGAGCTGTCTTTCAAAAAATCGGAAAAAGGTTCCGTGATGTTGGAGTACATCGCTGTTCTTGCGGCGATCTTCGGATTGATGGCAGGGGCGGAATTTATGCTCTTTGGAGAGTTGTTTGATCCATTTGGAGAAAATGGAGATTCTTTGCAAAAAGCGTTTGCGGTCAACTACCGCATGGTGGTTGAAGTCATAGCGTTGCCGTTTCCGTAACATTTACAAAAGGAGGACTCAAATCATCTGAATTATGAAATGCTTCCCGTTCCCTTTTAAACAAACGAACATGCAACATTAACCCTTAAAATGAAAGGAACAAAGAAAAATGAAAAAAGCAATGTTCAAAAAAGTGGCAAATTCCTTTGCCGGCCGTATGCTCCGTCGTCTGATGGGTGAAGAAAAGGGCTCCGTGATGATCGAATACATTCTGGTCGCCCTGCTGATCGTTGTCGTTGGTGTCGTCGTGTTTACAATGCTCGGTGGCGTGATCGGTGAATCCGGTGAAGCCATTGGTCTTGCCATGGGCGGTGGTTCTGATTCAGAGGTGGAAACCGCGGTAAAAAACGCCAGAGACAATGCCAAAGGTGGAGCAGCTTCATCAGCAACAAGAGCCAAACTTGTTCGTGGAACCGCTTATAGCGATGCAGCGACAACTGCTCCGTAATAAACATTATGAGTTTCCCGGTATTCTTCAGCATAGTCACAGTCTGGCTGGTTGTTTTAGGCTGGTATGACTGTTATTACCGCAGATTGCCCAATGTTTTGACATTGGGCGGTGCTGCGGTGTTTCTGGCTGTACACATTTTTAATGGCAGTATGACCAGCAGTTTGCTTGGAGGATTATTGGGATTTGCGTTTTTGCTTCTCCCCTTCCTGATGCGAGGCGCAGGAGCGGGAGATGTCAAAATGTTCGGAGCAGTGGGGATCCTCACCGGATTCCCGCTGATCCTTTCTGCAATGTTCTGGTCAACTGTTTTCGGTTTGATCCTCGGCGTCATCATGGTGATCGCCGGAAAAACCGATGCGGCAAGATTGAAACATTTGTGGAGATGCTGTACTGACCGGAATTATGACCGGAAAGCCGGGAAAGAAGCTTTGCCGGAAAAACAGTCGGAAAAAGTGCGGATCCCATTCGGCGTGGCGATCGCCGCCGGATGCTGGACAGCGGAGGTGTTGTATGTTTTATCCGCCCGCTGAACTGAAAAAAGATCGGGGTTCTGTTATGCTTGAGGCGATCATCTGTCTGCCTTTTTTGTTTTTACTGATCTTTTTGACGGCACAGCTGGCACATATTTCATTTTGCCGTCAGGTGGTCCAGTATGCGGCTGTTGCCGCCGGAAGGGCAACGATTTCCTGTGCCGACAGTGAAGAAAAAGATGCCGCAGAAGCTGCCGCACGCAGGATCTGTGCACTGGTCTCTTACACAAATGAAGGCGGTTCTCCATTAAATAGAGAATGGTTGAAAGATAGAGAAAAAAATGTTCTTATCAGCGGTACCGGCGGGGCTGATCCTCAAGGAAAAAATGATAAAATGAAGGAAGTAACTGTCAGCCAAACCGGAGTTGGCAGCAAAATTGTAACTGTGAAATTCAATGTGCCGATGATGTTCCCCATAGCCAATGATGTGCTTTCGGGAAGTTCGGCATTTATTAAATATATCTGGCAGAGCGAAAAGTATAGGGAAAGAGAAATAACCTATAAAAGCGAACTCTTTCCCCACTTTCTGATAACCGGAACAACGGCAGTTTTCAAACCGGCAAGTGTCGGAACTTCTGCCGTTGATAATGTGAATGATTATAAAAGATGGAACTGAGATGATCCGTTCAGCACAAAACACAACAAAAAGATTACTGGTCGGGGAGTCCGGCATTGCCATGCCGGTTTCCCTCCTTGTCTTTTTGTTTCTGACCTTTGTCTGCATGTCAGTCTTTGCCCTGGGTGAAGCGATCCGGGTCAGGACCGAACTGCAGTACAAGGTGGACAATGCCGCCTATGCCGCCGCATTGGTGCAGGCGGATTCTCTCAGCCGTATCGCCGTTTTGAACCGGGCTTTGGCATGGACCTATGCCCAGACCAACAACCGCCAGGTCAATTACATCATGAACCGGTGGCTTTCTGAGACTTACGAAACTTTTATCCGGGATGCCGATGCCATGGAAAAAAACATATTGAAGGCAGCAGCGCTGCATGTAACCTTCATAATCTGGCAATACGGCGTTCCGACAGAGATAACCCCCGGAGACATACAAGCAGCTACATTGACGGAACAGATGATTTTTGTTACGGATTGGCACTTGCACCGGATATCGACACCATCAAAAACGCTCTCAAAAACGCTTTCGAAAACGCTCTTTCTCTGCAGCTGCACGGACGCCTTTGCAGCTCCGGAGAGCGTGGCATCAAAGTTCTCCAGGAAGAGGTTATCGACACTGTTTCCTTGAATGAGTACGAGGCCATTTCTGCCCAGTTGTTTGCCGGTCATAAAAACATAATAAACATGAGCAAAGCAGCAGAAGAGATCAAAAAAAGTATGGATGGCCGGATCCGGCAGGTCGTTCAAACCATGCTTGAGGGAACGGAGAGCTGTGTTTTTTCCACCGATCTCTCAGAATTCCTTGAAAAGAATATCGATGAAAGCGACGTACTGAAACGCTATGATATTCAAACAGGGGGCAGTTTGCGATCCGATGCTTACTGGCAAAAAACATGGTGGCAGAAAGATTCAGATACGCTGGCGCATTCCTACTCCGGCGAAAAGGTTCCCGAATTGCAATGGATCGGCTATGCTGTTTCCTGGGTTTGCAACATTCACGGGCACACCCCCACATTACGTGCTTTTTCAGAGAAGCGTATAAGCACTCCCGGACAACATCCGGATAAGACTCGCTGGCAAACTGAAAATTGGAACGAATTACCTGAAGCTGAAATCTTCAGACTGAAAGAAAATTTTTTCAGCAAAGATGGGGCTGTCGTTGTCGCCGCAAAAACGCCGATCCCGGATCTTTTCGGCAATGTTTTCGGCAAAAACAAATTCCTGAATTTCCGTGTTGACGGTAATTTATGGGCTGTTTCAGCCGCAAGAGCCGGATACCGTATCCCCGGAGAAACAAGGTATGAAAACAGCAAGTTTTCAAATGAAGATAAATGGAACCTTTTTGTGGATGATTGGGAACCCATGTTCCTGCCCGTAAGCAGATGCTGGAAGTCCTGGGATGGTGAAAAATTTACCGGCGATGGTGCTTATAAAGTTTTAGAGGGAGTCGCAGAGAAACTCGGTATCAATATTTCTGAAAAAGGTCTGAACCTGAACGAAAAAGTTGATCTGGATATGCTCCACTGATTGAGGAATGACAATGCGGATGAGGAATTTATACAAAGATAACAAAGGTTCGGTAATGCTGGAAACGATTCTGGTGTTGCCGATGTACCTTGTGTTTATTACGGTGATTTTCCTCGCCGGTGAACTCTCTTTGTACCGCAATTTGCTTTTGCAAATGGATCAGCATGATCTGTGGGCTTTGGGGGCAAAGAGTCCGACAAAAGTCGATACGGCAGAAAAATTGTTCGGGTCAGTGGGGAAAAGAGATTTTATGGGAGATTTTGAGATAACCGCGAAAGATCAGGATGAAAAAGTTCTCTCTACCAATGGTTGGTGGAAAAAAAATGCTCTTAAAAACAATGCTGTATTGAAAGTGCCCGGTTGGATAAAATCCATCCGGGTTCTCAGTGGACTTATGGGACAGAACTCTCATAAAGCATTCAACTACAGCAACGGATTTGAATTACGGAAAAATGATGAAAAACTGGTGCTGTATTCACGCAACAGCGAAGAAAATTGGCGGGGAGCCTGCGAAGGCGCAGACCTGTGTGCGGGCAGTGTTCCCCTGTGGGTGACAGTCGCCAATGAAAATACTGTCGGTTCGGCAGATGGACCGGAAAAGGTATTGGGAGAGGCGATCTTGCCCTATGCTAATGGGAAATCTGTGGAAAATTACAGGTCATATTGGGATTGAAGATGAAGAAAAAATTTTATATATTTCTGTTTGTGATACTTGCCGCCTTCCCCCTGAGGGCAGAAGAGCGCAATGGATGGGGGATTTCAGGCGAATTGCCCTACAGTTACCCTTATGCCAGAACTTGGGTCGGCGGAAAAATGCGGCAGGCAGGCTGGAAGTGTATCAAAGCATTTACCAGTGGGAAGAAAAATGAAATAGAACACAGCATCTGGGAAAAAGGTACTTCAAAGCTCCAGATGATGTTGTGGCGGATCGCCAGTGATAAAACCGGGTATTCGCAGCGCAGTTTGACCAAAAGTAAGACAGATAAAATATTATGACGACAGATTCACAGAGAAGTTCAGTATCAGCGGGTTCATCCGTATCGGCGGGTTCATCCGTATCGGCGGGTTCATCCGTATCGTCGACCGGTGCCCAGAGGCGCATGGTCCGGTACATACTGCCTGCCAACGCCATGATCGGTCCCTACAGGATCGAAAAGGCTCTCGGCCGCGGCGGTATGGGGGAGGTGTATCTTGCCCGGCACGTTAAACTGAATATCTTCAGAGCTATAAAAATATTGCTGCCTTCCATCGCAGAAAAAGATCATATCTACGCAGAGCGCTTTATGAATGAAGCACGGCTCGCCATCGACATGCGGCACCAGAATATCATCAACGTCATGGATGCCAATTACGATGAGAGATACGGCGTGTATTATATCGTGATGGAATATGTGGATGGCGCTTCGATCCGTAAGATCATCAAGGCAAGAGGGCGTTTTGACGAACAGACGGCTTTGAAGATCGTGCTCAAAGTGGCAGAAGCGCTTCTTGCGGCAGAGAAAATGAAGATCGTCCACCGGGATATCAAACCTGACAACATTATGATGACCTCGGACGGTGAGGTCAAACTTGCGGATCTCGGTATTGCAAAGTCCGGTTCGGAAAATGTGGAACTGACCAATCCCCAGACCATGCTGGGGACCATTGCATATATCTCTCCGGAACAGGCGACTGATGCACAGTCCGTTGACAGCCGTGCAGATATTTATTCTCTCGGCGTGACCTTGTATGAAATGCTGGCTGCCGAAAAACCCTACACGGGAACTCAGGTCGAAATATTGCAGCAGGTCTTCAATGCCCCGGTCCCCAATATCCAGGCAAAGGTCCCTGCGGTCAGCGTCCTTACTGCCAAACTGCTCAAAAAGATGATGGCAAAAGATCCGGCGGACCGTCCGCGGAACTTTGAAACACTTTGCCGGCTGCTCAGCAAACTGATCGTTGATAAAGATCCGGAGAGTCAGGAGTATCTGCAGCAGGTACAGGAGATGTACGATCAGCAGAAGAAACTCCGGGAAGAGAAAAAACGGATCTTGGAAGAAAGACGCCGGTTGTCGGAAGAACAGAGCCTGATCGAGGCGGCAAAGAAAAAAATATCCACCCACGACAGAAAGTTCTCTGAAGAAAGAGTGCGCCTTTCTGAAGAACAGAGTATGATCGAAGAGGAAAAAAAGAAGATTTCCGACCATCAGAAACTTTTTTCCGCAGAACGCCGCCGGATCGAAGAGGAACGCAAACAAATCGAAGATGAACGCAGACGCATGGTCGAACAGCAGAAAAAGATTTCTGAAAAAGAACAGAAGATCTCCGCCGAAGGTTTGCGTCTGGCAGAAGAACGCCGCCGGAAGAGAATGGAAAAAATCAAGATCGTGCTGAACAGGGTATATTGCCGGATGTCCGGAGATGCGGCGAAAAAAGTCTATAAAGTATCTGCCGTTTTCTGTCTGGTACTCAGCATGGTCTTTCTGGGCTTTTATTTCTACCAGACAGGCACCATCACCAAATCGACCGTCGATGAAGTCATAGAATGGATAAGAGATACACTGACCCCTGAGGAAATGAGAAAAAAGCCCTCAGATCACTCCGTTTTTGTCCACGAAAAGGGCGTGGTGACACTGGTTCCCCTGGCAAATCAGAGAACCCTTGACTGGCTGGCGCAGAACAATGAGATAAAGATCAGAGGAAAAAAAATCGGAACTGTTGTTTCACGTTTACCCGGCAAGATCTCTCTGCCGGCGGGGGATTACAATGTCTCTGTCGATATCCCCGGATGTAAAACTTTCAATACTCGATTCTCTCTGGACAGTGAAGGGGAAACGAGGATCAGGATCCCGGTCATCCCTTCAAACGGAAAAGTCTCCATCAGCTGCAATGTCAGGAAGTTCGAGATCCTGCACCGGGGCAGGTGGATCGCCGCAAAGAGCGTTGAGATCCCTGCATTTGTTCCCTATGACCTCATCGTCCGTGCCGAAGGTCACAGAGGGTCCGTTTGTAAAAACATTGTGCTGTCTCCCGGAAAGAGTGAGGATATCTCTGTCATACTGGAGCGGATGAATACCGATTTGAACTCCTGCAGATCCGGCAATATGGCAGAGGCGATCACAGCTTTCAATGAGAAATCCAACAAAGGTTACACCAGAGCCTTGAAAATTTTCAAACAGGAGCGGGAAAAAGGCAATCCCGTTGCCGCCTATTACCTCGGCATGATGTATGAACGGGGACTGGGAATGATGTTCGGATGGTCCAATCCCAAAGAGGCGGCAAAGTGCTACAAGTTTGCCGTGCAGCATGATGTTCCTGAGGCTTTGCACAGGATGGGGACCAATTATGAAAGAGACGGCGCCTTTGAAGAGGCATTCAAATCCTTTATGAGCGGGGTGGAACTGGGACATCTCCCCTGTTTCAGAAAGGTTGGTGAATACTATTTCAACGGTACCGGCAGTACCGGTAAAAATCTGACCCTTGCTTCTCATTATCTGCTGCTGCCGGCAAATAATGCAGATGCTGAAGCTCAACTTATGCTGGGAAAAATTTACGAATCCGATGAGTTGACCCTGCACGATCTGCAGCAGGCAAAACATTGGTATGAAGAGGCGGCGAAAAACGGCAGCGAAAATGCAAAGATTTTTTTGGAACAGGTACAAAGAACTATGGAGATCTTATAAAAATGAAACCGATACCCGGTATCAACAAAACAACAAGGAGGTACGATCTGCAGAAAAGTACGAATACATCAGTGCCCTTTCCGGAAGGGAATATCCGGAAAAGTTGTTGTTTCCCAGGGAAACAGACCGTAAACACAGAAAGAACTCTTTCAGGAGCGATGTGTTGAAATGAATAAAAATATGATTCCTTTGATCCTTGCTGTAATACTCGGACTGGCTGCAGTATACGCTGTCAACCGTCTGGTCTTGCAGAAAAAAGCTCTGGCGGAAGAAGAAATGGTCGAAGTCGTCGCTGCGGCAAGAAATCTTGCTCCGGGGGATATATTGACAGAAGGCTCTTTTACCAAAAAGAAAATTCCCCAGACAGCCCGTCCCACCAAGGCGATCTTGTGGTCCCAGACAGCCGTCATCAAGGACCGCAAACTGAACATGCCTGTTGCCGAAGGTGACTACATTCTTCTTGATGAGGTCAACAGCGGCCGCGGTTTGAGCGATATCATCGGCGAAGGGGAATGGGCGATCTCTGTCAGTTTCTCTGCGGGAGCTGTGACCAAATCACTCCGTCCCGGCGATGAGATCGCAATTCTGGGGACCTTCAATGCTGAAGCTGTAAAGAAGGCCGCCGTCGCCGGACAGAAACCGACAGTGGTGCATCGCAAAGTCACCACAGTGATCCTGCCCAAAGTCCGTATCCTCAGTCTGGCAGATAATAAGCGGCAGGGAGGCGATGAAGTGGTACTGGCATTGCCGCCGACTCAGGCGAACACACTTCTTGCCGCTCAGGCGCAAGGTGTTGAATTGTACCCTGCACTGCGTAAATCTCATGATGATTCCAATCTTAACCGCTTGGATACAGGGGTCGTCAGCAGCAAAACCTTCAGCAAACTTGTTGAAGGTGTCAATGATGTTGAGATCCCCCATGTTCCGAGCAAAACAAAATAACAAAGAAAGAGAAAGAAAAAATGAAAAAAATCTTTTCGTTGCTGGCTGTTCTTGGTACAGTTCTGTCCCTTTCAGCCGCAGAAGCAAAACTGCTCAGGATCCCTGTAGGATCTTTGAGCGTGGTCGATGTTCCTTTCAAAGTTGAAAATGTCAGTATCAGCAACAAGGAGATCGTCCGGGTCGAAACTCTCAGTGACCGTCAGGTCCGTATCAACGGATTGAAAATCGGTGTGACCGACGTGCAGCTCCTGGGCAGCAATATGTCACAGGTTTACAGTGTCACTGTGATCAATGACATCCGCGAGACCTTCAACGCTTTGAAACGTGACTTGAGCGACGTTTCTGAAATCGACCTCACCATCAACAATGGACGTATCGTTCTGCGCGGCGAGATCAACAATATTTCCAACTGGATCCTGAAACGCAAGGTCACTGCTGTCTACGGTTCAGTGATCCTCGACCTGACCACTTATCATCCGACTCCTGAGGTCATGCTCAGTTTGCAGAAAAACTTTGAAAAAGCCGGATTCAAGATCGTCCGTAAAGATGCGGCGACCAAACCCGGTGAACTGGCGATCACCCAGATCGGTGAAATGCTGACCGTTACAGGTTCGGTTTACAATCCTGCGGATCTG
Organism: Lentisphaeria bacterium; assembly: GCA_017457065.1. Classification (GTDB taxonomy): domain Bacteria; phylum Verrucomicrobiota; class Lentisphaeria; order Victivallales; family Victivallaceae; genus UBA1784. The sequence goes on from JAFTIE010000113.1 coordinate 56,863, forward strand.
AAAACCATTGACAGCATTCTGCGTGCTCAGCCCTGGTTGACTTTGAACACCTCTGCCACTTCTACGGATGCGGCATTGGTCAAAGGTTTTGTCAATGTTCAGGTCGTCCCTGAAATGCTCCAGATCGATGTTGTCCATGTGACAGTTGATCGGACTGATATGGAAAAAATCGGTATCAACTGGACTGAATTTGTCAACGGCGGATTCGGGCTCAACACGGATTTGCTTTACAAAGTCATCAAAAATTATGGTTCTCCCACCATTAAAAACAACTCTAAGGCATCTTTCGGAATTGGCAGCAATGGTGAACTCAGTGCCTGGCTGTCATTCTTTGGTAGCAATGGCATCAACCGTACCCGCCGGGCTGGTTTCTTGACCTTCAAAAGCAATGATACGCCTGAATTCAGAAAATTGCACAGCGGCGGTACTCTTTATCTTTCCCCCGGAGCTAATCCCGGTGGCAGTGTTGAATTGAAAGATATTGACTACGGTTTGATTCTTCAGGTCAAAGGAGGTTTGAGCGGAGCTGATAATGTTGCTATCGAATTGAAACAGGAAATCAGTTATCCGGGCCCCAAAGGTTTATATGCACAGGCTGCAGAAATTGATGTCAAGAAATTCACTAATACCACCTCTGTGGTTTGCAAACTTGGTGAAACTGTTGCCATTGGTGGCTTGAAAGAGTTTATACAGGAAGGAACTGATTCCGCTGGAATTCCATATTTGCGCAACATTCCTGGCTTGAAATGGCTTTTTGCAGAAGATTCAGATACATTTACCGAAAGCCAAGTACTGACTTTGATTTGTGTGCGTAAAATGGCAAAATCTTCTGCCATCGATCCCGTTGCTGTTGAACTGGATAAAATGAAAAAAGCAGAAGACAGACAGATCAAAGAGCGCGAAGCCAATAAGCATAAGAACGATGGCAAATGGTACGAATTCTGGAGATGGTGATTTAACCATTTGCGATCAAGGAGTGTCTTATGTATCTCATCATCAAAGGTAGAAGCGAAAGTTTCAGAAGTGTTTCTCTGGACGGAGAAAAGTCAAATTGGCTGATCGGCAGAGATCCCGGTTGCGACATCGTGTTGAAAGCCAGTCAGATCTCACGGCGTCATGCTGTGATCTCTCTGGAAGACGGCGAGTTTTTCATCCGGGACTGTAACAGTTCTCTCGGCGTTTTTGTCAATGAAACCCAAATAAGTGAAAAGACAAAAATTGCTGTCGGCAGTCTTATCCGTCTTTGTTCCTATGAGCTTTTGCTCTCCTTTGAAGATGTGGAAGATGATGAAGAAGCCCCGGATGAATCTGAACAGACGATAATGATATCAGATGTTCAGAAGTTCCGGGGAGCCTTCTTCAATCAGGGGAAATTCCAAAGTGAATACAAATCAGTCAACCTGCTCTATACTGACGAGATGATGCGGCTGAAAAAACGTATCCATGAAAAGATTTTAAGCGAAATGAACCTGCCTGCGATCCATGTCCGGGATCTGGCGAAATCTGAGACCCGGACCCGGTTGGATCGGGTCCTTACCCGGGTCATGCGCGAGTTCTGGCACGAGATCCCCCGGAACATCTCTCCGGAAATATTCAAGGAAGGGATCGTCGATGAGTTGATAAACTACGGTCCCATCTCCCCCTTGCTGCGGGCTGATGACATTACCGAAGTAATGATCAATGGTCCGGATCTGATTTTTGTTGAACACCAGGGGAAACTGTTTGAAACAGGGATCCGTTTCTTCAATGAGCAACACCTTTTGTCGGTTATTCAGAGGATCGTTGAACCTCTGGGCAGACACATTGATGAAGCAAGTCCCATGGTGGACGCCCGTCTGCCGGATGGTTCCCGTGTGAATGCCATCATTCCGCCATTGGCCATTGACGGAGCTCTGGTCACGATCCGTAAATTTGCCAAAAACAAATTGACAACAGAGGATCTGATCGATTACGGCTCTTTGACAGAAGAAATGGCGCAATTTCTGTCGCTGGCGGTGAAATATAAGCAGAATATCATCATTTCCGGAGGTACCGGTTCCGGAAAAACCACTTTGCTGAACGTGCTGAGCCAGTTCATCCCTCTGGATGAACGTCTGGTCACCATTGAAGACTCAGCCGAATTGAAATTGACTCACCGCAACCTTGCACGCCTTGAGGCGAGAACTGCCAATATTGAAGGAAAAGGCAGGATCTCCATCAGAGATCTTCTGGTCAATGCCCTGCGCATGAGACCTGACCGGATCATCATCGGTGAGTGCCGTTCCGGGGAGGCTCTGGATATGCTGCAGGCAATGAATACCGGACACGACGGCGCACTGACAACAGTCCACGCAAACAGTCCCCGCGACTCATTGAGCCGTCTGGAAAATATGGTCCTCATGGCAGGAGTCGATCTGCCTGTATCCTCTATCCGGGAGCAGGTCGCCTCAGCCATCAACTTTGTGGTCCAGCAGAGCCGCATTGGTGACGGTTCAAGAAAAATCACCCAAATCACCGAAATCACAGGTCGTGAAGGCAACACGATACTGATGCAGGATATTTTTGTCTGGAAACAGGAAGGAATAGATGAGAACGGGAAGTTTTACGGACACTTTGAAGCTACCGGACATATTCCCAAATTTGTTTCTCTTCTGCGGGAGCGGGGAGTCCTGGATCTGGATATGAGCCTCTTTGCCAAGGGAACAGAAATATGACAAGCCAATATTTAGCTTTAGGAACCGTTTTCTTTGCCGTATTTATCGGCACACTGGTTTTGACACCGTTGTTCTCTGCTCACTCATCATATCTGGCAACTCTGAACAACTCTTCTTCCTATGATGACAAGCAGATCCTGGTGAAAAAACGTAATGTTCAAGTGGGACTTTCACTGGGCATCTGTATCTGTGCACTGGTGGTCGCCGCCGGGTGGTGCATGAAGTTTGCCTGGTATATATATTTGCCCATCGCATTGCTGCTCGGCGCTGTGATGTGCTGGCTCCCCTTTGTGATAAGCCGGAAGGTCGCCCTCAGAAGATTGCGGGCGTTTGACGACGGGATGCTCGATTTTACCGTTATGATCCTGAACAGCTTGAAAGCAGGTCTTTCCCTTACAGGAGCCATTGAAGCCGCACTTGAAAATGCCTCAGGAGCTGTTTATGATGAATTTGCACTCATGCTGAAAGAACATCATCTCGGTCTGGAATTGCCCCGTGCACTCAGTAATATGTCTCAGCGCAATGACAGTGAAAATTTACAACTGTTTGTTCTTACCGTTTCAGTATGTATGAAAACCGGCGGCAGTATGGTGGAGGTCCTGGACCATGTCGTTTCCACCATCCGGCAGAGAGGAGAATTTCAGGATAAGGTCAAAACCATGGTCGCCCAGTCAAAATTTGAGGCTCTGGCAATATCCATGTCTCCCTTTGCCGCACTGATCATTCTCTGTATTTTCAAACCTTCTTTTGTCAAACCTCTGCTCGTTCACCCCATCGGATGGTGTGCCATGGCATTTGTCTGCATCTGGGAAATCATCGGTTTTATCATAATCAAACGGGTCGTGACCGTCAAATTCTAACGGAGAAAAAGTATGACAACAGCATATTTGATGACATACGCTCTGATATTCGGAGCTGTATTCAGTCTGATTATTTTTGTCAGCACATTGAGAAAAAACAGAAACCTGTCACAGTACAGGAATTTGCCGGTCTACTTCTATATGTTTCAGGGCGCCATTGCCTTTTTTTCCCTGGAAATCGGATCGTTGCTGGTAAAAGGCAAAAACAAGTCGAAAATGGAAAGTTTACTCAGGCAGTCTGCCCTTGCGCTTCAGGTCCAGGATGTTTACGGCGCTGCGATCGTTATGGCTTTGGTCGGCGGTATTGTCGGCGGCGTATTTGTATCCCTGCTGAAGATGCCTTTGCCGCTGAAACTTCTTCTGGTGATCATATTCGCTGTTATCGGCGGGTTCATGCCCTTCGTCAGTCTCCGGCAGATCTGCCAGAGACGCACCGAAGAAATTTTAAGGGATCTGCCCTTTTTCATAGATATCATTTCCTCCTCCATGAACGCCGGTTTGGACTTCAATGCTTCAGTTGCCCATCTTGCTGATATAAAAAGCAAGGAAAACTCCGTATTGAAAGATGAGTTCATGTACTACCTCAAAGAGGTCCAGTTGGGGAAATCCAGGGCAGAGGCTTTGCGTGCTATGGAAAGAAGGATCTCTGTGAAAGAGTTCAGCCGGTTCATTTATGCCATTCTCCACGGCATAGAAACCGGCGTTTCGATCGTCGAAGTAATGAAGGTACAATCTGTGGAGCTCCGCCGGTCCCGTGCTTCTTCCGCCGAACAGAAGGCGGCAGAGGCTCCTGCCAAGATGATCCTTCCCATGGTCGTTTTCATTTTTCCTTCCATGTTCATCATTATTTTTACCCCTATCCTGATAAGGATGAAAGATTCTCCTCTCTTTTCATTTCTTAAATGGTAAATCCACCCCGGGAGTCACATCAGTATGAATTATCAGCTTAAAAATATTTCGGAGAAAGATCACGGTACGGTTTATGAACTGCAAACAGGCAAAAATCTGCTTGGCAGATCACGCTCAGCAACCATCAGGATCCTGTTGGATGATATCTCCGGAAAACAGTGTATTCTTCACTCAAACGGTCTGCAGGTCAAACTTGAAAATCTCAGCCGTTTCGGAACAAGAGTGAATAACAGCAAAGTTATCGAATCGGTCGATCTGGTTGAAGGAGATATCATCACCCTCGGTGCGAAATGTCAGTTGCTCCTGGAAAAATGCCCCGAAGAGCCTCAGGCGGTCGAGAGAGAGATGCTCCTTGTGGGAGAAAAAGATCCTTTGCACGATACTGTCGTTGATCTTTTGCCGGGGGAACGACCGGATATCCCTGTTGCGGCGTTTTTCCCGGGGCATACCGGTGCAGACGAAGGCATCAAAAAAGAGCCTTTGCAGGAGAATACAAAGACCTTGACCGGTACTGTCGGCGAAGAGGCGACAGCCGCGACCCGTTTCGTAGAGGAACTGCTTCAGAAAGAAACACCTCCTGATGCTGTCGGCGAAGAGGCGACAGCTGCGACCCGTTTCGTAGAGGAGCTGCTTCAGAAAGAGACTCTCCCTGATGCTGCCGGGGAAGAGGCGACAGCTGCGACCCGTTTCGTAGAGGATCTGCTTCAGAAAGAGACATCCCCTGATACTGCCGGGGAAGAGGCGACAGCTGCGACCCGTTTCGTAGAGGATCTGCTTCAGAAAGAGACTCTCCCTGATGCTGCCGGGGAAGAGGCGACAGCTGCGACCCGCTTCGCAGGAGATCTGCCTGTGGAAGAGGTGGTCTGCCCTGACAAAGCAGAAGAGTTGACGGCGGAAACCAAATTTGCCGGGGATCTTTCCCCTGCAGATCAACAAGCTTCCGGAAATGAAACTGCTCTGCCCCGGAAGGCAGAAGATGAGACACCGGAAGCGGAAAAAAATGCAGATATGGATGGAAGCTGGACACAGTTTTCATCAGATGCCGGTCACAAGCCGGCAAAGGGCTTTCTTCACCGGGTCATTTCCAGACTGTTTTTCAAAAAAACTTTTGTCGAAGACACCCGGTATATCTCTGACGATAAGGAACCGTTTCCCGGTGAGACAGCCGCAGAAACTTTCTCAAAATCAGCTGATGATGTAAAGGAACGATTCCCCTCCTCTGCGGGGGATCTCTCCGGCTCTGACAGAGATCCGGGAGAAAAAAGCGTAAAAGAGTCTCCGGCGGTCGTCCCCGCTGCGTCTGAAGATGTGACTGTGAAAAACGATGGGGCACATATCATGCCGGAAGATCCTGAAAGCATGGAGGCGCTTGAAGAAGAGATCCGGCAGCAGAGAAGCGCAGAGGAGTTTTTTGAAGATGAAGATCCCGGGGATAAAACCGATCCCGATCCTGAGGATATAACCACCTTTTTTGAAGATGAGGAAAGTGAGAGTTCCGAAAAGACCAATGTCAACGAAACTCAAATGCTCCAGACCCGCATCGCCAGTATCGATGAGATCAATTACATCAAGGATCAGGTGAAACGGAGACAACAGAAGCGGTTCCTGATGCGCGCTGCGATATTTGCATCGATCGCTTTTGCTTTGTATTTTATCTGGCACCTCAGAGCACCTCAACAGGAAGATGTTCTGTCATGGCCCAAGAATGGGGATAAGCAGGCCACAGGTTTCGCCGTCCCCTTTGAAAAGGGATGGGATAATGGCGGTTTTGATGTGTTTTATCCCGATTGCGGCAAGAGAACTGTCAAGTATAAGCCGCAGGCAGATACCTTTACAGTAGACTCCTTCATAGGAATAAAGCGGAATGTTCCTGTGAAGATCACTATCAGCCGTCAGAGATCCTCTCTGTTCCTTGAAGAATCCAGAAAGCAGTCTTTCACACGGCTGCTGACGGAAAAGATGAAAAACAAAAAAGAGTTATATACATTTGATAAAAATTCTTCTGTCACCTTTCTGGGATCCCACAACGGTATCAGGTGCAATGTCATAACCTACCAGAAAGATCATAACAACCGCTCTTTCTGGGGAAAAATGTACTACTTCAGGTATGGTGACATGGCATATCACCTGACTGCCGAAGTTCCGTTTGACGACAGGATCAGGGCAAAAAAACTCCTTGAAGATAACAGTTTTATAGACATAAGCCAGAAGTTTGAATATCTCTACTGGGAAGGCAGCGACGATTTCCGCCGGGGAGATCTTCAGGCAAGGATCGATGAGATCGAAGACGATGTCAGGCGGAAGTCTCCCTTCCAAATTTCCAACCTGGAACGGGGGATCCGGAGCATTCTGATCCAAACTACCCTTGAGAATAATACAAAATTGCGGGAAAAGGGACTGGAATTACTTGAAAAACTTCGCCGGAACGAGGATGAACTGTATCGCGAATATGTGGGGAAATGGCTGTTGGCAGAAGCTACAGGCGATACACAGCTGAAACAAAAGATCAGAAATGTGAGCGAAGGAGTGTTTTCTCTGGAAACCGATCGCCGCAGAGAGCTGATCTTGCAAGATAAGTGGAGTATTGAGAAATGAGTATTCTTAACAGCCTGAGCAGCGCCGTTGAAAACAGAAGAAAAGAACTGCACATCGGGATCGAACATAACGGGATCCTGCTGTATGAAGTATATACAGAAGAATTTACAAAAGAGATCTCCATCGGCAGAAGTTCCCAATGTGATTGGAGTTTGAGCCAGGTCGATGAATCTGTCAGCAGCAAACACGCTTTGATCTCATTGCGCAAAGACAGCTTCTACCTTACAGATCTCGGGAGCCGCAACGGCATGTATTTTCAGGCAAAGCGCATCGCGGAAAAGAAACTTGTTCCCGGGGACAGGATCAGTTTGGGGGAGTGTGTCGTTTTTGTTGATGATGAATCAAAAAAGTTGAAAAAACTCTCTCAGATGAATCAGATCGAATATGTGAACGGCAGTGGACGCAAGGTCCTGTATGATATTTCCAAGCCTGAAACGATCATCGGTTCGGCATCCGATGCAGACATCCGGATAGAGGATCAGCTGATCTCCTCCCGCCACGCCGTCATATCTTTGCGGAACGACGGGAGCTGCTGGCTTAAAGATAACGGCAGCCGCAACGGAACAAGTGTCAACGGCAAAGAATTGCCCGTAGGGTCTGAACGGATGCTTCAGGAAGGGGATATCATTACCATAGCCTATCTTGAAATGAAATTTCTTGATGCCGCTGTTCTGCATGAAAGTTCCAAACTGTTGACTTCGATCGTGATCGCCGGCATAACGATCCTTGTCGTTCTGGGCGGATATATCGGTTACATGCAGCTGACACCTTCGGCAGATGCGATCATCGCTGCGGCAAGGCGGGAGGCGGCTCAACTGGATTTCTCTGCCGCAGAAAAACTGTTGAACGATTCAAAACTGGCACGCAATGCAGACGATGCTGCTTCTGAACGGGAAACTTTGTTCAGGCAGATCGCAATATGGAAAAAAACCATACACATCTGGGAAATGGTGAAGAAAGATCTTGTCAGAAAACAATTCAATACGGCAAACAGCAATCTGTCAAGCATCAATCACTCCGATTTGAACACCTGGAACTGGAACAATGATGCCGCATTTGTTGAAAAAAGCAAAGCTCAGGCAGTAAAACAGATCCTTGACTGCTGCTCCGGTGCAGATTCTCTTCTGAAACAGGAAAATGAGTTGATTGCCCGCATTGAAAAACAGAAAATGGAGCTCTCTTTTGCCATGCGCAGCGGAGAACAGTATAAGAATGAAAAATATATGCAGTCACTGCTTCAGGAAGGTTCCCGGCAGCTGCAGCGTCTTGACCGTGTCATGCAGGAACACAGATATCTCAACAATATCATCAGTTTGCTCAGTCATGAAAAGCCCGATTATCAGCGGGTGATGACAGATTTGACGAAACTTGCAGAAACCGGGCAGGAGGCTGTTCAAATAAAAGCCAAGCGTATACTGATCCCTGTACGGAATCTTGCCAGAGAAACCAACCGGATGCTTGAAGCGGTCAGCAAGGTCTGTGAACTTGATTTTGCTGCTGTTGAGTCATTTTCTTTGAACTTACCCGATTCCGTTGATTATTCGTCAGAAAAAAATATCGCTTCATTGAAACAGGCTCTGATCAACCGTGTCAAGCGGCTCAAAGATTCCTCTATTCAAATTTCGATCCTGTACCGCAATTTGAAGGCGCAGGGCGTTGCAACCGGGAAAAAGGTTGCCGCAGTGGAGCATTTTCTTTCAGACGAAACGATGAAACAGGTTTATTCCTTTGATATATTCAATTACACCATTCCGCGCATTTCCCGGAGAGAACCTTCCGGTGTGTATGATCAGATGGTGGGCTATGAGTTCATGTACGACTATTTGAAAAATATCCATGCGGATATGATGACATTGAATATTGAAGATCTGCCATTCAAACCTCAGCTCTATCTTGTCCGGACGATTTTTACAGATATCAACCGTTTTCTGACCTATGTTGACCGGGATGAAAATTTGTGGTTCCAGAATGGAAAGCTGAATACCTTTATTGAGCACTGCAGGACCATCCCTGCTTTGAGAGAAAAAATCATTTCCCGTTGCAGGAAGCAATTTTCTGTGAAAGATAAAAGAACACAGCTTCTGGCAAAAGGGATCGTTTTGTACCTCAGCAGCATCAACGGTTCTTCCAAAGAGGAGAATGAAAAATTTGCAAATGAGTTCCAGACTCTTACCAGAGCGATCCAGAAAAAGGACCGTGAGTTCTCACGCTCCATGCCCGAAGAGCAAATCAAACTGCGGGATGAAATAATTGCAGCAGGATTCCCCGGTGATCCTATCGTAAGAAAAATGTGGCGTATGCGCCCCACTGAAAAGCGGAGAAAGTAACAATGCTTGTTGAATGGCAAAATTATATAGACGTGTTCTCCTTTACCCATGTGGGAAAGGTCAGAAAGAACAATGAAGACTCTGTCCTTGAAATGAAAGAGTGCGGTTTTTTCGCAGTTTCAGACGGAATGGGCGGCGGAAACGCCGGTGAGATCGCCAGTCAGATGATCGTTTCAAATCTGAAAAGTGCACTTGAAAACTCCTCCGGAGTTCCCGGGGAACGGGAGGGGTGTATTATCAGAGCCGCCAATCAGGCAAATTATCAGATCAATGATTTTGCGGCAGAGCACCATTACTCCTCCATGGGGGCAACTCTTGTTTGCTGCCTGTTGAATCCCTGGTATCCTTCTATTGCAACGGTCCTCCATGCCGGGGACAGCCGTCTCTACCGTCTGCGGGATGATGCACTGGAGTGTCTCACCGAAGATCATACCGTTGCGACCGCATCAAAGGTGGCAGAAAGCAAACTGGCACCCATGTTTCGCGGAGTTCTTACCAATGCACTCGGTACCGGAGTGGATTTTTTTCTGGAAAGGACAAGCATCAATGTGCAGCGTGACGATTTGTACATATTCTGCTCCGATGGTTTATCCCGCATGGTCAGTGATCCTGAGATCCAGCAGATATGTGTGCCTCTGGTCAACTCCCCCAGCAGGGAGATATGTCAGTCATTGATCGAGACCGCATTGGATAACGGCGGACGTGATAACGTTTCTGTTATCGTCCTGAAAATCAAAAAACTCTGGAAAGAGTACCAGCCCTCAAGAAAAGAGGCCGAAGCCGAAGCCAATGCCCAAACACAAAATTTGATGGATCTTTCAGAAACGCCCCAAACTGAGATTGAAGATGCAGCTTTGGCAAGGAACAACTGAGCATATCGCTGTCGGAAATTTGTGGCAGAAAACTCAGGATGATATAAAGCAGATTTTTCATCCTGAGTTTTTGCGTCCCCGGCGTTTTCTGCCCCGTCAGTACCTGGCGCTCTTTCAGGATGGCACGCTGCTGACGGCGGTCGGTTCCGGGAACTGGGATCTTGTGGCTGAAAAAATGTTCTGGCACAGATTGAGCGGAGGACACCCCGGTGTGCAGCATCTGTTTCAGAGTTTCGGCGCTGCCGCCGGTAACGGAAAGTTTGTGCTCTGGGGGCACGAAATATCGGAACTCTTGGGCCGCGGGAGCTCAGCAGCGGTTTACCGGACAACTGACGGGTATGCACTGAAGGTCGTCGATTTCTCCGCCAGGGAGAAACTGCGCCGGGAATATTCCTGCCTTGCCGGAATAAAATGCCGCAATATCGTCAGGGCTTTTGATTTTTATGAATCACCGGAGGGGGGCGGGATGCTGCTTGAAACACTTGCTCCGCCTTCCTGCGACAGAGCGGGATATCTCAGCGGGGTGAAGCATCTGCACCGGGCAGGGATATGTCACGGTGATATACGTTATACAAATCTCGGGTCTGATAAAAATGGAACGGCAAAACTTTTTGATTTAGGCAGCAGTTTTTATGGGACATCCGGAAAAATGCAGAAAGAAGAAGCAGAATTGAAGTTGCTGCTTGAGAAATTTAATTGTTCAGAGCGGAAAAATGACAAACAATACGGGAAATGAAACAGATACAGCCATAACTGTTTTTGCTGATGACAGCATAAAGGAGTTGCTGAAATCAGGAAAAATTGAAGATATACAGAAAATTGTGCAGGAGGAAGAACCTTCACTTTCTGTCAATGCTTCCTGCTTTTCCTGGCAGGCAGGGCAGATCGTTGGTAAATATGAGATCATCAGAAGGATCGGCAAGGGAGGAATGGGGGTTATTTACCTTGCCCGCCATACTCAGCTTGATACCCTGCGTGCATTGAAGGTTTTGCCTGCAGAAAGTGCAGAAGAAAATCCTGCATTTGCAGAAAGGTTCATCCGTGAAGCAAGGATCGCCTCCAAGATCCGGCATCCCAATGTCGTTGAAGTTATGGACGTGGAAACTGATCCCCTTCTCAAGGTTACCTGCATCGTGATGGAATATGTGGATGGAGGCAGTTTGCGTCAGATCCTGAAGGGGCAGGGCAAACTCAATATGGAGCAGGCCATTGTTACGGTCCAGGGCGTTGCCGCCGCATTGTGTACCGCAGCTGAACACGGGATCGTTCACCGGGATATCAAACCTGACAATATCATGTATACCAAACGGGGCGGGGTCAAACTCGCAGACCTTGGTATTGCCAAAAAAGATGATGAAGAGGATAACCTTACAAAGACCAATGTGATGATGGGGACACCTGCTTATCTTTCCCCTGAGCAGGTGGAAAATCCCAAAGCTGTGGATATCCGCAGCGACATTTACAGTCTGGGGGCGACCTTCTACGAAATGCTGACCGGTCAGGTGCCGTATCCGGGGAAAAGCTCCTTGGATATTTTGCGGAAGATCTTCTCGGAACCGGTCCCGGATCCCCGTTCCGTGGATCCGCAGATCCCGGGGGAGATCGCTTCTGTCGTAATGAAAATGATAGCCAAAGACCCCCGGAAACGTTATCAGACCCCTTCCCAGGTGCTTGAGGCACTGGGAAAAATCATTCCGGAGTTGTCTGATACCGATATCCAGCAGGTCGTAAAGAGCATCATAAGCACCGGAAATGATGGCACAGGAACTGAAAATGCAAACAGCAGTTCCGTTCTGACCGGAACAGTATGCCGTTTGCGGAGATGGGAACGGCTGAAAAAAACAGTTCTTCCGGCAATGGGGGGCTGTCTGTTTCTGGGGATATGTGTGACAGCAGCGGTATTGTTGAGCAACGGGAAAGTGCCGCTGAAAAATGAAGTTGCTCAAGAGAGCACAATAAGGAGCTCTGCTCCCCCGGCGGTACTGCATTCACTCCATGTGAAAACGGCTCCTGCCGCAACTTTGCGCCTGATTGCCGGGGATGGGCAGGTCCTGACCTATGCCGGGAGCAGAAGCGGCGAGTTCAACGTTTCCGGATTGACTGCCGGGATCTATGAGCTGGAGATCTCATGCCAGGATCACTTTACTTATAAGCATAAACACCGGATACCTGCTGACGGCACACTGGTGCTGCCGCTGAAACCGGATGTCCGAACCGTTACGATCGTGGGAATTGCCGGCACAAAACTTGAACTGCAGTATCCGGACGGCAGGGGAAAGATCTTTTCCATCCCTGCAAGCGGGGTCATAAAAATCAAAAACTTGAAAAAGGGGAGTTATTATCTGAAAAGCTCACACCCTGAATACCTTTTGAATGAGAAACGTTTTGTTCTCGCAAATGATTTGAAGCTTTCCATACAGATGGAAAAAATCTTCAAGAGCTTTTCGGTGGTGACTTTGCCGGGAAGTCAGGTCACACTGCTGCAGAACGCACAAGTGAAATTCAGCCGTAAAACAAACAGCAAGGGGGAGAATACCTTTTCAAAAATCAAAAGCGGCGTTTATGAGCTGATGATTTCCGCACCGCATTACAAAACTCATACCTCCATCCTTCACATTGAAAAAGATACCTCTATGACGGTTCCCTTGGAAAAAGCCCTTTATTCCATCACTGTTTACGGAAGAACCGGGACGGATGGAAAGCTTTTTTCCGGGACGCAGCTGATGAAAAAGTTTACCGTGCCTTTATCCGGCTATATCGTGATAAACAATGTTGAACAGGGGAAATACAGACTTGATTTTTCCTGTGAGGGGCATATTGCACAAAGTCGCGGCATAGAACTGAATGAAAATACATCTTTACAGATCGATCTGGCGAAACGTTCCGATGCCAAAGCTGCCGCAGCTGATGCACTCTTCTCAAATACCGGAACAGTGAATTTTTATTTGTCTGCTTCAGATGAATTGCTCAAATTCATTCAGAAACATGGAGTGGAAATAAAAATCGGTGACGGCGCATGGAGCAGAGAAAAGGCATTTCCCATCACAAAAAGAATTGAAGCCGGAGAGTTCCCGGTCTCTCTTCGGGGCAAGGGCATATTGCCCTATTCCGGACAGAGTGTCCGGATCGCTCCTGAGAGGAACACGGATTTTCTTATGGAGGTCAAACCCAAACCTTCAAAGGTCCTCTTTTCTTCCAACCGCTCTGATGCGCTCTTTACACTTGGCGGCAGCATTTACCGGGCAGATGAAGAAGTGCTCATAGAACCCTTCAGGGAATATACTGTTTCTTCAAGCGCCCGGGGGAAAACTGTTGTAAAGAAATTCCGCAGCTCCTGCCCCGGAGAAAGGTTGAAACTTGAACTGTTCTTTGCAGAAAATATCCATCCGATGCAGGGCAGGTACGAAAAAGGAATGGCGCTTTTCAAAGCAAAAAGATACAAAGAAGCGCTGCCTGTTCTGCTGAGTGCCGCAGAGGCGAAGCATCTTGAGGCGGTGCTGCAAGTTGCCCTCATTTACGAAAAAGGATTGGGAATGTGGTTTTCCGACAGGAAAAAAGCACTGTTCTGGTATCACAAAGCCGCAGAACAGAAGAATGTTGCCGCTGCGGTCAAAGTCGCTGATGCGATTTTCGCAGACGATTATGAAGCTCCGGCATCCAGGATGGTTGATTTCTATTTGCAGGCAGTGGAAGCAAAAGATCCCGGAATCACCTATAAAGTTTCCCTGATATATAAAAACGGATTCAGAGAGATCAAACCGGACGAAAACAAAGCTCTTTATTATCTGCAAAAGGCCGCCGATTCCGGGTTCCCCGGAGCCATGTATGATTTGGGTATCAGATATGAAAAGGGGCAGGGAGTGCCTTTCAACAGTCAGACAGCTTTGTTCTGGATCAAAAAGGCTGCAGATAAAGGATATGAACAGGCTGTAGAATATTGGAACCAGTTAAAGCATTGATGAAAGGGGCTGTTTCAAAACTTCACGAAATCGCCAAAGAGCTTTGGGCTTCGGGCAAAGGAAGCATTACCGGCTGTTACGCAGGGCGATTGGATAACTTCAGAAATTACCTCAAATACAAAAAAGGAATCGTTTATTATGAAAATCACTAAATTTATTATCTCCGGCGTATTAGGCAGTGCGTTGTTTTTTCAAGGGGGATGTGCCAACCATTTGCGGACGATGGATACTGTTTCTCAGGAAAATGAGCGCAAGGTCATCAGCACCAAATATGAGTTGAAACTTTCTCCTGAAACCATCAAAGATGCCGCTTACCACATCGAGATCCAGAAATTGGAATCTGCGGAGATCAAAAAATATGAAGTGCGCACCGTAAAAAGGATCGCGACCCCCTTCCAGTGGTGGCGTGAATTTTACGAAGTTCCGGCAGGATTTTGTCTGCTGCCGGTTTCGATCGGCTCTCATTTGCTCTTTCTTTTCACTTTCGGTATTCTCCCCTATGACATTCCCAGAACGGTCAACGAACTTTCCTTTACCGGAATGAATCCTGCACTGAATTGGGAAAACGAAGCCCGGAGTGAAGATACTCTTGTTTCTCTTGACCGGAAGATGCTCAGTCATGTGACTGAAAATACCAAAATGCCTCTTGCAAAGCAGAATATCATTGTCCGTTCCGGCATCCGTGAAAAAGTTTTTACAACGGATGATTTCGGCGGATTCGATTTGAATTTCCTTGCGCTGCAGGAAAAAGATACCTTCTTCCCTTCTGTAAGAAAAGTGACGTTTTCATTGGCTTCAGATAAGAACAGTGAGCTGAAACGCCTGATCCTCACCCGCAGTTATCTTTCCAAACTGCTGTGGGCAAGAACAAAAATCAATGCCTATAAAATGAATTCCACCGGAAAGAATTTATTTGATACGGTGATTTTTCTGGAAAAAAACGGATTTGAACTCCTTGCCTACATGCTTGAGGAACGGGAGCTTGCCCGGAAGGCTCAAGACAGGAAGTTCCAGTCGGATTTCAAATCAGCCTCAGCACAACAGTGATCCTGAATTGGCAACCGTCATAACCGGGAAATTTTTTTATGCAGCTTCTCTACAGAGACAGACAAAACAATTTTATAGAAGTTGACCTGCCCTCCGAAGGCGGGATCATCGGCTATGGAACTGAAAATTTCATCACCCTTGATGCTGTGGGGATTTCAGAAAAGCACTTGCGGCTTTCGGCGGATGAAGACAGGCTTTACGTAGAAGATCTCAACAGTCTCAACGGTACTTACCTCAACCGGAGACGGCTTTCTGAAAAAAAGCCGTTGTCCGACGGCGACCGTATCCAGATCGGATTGCTTCAGCTGCGTTTCAGCAAAGAGTTCAACCGCTGGGCAATGACAGCTGAAACTCCCGAAAAGTCGCTCTTTGTGGTGGATGGATACCAGACAACTGAGCCTCAGGAATCGGCGGAAGAGTTTTCAACAGCAGTTACAGTGATCGCTTCGCCCGGGATCAGGGCGGCAATCAAATCAGGCGACATATCCGCTTTGCAGCCTCTGGAAACGTCACAAAACACAAATGTGACAAACAGAGGAAGATTTTCTTTGGAAAATTTGAAGGAACTCGGAAAATACAGGATCGTAAAAAAAATAGGCAGAGGGGGTATGGGCATCGTATTTCTTGCCCGTCACAAAGTTTTTGACTCATACAGAACGCTGAAAGTTCTGCCTCATTATGTAAAAGAAGAAAACTGTGATTTTTATGAACGCTTCATGCGCGAGGCCCGTATCGCTTTTGATATCCGCCATCCGAACATCGTCGGTGTTATGGATGCGGAAGCAGATGTGGAACAGGGGGTTTCATATATCGTCATGGAGTTTATCGACGGCGGCAATCTGCGGCGGATCCTGAAAATACAGAAGCAACTCCCGGAAATACAGGGACTGCTGATAGCAAGAGGCATTGCTTCAGCATTGAAAGGGATCGCTGAGCATAACATCATACATCGGGATATCAAGCCTGATAACATCATGTTTACCAGACACGGAGATGTCAAATTGGCTGATCTGGGTATTGCCAAAAATGACAGTGCCGGCAATGATGTGAACATTACTCAAAGCGATGCGATGATCGGGACTCCCGCCTATTTATCCCCGGAGCAGATCGAAAATCCGAAAGGGGTCGATATCAGATCCGACATTTACAGTTTGGGAGCCACCTTGTATGAGATGCTCACCGGCACGCCGCCTTATACAGGTAAAAACACCTATGACATCGTCCACAAGATGCTTTCGGAGTCTATTCCGGATCCGAGATCGAAAAATCCGCAGATATCCTCCATCGCAGCGCAGATCGTTATGAAAATGCTGCAGAAAAATCCCGCAAAACGTTACCAGACTCCGCAGGAACTGATCAATGTTTTGGACAGGATATTGCCTCACTATTCAGATAACAAGGTCCAGGAGATCATAAAATCCGCAGTGTTGGGAACTGCTTTGCCCAAAGGTGTCAGGGGCGATTTGAACTCCGGGGTGGGGACTTTGATAAGCTTTCGCTTCTTCAATTCCTGGCGGAGCAGGGATACTCAGGTTCAAAAAGGGGAAAAGGGAAATTCTCCGGATCCTGTGATCATGGACTTTGATATGCCTCTATTCAGTCTGAAAACGGAGCAGGAAAAAATTTCCGTCTCCGCTCTTTCTGCGGAGATCCGGACAATACCTGACACAGAGTTCAAGCTGACTTCCTCAAAGGGATATTCGGCAGTTGTCAAATCAGACTCCAGGGGCGTTGTCAAGGTGACAGATATCCCTCCGGGAGAATATTTTCTGTCAGAGTTTGGCAATATGAAAAAATAATCGCAGATCCGCAGCAGACAGCCCGTGGGCGCTGTGGATGAAATACCGGAAAAGAATTACTCTTCCCCGGGCTTTTTACTGCAGATTTTCGATCAGGTCGGCGATCTTCTGACGCCGGAGAAGAAGTTTGGCGCCGTCTGTTTCCCATTTGGTCTTTTTCCACTGTACTTTGTCTGCGTAGGCTTCGTAGGCAGGAACAATAGCATCACACGTTTCTTTCAACAGTTTTTCTCCTGCAGCGGCACGGCGGGGATCTTTGCACTTCTTTATCAGATTCTCTGCCAGAAGGAGATATTCGTAATCTTCGTAGGCATCACGGCACATAACGAAGCGCAAGGAGCTCAAAGGAGCGCCCTTTGCACTCTCAGCCGGATAGATGATCTGTCCCAGTCCGTTGATGACACGACCGTTGCTGTAGACGAAACGGGGACTCTTGCGGACCATGACAGGGTCGTTCCAGCCGTGGCAGATGTTGAAGTAGAGGATACCTTTGATCTTGAATTTGTACATCATGAATCCCAGCATACGGCTGTCCATGAGAGGGCGGTCAATGACCAGATGCCAGTTGGGGTACCATTCAAAACTCTCGCCCCGGGCGATGGCAGTTTTCATATCGGCGGGGATGAGCAGCCCCAGACACCAGATATCGGGGGCGCCGATAAGGGGTTTCAGGGGCCACTTGGTCACAAGAGTCCTGACACCGGGAGCGTGGCGGCGCACCAGTTTGGCGAAATCCTGACACAGAGCGTAGTCGGCGGGGGTATGGGGTTCATCCACCATGCTGATACGGGTGTATCGGAGCCAGTTTTTCTTTTTCAGATGGGCGGTCATGAATTCCAGATAGCGTCCGAACTTTTCCTTGAACTCCTCAGTCAGTTTGCCGGGAGTCTTGCACACTTGGATCCCACACCAGGTCTGGCGGGTATTGAAGTCCCGGGGCAGCTTGTAAAAGCTCCAGCCGGGGAAATAGATGGTATTGGCACGGTATTTGTTGATTGCCATAGCAGCTTCTTTGTCAAATTCCGTTGTATCCACCTTCATGTTGCCTTTGGCATCAAAGGTGATGACAGGCTCTTTTGCAAGTTCGCACAAGGTCACATGGTGTTCAGAGGCGACTTTGTGGAACTTTTCACGTTCAGCGGAACTCAACGCATAAGACATGATGGCGGTGTTCTGACTGCTGAACTTTTCAGGCAGAGCAAAGTTCCGCACCTTCACCTTGAGGGGGACTGTCATTTTACAGCCGTCAGCGGTGATGACCGCCTTTGCCGTATAGATGCCCGCAGGGGTTTTTGCACTGCTTTTCACCGTTATCCAAAAGGGATAACTCTGATTGGGAGAAAGACTTTTCAGCACCTTCACAGGAGCAAGAGGATCGGGATATTCACCGGGCCCGTGGTTGATAACTTGCTCAAACATGGTGGCGGCTTCACCCAGAACGCCCCCCGGTTTGGTCACGGCAAGTCCGCTTGTTTTGGGGATATTCACATAGTCCACCTTGTGAAGCGTGGTGGCAAGTTTGTGTCCTTTGAAGGTAAAGGGCGTCACAGTGACCTTCACATTTTTAAGCACCTTTGAAGGGGAAAGAACCAGCTGGAATGATTCATACTCATTTTTAGCCAGCTCCGCCGCAGGAGCCGTGGTTTTGCCCGTGCTGATGATGCGGTCGTATTTGAAGGTCTTTTCAACGGCGCTTCTCTGCCAGAGGGTCAGATTTTTGTCAGCGGCAAGAACAGGAGCTTTCACCTTGTAACCGATGCGGGGGAGCTTCTGTCCCAGACGTCCGGGAACTTTGACCAGATGGCGCTGGGCAGGGGAGGAGTCTTTGCCCAAATCGGCATCATCAAAAAGGTAAGCCGCCTGCACGCCGGGGAGGATCTTTCCTGAGCTGACCTGAGCCATTTCCTCTTCATTCAGGGAGCGTCCGTAGATGAAAACTTCATCAAGGCATCCGTAAAAGCTGCTGTGGCTGCCGGTACCCAGTGTGAAGGGCAGAGCCTTGCGGACATTGCCTGAAAGCACATAGCTTTTGCGCCCGGGGTACTCTTTTCCCACGTTCCAGAGGGCGCACTTTTTGCCGTTGAAGTAAGCTGTGGCAATGCGGGTGGAGGTGTCGTAGCTGACACCGATGTTGACCCACTTTTGCAAAGGCGCGTGGAAACATTGAGGCGCCCAGAGGAGCGCTCCGTTCTTTCTGCCGAAAAGAGTGTTGAAATAAAAGCTCCCCCCGGCATGGTTGTAGCGCTTGCTGATCTGCGTGTCACCCAGACCTGAAATGATCCCGCTCTGGTGGACCCATTTGGAGCCCTTCACCCAGAAAGAGACGCTCATCCCTTTGGTAAAATCGAACTTTTTGAGTTTGGCATCGTAAAGATATGCCATATCTCCGTTGATCCTGACCGCATTCCCTCTTACACCGGGAACACTTTCAACGGCGTATGCCCCAAAGGCGGAGCAGAATAGGAGCAGTGAAAAAATTTTGGTAAGCTTATTCATTTTTATTCCTTTCTACGATTACCAGTCATTGTGCCAGTTGCCGGTGATCCCCTGCCCGAAGGGCCAGGGCTGCCAGAAGCTTGAATAAGCCGCCTTTGGATGGCGGTGTCCTGTGGGGATCTTGCGTCTTTCGACAGGATCCACATGAAGATCCAGAAATAAAGTACTTGTCGTTCCCGGCAGATTGATGTGCGCCATGTTGCCAAAGTCCTCAGCTTCGCTGAAAGTACCGTTGTTGTGGGGGAACATGATGGTGGCTTTGTTGGTGGATGTGGTACATTCGTAACGCTGCCACCCCAGGTTGCCTTCAAGGATGTGAGAGGAGCGGGAAGGGATCTTCACCTGTGTGCGCTTTGCGATGGTGGCAAGATCCATACGCGAGGCACACTGATAGCTGTAAAGATCGTTCCGGTTCCGTTGGACCATTAAGCTCCGGTTCAGTTCACGCAGGGGACACGCCAGGTTGTCCCGGTAAAGGACATTCTTGTAAAAGAGGGCTCCCCCCACATGGACCCCGACTTTCTCTTTGGTGGGCAGATAGGGTCTCAGTACGCCGGTACTTCCGTGACACCAGGCTCCTGCGGGAGTGGCATAGGGCATGGGGAAATCGTTGTTGTCATCGCTGTAAAATCCTGTTCCCCTGCCGATCTGGGAAAGATTGTTGAGGCAACCGGTCTGTTTGGCACGGTTCTTTGCCTGCTGCAGAGCGGGCAGAAGCATTGCCGCCAGTATGGCAATTATTGCAATAACAACCAATAGCTCGATCAACGTGAACGCTGATCGAATGAAGCACGGCTCCGCCGTATGAAGCATTTTCCTGCGGAAAATATGAAGCGCCCCGTTGGGGCATGAAGCGCTTTCTTCGCAAGCATAATAAGGCATTTTTTTGTTCTCTTTTTTCAGGTAAT